>JBBRGZ010000022.1:0-21729 GCA_038223395.1 Chitinophagales bacterium
CAATGTAAAACTGCATCGTTTGATGTAATACCATCTGCAAATAATCCTGAAGGAATTTCGCAAACAAGTATTTCAACACAACTTAAATACGCTAAAATATTAGCGCGCAAATTAGCAGCTTCTAATAATGGTGAGTGAAAATAATTAGCAGTCATACCACCAAACATAACAATACCATCACCCCAAGCTTTTTCGGCTAAAGTAATATCATCAGAACCGCTTTCATTTATTACAGTTGTAATATCAGTACCGGTAATGCGTGCGTGACTAAAGTTTGAACCAGACCATTCAGTGCCAACCGGTGTAAATGGACCATTAAATATTGGATGCCCTGGAATAGTAGCATCAGCTAAACCTGTTCCACCATCATAAACTAATGAGGTACCATCAAAGCCGAAGCTCATACCGTCGCCTTCGTTAGGAGCGGCATTTAAAAATAATTTACCGCCGGAAGCAACCCAAGATTCTACTGTAGAAATATTTGCATCTAAAAATGCTTCAAGTTCTAATGCATGAAAATCGCTACCTTCAAGAAATACAAAACAATTATCTGGTGAAAAAACCAACAATGGATCTATTGTCTCATAATAATCTCTTGTCCAACCTGTACCTTCAGCACCGAATACTGTATTCATAGCCGTTGTATTCGTTGTAGTAAACCAAGGTTCGCCCCCTGTTGAATTTGAATAAATATACATTGCACCTGTGCCTGTAATAGGACCAAGGTTACAAACTGTTTCAGAATAAAGGTCATTTTCAGCATTTTCATCACCATCTAAAACAGTAAATGCAGTAATCACATAACAACCATCAAGGCTAAAATCCCAACCTTCAGGCAAAGTATAAGAAGCAGTGGCATAAGGATCAATAGTTCCTAAATAAAAACCGCCTGTTAAAATACCGCCATCAACTTGATAATAGACAGAAAATCCAGTTGCCGGTTCAGAACCATAGTTTCTGATTGTAACTGTTATATCTTCCAAACCAAGATCAACACCTGAAACCGGATTTGTAATATCGATAATACCAACATCATGTGAAGCACCGCCCATAATATTTACTGAATAATCTTCAGTTTCACCATAAGAATATGAAGCACACGGATCGGGAATAGCAACCATAGCATAAATTTCGCGAACACGAATTCGAGTAGCACCTCCAATAACGCCTGCCGGAACAGTAAAAGTTACAGTTCCAGTTGAAAATGCACCTAAATCTTGCACTGTTCCCACGAGTTCATCTACATCGAAAAAATCTCCATCACTGTTGTAGTCAATCCAGATTCCAAAATCATTGTTCGAGGTATAAGAACCTGATGTAACACTTATTGTGTAAGTGCCGCCAACATTTAAATCAGTAGACATAGCCGTATAGTCTGAATAATATGGCGAAAGAGCTCCATCTGTTGCATTGGAAATGTCGCCTAATCCAACGTAACTGCAATAATCGCCAAAGGTCGTCCCGGTGGTGTAGGTTGGTATGCAATATTGCGCATAACTTGTTGCTGAAAAAATCAGCAAACCGGCGATGGCCAAAATTAATCTTCTTGATAAGTTAAAAATTCTCATAAAGCTTGTTTTTAGTAGTGAATGTAAATTAAATGTAATTTTTCATGCTAAAGGTATTAAAATAATGTTGTTTTTCAAATAGTGGGGGAAAATATTTGCATTTATATTCAGAATGGTGGAATAAACAAAGATTTATATACTTAAACCTAAAAAGTCCGCTCAAATGTCGAGCGGACTTTAAATTCTTTAATCTGAATTTATTTTTGTATTACTACTGGATAAGAATATTGTGCATCATCATTTATTAATTTAACTTGATAAATACCTGCAGCTACATTTTCTAAATTAATTTGTTCGGTATAATCTGCATTATTTATTTGGATAGTTTTATTATAAATTATTTTGCCAACAGCATCAAAAACATATAATTCAAAATTATTATCTGCGTAATTATTAATGTGTAAAGTAAACTGTCCGTTACTTGGATTTGGATACATATTAATAGTTGCTTCTGATGAGCCGATGCGACCTAGTGTAGTAAAATAGACCCATTCTGATGGAGGCGTAATTTCACCTAAAATATCATAACACACAGTTTTAACTCTAAATGCGTATGTTGTTAATGGTTGAAGTTTATCTATTAATTCAACATAATTTGTATTAAACCCTTTTGTTTTAATTAAACCTGTTGCAGTGTTTTGAAGTGTAACACGATATTGATTTGCGCCATCCATAACATCCCAATGTAAAACTGCATCGTTTGTTGTTATTCCATCTACAAATAAACCGGTTGGAATATCGCATGTTGGAATTGCAGTTGCGCTTGGTATCCATGCATGACATTCATCAAATGCATCCCAAATTTCTGAATTTTTGCCAGGTGCTGCATTTGCAATTGTGCCATTATAATTTAATCCTAAAGTAGCGGCACCTCCATCGTTATTCCACTCCGTAACTACAACTTTTATTTCGCCGGTTGCTTCATACAATTGTAATTGCATAGAAACGGGAAAAGTGCCTTCAGGACCGGGATAATGTGGAACATCAGTAAATGTTACAACAAACACTTGACTGCCTGCTAAGCCTGTTGTATAATAAGAAATATCTCCATCAACACAGCTATTGGGATCTAAATCCTCTTGACCAATAAATATTGAATTTGGATATGCTGTATTTGGCAGAATTTGACCTGTGCAACAAGCCGAACCTGCGCCTGAATTAAAGGTAACAAAACCATTTGCACCAATATAAACGTTCGAATGATTAATGCCATAAAATGGAAAATCAAATCCCATAGGAATTGCTGTTGAAACGCCATCATCAGCTAAACAAAGAGCTGTTCCCTCTGACGGCATTAAATCGTAATCGCAGACAGAATATAAATATCCAAAAAAACATGAACCGTCTTCAATTTCAGCACCCGGATCATAATTAACTGCATCAGGATTTGTGCAACCTGCATCAGGTAAACCATCCGGAATAAATGAAATACATTCTTCATAAGCAGACCAATCAGCGCTGTTTCTACCAGAAACTAAATCTGTTTCAGTAGCATCTTTATTTAAGCCCATTGTTGCGAAACCGCCATCGCTATTAAATTCTGTTGTTACGATACGCACTTCGTTTGTACTTTCATATAATTGCACCTGAACTGTAACAGGAAAATTGCCAAATGGCCCAGGATAATGCGGCACGTCTGTATAACTCAAAACAAAAATCTGACTGCCGGGGGCACCTGTGGTGTAGTAACTAATTTCACCATCAATACATGTGTTTGGGTCCAAATCTTCTTGGCCAAAAAAGATGGAATAAGGATATAATCCGGAAGGCAAAACAATACCAGTGCAGCATGCGCTACCTAAACCGGAAGTAAATGACAAATATCCGTTAGCGCTTGTGAAACATTCGGTAAATGGCACTTCATATAATTCAAATGTAAACCCAAGAGGAAGTGCTCCACTCACGCCATCATCAGCTAAACAAATTACAGTTCCATCTGTAGAAAGAGGTGCAAAATCGCACTCCGACTGGATGTAAGATTGTGCCTGAGTTGTTTGTGTAAAAATAACAGATGTAACTAATACAGCAGTTCTCAGCGATAATAAATTAGTAAATATTTTCTTCATAGTTCAAATTTTAGATTACAAGTATACATCTTTTTTTAGGTCTAACAAAAAAAAGTAAAGTATAAATGATATTTATTTTCAAAAAAAAATATCATATGTGCATACACAATTAAAGAATAACTTTTGCTCAAAAAAAACGTGCAATATGTTTTTTGCAAATTGAAGGGAATTGCAAAAACGAAGGGAGTTAGGTTTGCAGATTAATACCAAAAAAAATGAATTTAATTTTTATCTCAAATGCAAAACTATTATTCTGTTTCCATATTATTAATTGCATCGTTAGACCTCAGTAAATATAAATCGGGTTGAGCGTATTTGTATACCTTAAAATAAATATTTGTAGAGCTCTCGAATATGCCATCCATTTTTGTAATACGGTTGGTCATTAATTCAACAAGGTGGTCGTTATTGCGACACATTACATTAACTTCTAAATCGTACGCGCCTGTTGTCATTGCCAAAAAACTTACTTCTGGCAACACGCCAATGCGCTCTGCAACAATAGAAAGTTTGTCAACCGGGCGCACCTTAATTAATATTTGAGCGTAGGTATGAAATCCTATTTTTTCAGGATTTACTCTTCCGATAATTGACAATAAATCGTGTTCCATAAAGGCGTTGTAGCGGTTGCGAATTGTTCCTACCGATACATTGAGCTCTTCTGCAATATCGGTAAACGACTTACGCCCATCTTTTATGAGTTGTTCCAAAATTTGGTAATCGAGGTCGTTGAGTTGCATAGTTATAATAAATTGGTATGCAAATAATGCAATATTTAAGGGTTTTACCAAATTTTCTTCAATAATTATGTATTAATTAGGAGATATTTTACATTTTTTGCAGGCCCCGGCAATTAATCTTCTAATAAATTTTTAATTCTCACTTCTATTAACTTTTTATAATTTAATTCACTTTTTACAAACTGTTTATTTATTTGGTACAAAAAAGAGGTTGCCTTCTTTTAAAGACAACCTCTTTTTAAAAATATTAATTGTTATCGTGCTACAATAAACTCAACGGTTAGCACTTGATTATTTTGTTTAAGTTGACCAAAATAATATCCTTGTTCTAAGGATTGCACATTATAAGAAAATTCTAGATAACCATTTTCGTCGATTTCAATTTTATCGTTGATTAAAATGCGACCAATTACATCTGTTATACAAAAAGTTGCTTCACCCGGATCAATATCACTCACTCTGAAATTTGCAAAAGCACTTGTTGGATTTGGAAATACACCCAACTGATTTGCCTCTACTACTATATCAGAATTTTCGGCAGTTCTATCAAATTGCAAATAGTTAACACCGCCAGGTAAAAATGTTGCAAGGTGATCCTTTACGCTTGTATAAGTTGGATTGGTTGCAAGATTATTCCATTCGTATGGATCAATATTTCTATTTTTTCCAATATGATATAATTCTTCTTGAAATACGCTAAGTGCTTCATTGCATGAAGGCGCAGTTGCACCGTTTGTTTGATAACGAATATAATGCCACTCATCATCGCGCACCGAATATTGTGGGAAACAAAAACCTTCGTTATAACCGTGCAATTTTAATGCAGATACTGCCGGTTTGTCCCATGGAGTATTCGGATTTGCAAGCAATGGTGTTAAACTTACGCCATCTAAATAGGGTGAGCCATCAGGAAAATTCGGAAATGCAACTCCTGCCATTTCTAATACAGTTGGCATAATATCAATATTGTTTACAACGCGTTTTGTAGTTCTTTTAGCAGGACTGCGCATGTCAGCAATAATAAGAGGGATACGTACGTCAGTTTCCCACATACAACCTTTTCGCCAGTGTGTTTTTTCGCCTAAAGAATATCCATGATCACTTGTGATAATAAATACGGTATTATTAAAAATTTCGGGATGCGATTTTATTTCATCGTATAATCTTCCAACTTGAGCATCCATAAAACGAATAGAAGCTAAATATGCTAAAATACCATTTGCTCTTTCTGATTCTTGTAAAATAAATAATTTCTCCTCATCAGTTAAACCCGGACCAATTTCAGGAGGTGATGGTAAACCCAACATATAATCACCAAAATTTAAAAAATCGGGATGCACATAATCTTCTTCGTTCAATGCTTTACCAACAAAATCGTCGGGAAGGGATGTATAATCGCTCCAAAACGGATCCGGTTGCGGTGGCATAATTACACCATTTGCGGGCGTTCCACCAACAGGACTATTATAGGGTAAATTATAGGGATAGCTGTAATAATCGGTATCATAAAACGGCAAAAAATATTTTTCTGGAACATAAAACGGCCCATGAGGGCGTTTATATCCAACTGTCATAAAAAATGGTTTACTACAATAAGTGGATGCATCGTCTGCATAATTTTGAATAAAAGCAATTGCCGAATCCGTAATCACATAATCTACCATTTGACTTTCCATAGAGTCAGGAATTGGCGTAAAATAAAATCCATTAACACCGTCATCATTAGCGTTGCCATAATCTAAAATCGGATCAAGGTCACCACCCTGCCCATACGAAAATGCCTGGCTCCACGAAAGGCCTTTATTACATGCGCCCACATTTGTTGTATCAAAATCTGGCAATCCAACATAACAATGCATCACCTTACTTAATGTATAGGTATAATACCCTCCGCTGTCCTTTAATAATTGTGGCATTGTAAAAACAGTAGGATTTCCTTTTGCAACTGTAAAATTTTTACGAAATTCTTTACACCCAATGTCATCATTATTGTAAATTTTTGTATAGTAGGTATCTTTACCTGTAATTAAACTTGTGCGACTAGGGGCACATTTGGGACCGGTGCAAAAGGAATTTAAAAAGGTTGTTCCTTTTTTTTCAATTTTGGCAATTGTAGGTGTATTTGTTTGCGGATGACCACCAAAGCCCTGCACGTAATCGTTCAAGTCGTCGGCAATTATTATCACAAAATTAGGTTTTACGGGTGCCTGGGCTTTTATAAGTAGGCCTCCACATAAAAAAACGCATAGCATGTAAACATGTTTCATGTTGTCTAGTTTTATTAGTGTGTTACAAAGTTAAAGGAATAAAAGTAAGGTTTTTGTAGTGAATGTCGAATATTAAATGCGAATTTCCTTACTTTATATAAAAGCTATTTCTGTAATTTGCAACCCTAAGACCTTTACTATCAAGAGATTTGTGTGTGATTTAAATTTATTTGAGTGGAGTTAAAATTGTCATTCCCAGCTCGCTTATCACTTTAATATTACCCTTTTCAAGTACCATTTTTTTATTGTTGTTTGCTGCTGAAAATGTTGTGTTATTTTCCCAATCGAATACCTTATTTGGGATATTTATATCTCTGGCATCAACCAGATTATCGCCACGCCAAACGTACATCATATAAACAGAATTCTGTTTGAATTTAATATTGGCAACTGTAATAAACGCATTTGCTCCGCGGCGCGCAGCTGTTCCAATAATTTGGATTTTATCAAATCCACCACTTTCTTCAGCTTGATTTTGCCACATTTTTCCTGCATTATCTTCAAACTCTTTTGCGTCCATATCCCAAGCTTTTGCAATTAAAGTATAATCTTTAGTAAATAATGCTTCTAACATATTTTTTGTTTTATTATTATAGTTTTCAATTTCTGGTGCTTTTTCTGTTCCATCCAATAATAATAATTGAAATACTTCAGGTGATGTATATTCTGTAATCAACCTATCGAATTCATCAAAATGAACTTGAATTGTATCCTTTTTATTTAATAAAAATTTTCCGGCATATTGCATATTCACATTTGAATCTAAACTTGCATTCAATCCATTCATGATATCCAAACATTTTATTGCATAATCATCAGACACTTTTCCTCCCACATTTACATTAACAATTATACAAGTTTGGGTTTGCTGATTAAATCCCATAAAAGTACTAAGCGATACACCATTGCCGCCGTTGTGCCAAATAAACTTCCCTTCGAGCCGTTGTTCAATTACCCAACCGTACCCATAATAGGTATTTCCATTTTCATATTCTTTAATATGTGGTTCAAAATATTTTTCTTTTGCATCAGCATTTAAAATTGTATTTCCTTGTAGGGCGAGATACCAATTATACATATCGTCTAAAGTAGTTAAAATTCCGCCATTACCTTTTAGATTCCAACCGGGCGAAACAGCATTATAACGCTCTGGCATGGTGCCCCATCGAGAACCATCTTCGCGATATCCTACTGATAATTCATCGTCACGATATTGTGGAATAATATATCCTGTATGCAACATACCTGCGGGAACAAATATTGCGTCGTGCAAATATGCTTCATAAGATTTGCCAGATACTTTTTCAATAATAATTGCCAAAATTGAAAACCCCACATTTGAATATTCATATTGTGAGCCTGGTTTAAATAGCAATTGCTCATTAAATGCCAATGTTATAAAATCGTCGGTAGAAATATTATTAAAATCGTCACCCAATGCTCCAGGAAATCCAGCACTGTGGGTAAGCAGTTGATGCAGAGTAATATTTTTTTTATCTTCTGGCACATTGGGAAAATATTTTTTTAAGGCATCTTGCACATTCAATTTCCCTTCCATTTCAAGCTTAAGAATCCCTGCACCTGTAAATTGTTTTGTTATGGAACCAATATCAAAAACGGATTCGCCATTTTCTTTGGAATTTACTTCCCTATCCCGCAAGCCATATCCTTTTTTTAAAATAATTTTTCCATTTTGTGCAACCAAAACATTGCCGCTAAAATTATTGGCTTCTGCTTTTTTGAAAAACATATCAATTGAATGTTCTGAACCTGATTGACAAAATACATTTGCCGAAACAATTAATAATAGAATAATTATATACAATTTATTCATGGCTTACAATTTATAACTGCTAAGTAAATAATTAAAATAATAAATTTGGAAGAATTAACTGCAAATAGCCATTATTAATACAAATTAACACTTATTTACTTACCCATCCATATAACATAAAAAAATCTAATGTTATAGTGGAAATGTAATGAGTGCTTTACGGACACTTTCTCTAAACTCTTTTTTATTTATTTCTAGGTCAACTTCTTCGTGACGAAAGTATTGAATAATATTTTCCATCGCCATATTTCCTGTCAGGTCGTCAGCAGCCATCGGACAGCCACCTAATCCTTTAATTGTACCATCAAAACGTCTGCATCCACTATTATAAGCAGCGTCAATTTTTTCTAACCACGTATCAGGCGTTGTGTGCAGATGCGCACCAAAGGCAACCTCCGGAAATTTAGGAATTAAATAAGAAAATAAATATTGAATGGATTCAGGATCTGCAATACCAATTGTATCGGCAAGAGAAATATATTTAATATTCAATTTTACCATTTTCTCCACCCAATCAGCAGCTACCTCAGCACTCCATGAATCGCCATAGGGATTACCAAAACCCATAGAAATATAAATCATAAGTTCTTTGTTATTATCATCGCAAAGTTTTTTAATTTCTTTTACTCTGTCGACACTTTCAGTAATACTCGAATTTACGTTGCGTTGTTGAAATGTTTCAGAAATAGAAAATGGAAATCCTAAAAAACGAATTTGCTCAAATTGAACTGCATCCTCTGCGCCGCGTGTGTTGCCGATAATAGCCAATAATTTTGAAGTAGTATTTTCTAAATCCAATCGCTGCAAAACCTCTGCAGTATCTGCCATTTGTGGAATAGCCTTTGGCGATACAAAAGAGCCAAAATCAATCGTATCGAAACCCACTTTTAATAGCTGATTAATATATGCCACTTTTTTTTCCGTAGAAATAAATTCATGTATACCTTGCATGGCATCTCGTGGACATTCAACAAGCTGTATTTGCGACATAATTAATTTTTTGTGTTATTTAGTATTATATATAAATACTGGCGCTTTTGCCTCAGGTATTATCAGGTTATTATTAAAATCGGGAAAAATAGATTTTGTTAATTCAGGTGTTAATTGTTTAACATCGAGAAAATACCAGTTTAGTCCCTTATTTTTTGAAACTGCAAGTAATGAACTTTCGCTAATTATTTTTCCAGCCTTATAATGGGTGTATACCTTTTGAACAATTAATGCATGCAATTCATTACCTGCTTCAAATATATCCCCGGGTTGGCCAACTGTAACAGAATCAATAAAATAACCATCAGCATTTATTTGGTCTATTGCTTCTTTTACCAATTGCAACATCATATCTTTTCCGCCCCCAATTTCAAGAATTTTAGGATAGGTATAATCTAATAATAAGCTATAATCTTTATCCTCAAAAGCAGTTGCCATGGTTTCAGCTTGCAGCTTAATATTTTCAGAAATACTCTGCGCGTTGCTAAAAGAAAAAACACCAATCAAACAAATAAATAATCCAAATTTTTTCATATTTTATTTTTTTTAAACAACAACATTTACAATTTTTCCTTTTACAATAATTACTTTTTTAGGTGTTTTTCCTTCTGTCCATTTTAATACTGATTCGAGTGCCATAACCTGTCTTTCAATTTCATCTATAGGCATATCTATTGGCAGTTCGATATTTGCTCTTGCTTTTCCATTAATAGAAACAGGATAATTAAAGCTATTTTCCACCAAATACTCCGGATTATACTCCGGCCAAACTGCTGTGTGAATGCTTCCTGAATTCCCCATTTTTTGCCATAATTCGTCTGTAATAAAAGGGGCAAATGGCGCAACGGTAATGAGAAATTTTTCCAGAATTTCTTGTTTATAACACATTGCAGCGCCTAATTCGTTCACACAAATCATAAATGCACTCACTGCGGTATTAAAACTTAATCTTTCGATATCTTCAGAGGCTTTTTTCAAGGTTTTATGGAGGATTTTTAATTCTACAGCGGTGGCTTTATCGTTTGTTATTTTTAAGTCGCCATTTTCATCAACAAATAAGCGCCACAATTTGCGTAAAAATCCATACACTCCTGTTATTCCTTTTGTATCCCAGGGTTTACCTGCATCAATCGGGCCTAAAAACATTTCGTATATGCGAAAACAATCGGCTCCGTAGGTGTCAATCACTTCATCGGGGTTAACAACATTGTGTTTCGATTTTGACATTTTTTCTAATTCAGAACCACAAATAAATTTTCCATCTTCCAATATAAATTCAGCATCTGCAAAATCGTTTCGCCACATTTTAAATTTTTCAATATCCAATTCATCACCATCAACTAATTTGATATCAACACGCAACTCTGTTACCTCATACTTATGCTTCTCTCCTTTTGTTACAAATAAATTTGTTCCACTTACACGATATACAATTTTAGAAAAGCCCTGAATCATGCCTTGATTTACCAATTTTTTATAGGGCTCATCAACCTCTACTAGATTTAAATCATATAAAAATTTATTCCACATTCTCGAATACAATAAATGACCTACTGCGTGTTCAGTTCCGCCAATATACATGTCAACATCCTTCCAATATTTAATTTTTTCGGTTGATGCAAATGCCTCCGTATTATCAACATCCATGTAGCGATAAAAATACCAACTTGAACCGGCATAACCAGGCATAGTATCGGTTTCGCGCGTAGTACCGTCAGGTAAATTTACCCATTCTGTTAAAGAACTTAAGGGTGATTTTCCTGCACCACTTGGCTTATAAGTTTCTACCTCAGGCAATATCACCGGCAAATCTTTTTCATCTAATAAATAGGGAATTTCATCTTTATAATACACAGGAAAAGGCTCGCCCCAATATCTTTGTCGCGAATAACCTGCATCGCGCAAGCGAAAATTAATTTTGCGTTTTCCAATTGATTTATTTTCTATTTCTGTAATTATTTTTTGAATGGCATTCTTAACTTCTAATCCGTTTAAAAAATCGGAATTTATTATTTTTCCAACCTTATCTTCTCGTTCTGCATTTGGATAGGCACCTTGATCAACTACTTCAATAATTTCTATATCATATTTTTCTGCAAACGCTCTGTCTCTATCATCGTTACTAGGAACAGCCATAATTGCGCCAGTTCCATATCCTGCCAGAACATATTCAGCAATATAAATCGGAATTTGTTTTCCGCTAAAGGGATTTATTGCAAATGCTCCTGTAAATTGCCCACTTACTTTTTTTACCTCACTTATTCTATCTCTTTCGCTTCTGCTTTTTACGTACGACACATATAGTTCAACATCAATTTTTTGGTCCTTAGTAGTTATTTTTTCAACCAAATGATGTTCAGGTGCTAAAACCATAAACGATGCACCAAAAATGGTATCAGGTCTTGTTGTAAAAATTTGAATGGAACCATCTCCATTGGCAAGCGAAAAATTAACAAGCGCGCCTTCACTTTTCCCAATCCAATTGCGCTGCATTTCTTTCATGCTATCGCTAAAATCAACTCTTTCTAATCCTTCAAGTAGACGTTCAGCATAATTAGTAATACGCAAAAACCATTGGCGCATTTTAATTTTTTCAACCGGGTGTCCACCGCGTTCGCTTACTCCGTCTTTCACTTCATCGTTTGCCAATACAGTTCCTAAAACTTCGCACCACCAAACATCAGCATAAGCTAAATATGCAAGTCGAAATTGCATTAAAAATTGTTGTTGTTCTTTTTCCGAAAGTTGTTTCCAATCATCAGCAGAAATTGATGTTGCGCATTTATCTAAAATAAATAATTTTGTGCTTCCCTCCTGCTCTAAAATTGCAATTAATGAATTTAGATATTCCGCTTTATTTGTGTAGGGATTATACCAGCATTTAAACAATTGCATAAAAATCCACTGCGTCCATTTATAAAATTTCGGGTCGCTGGTTTTTACTTCTCGAGTCCAGTCGTAACTAAAACCCATACGCATTAATTGCTCTCTGAAATATGCGATATTTTTTTTGGTAGTTTCTGCCGGATGCTGACCAGTTTCAATGGCATATTGTTCGGCCGGAAGTCCAAAAGCATCAAAACCCATTGGGTGCAAAACGTTAAATCCTCTTAATCTTTTATAGCGCGAAAAAATATCGCTTGCAACATATCCAAGCGGATGTCCAACGTGCAAACCGCTTCCGCTTGGGTATGGAAACATATCCAAAACATAATATTTTGGGCGACTTGTATCCTCAACTACCTTATATAATTGCATCTCGGTCCATTTCGCGTGCCATTTTTTTTCTATATCCCGAATCAGGTCAATTGCATAATCCATGCGCCAAAGTTAGCGAATTGAGGCTATTTGCGGATATTTGAGTGCATTTTAAAAGGAGAAAAGTTATTTGAGAGTTTTCACAAGAGTCAGACACGTTTAACTGCAACCCACACCGCGAGCATGCTATACGCTAAAAGTACTCGCCTTCGGAAGGCTTTTCTCTACTTTCTTATACAGAACCGGCTGAATAATTTTAGCTTGGATGCATATTTCCACTTACTAACAGCATTTTCGGTTTGGCACTTGCGTTACATCGCTTAAAAGCTCTAAATTTGCAGCCAATGTCGCAACAATCCGGAAAATCGCTTCAGCGTAAGCAAACGCATTATATCAATTCGATTTTAATTACATCGCTCGCTTTGCTGATGTTGGGCCTTATGTGCATTTTGTTTATTTCATTTAAATACGAAGAAACAAATATTAAAGAAGACCTAGTAATATCTGCATATTTAAAGGAGGACCTCACTAAAACAGATATTGATAAATTAATTCAAAAAATAGAAGCAGAACCGTCAGTTAAGTCAACAAAATTTATTTCGAAGGATGATGCAATGAAAATTTTTGAAAATAAATTTAATGAAGACCCTTCTGAAATATTAGGCGATGTAAATCCATTACCTGCTTCCATCGACATTGCGTTAAGAGCGGGAAGTGTAAATATTGATAGTATGAAAATGTTTCGTGAAAAGATTCAGATTTATCCCGAAATAACCCATACTCGTGCAAACGAAGAACTGATTAGCTCGGTGGATAGCGATTTAAAAATTGCAGGATTTATAATTGCAGGTCTTTCCATTTTATTTTTAATTATCGCCATTGCTATCATAGATAAAACAATTCGACTCAGCATGTATTCTAATCGCTTTTTAGTGCGCAGTATGCAGCTTGTTGGAGCAACTCGTGCATTTATAACGAGTCCTTATGTGCGCAGAAGTATTTTTAACGGAATATCAAGTGCATTGATAGCAACAATCGTATTGAGTCTTTCTGTTTGGTATGTGCATAATAATTTTAATTACTGGGACTTTACCGATGCAGGCTTAAAACGCGGATTTATATTTACATTTTTAATGCTTTTCGGCATTGGTATATTTATCACTTGGTTTAGCACAAGAAATTCAGTGCATAAATATATTAGCATGAAATTAGATGAACTCTATTAATTTTAAATACAATTTATAATGGATAATAAACAAGCACCTTTGAAAGAACCAATTAAACCGCTAACTTCAACTCCATTTGGAAAAATAGTTTTGGGTAAAGAAAACTATTACCTTATTTTAATTGGATTGGTAGTAATTATTATCGGATTTATCTTAATGAGTGGCGGAAAGTGGGACGACCCGAATGTATTTCCGGGCGATGAATTATACAGCACACGCCGCATTACTATTGCTCCAATTGTTGTAATTATCGGATTTGCAATCGAAATCTACGCAGTATTTCATAGATCTAAAAAATAACATTATTACATGACAATATTCGAAGCGGTTGTTCTTGCAATAGTTGAAGGAATTACTGAGTTTTTACCAGTTTCTTCTACTGGCCACATGATTATTGCATCCTCTGTTATGGGTATTGCAGAAGATGATTTTACAAAAACGTTTACCATTGCAATTCAGTTTGGTGCAATACTTTCTGTGGTGATTTTATATTGGAAACGTTTTTTTAAATCTGTAAATTTTTATCTTAAACTTTTTATCGGTTTTATTCCCGCAGCAATAATTGGATTAGCCTTTGGCGACCAAATAGATGCAATGCTAGAGAATGTAACAGTGGTTGCAATCGCACTCATATTGGGTGGTATTGTATTATTATTTATTGATAAAATATTTAGCACAGATGATGTTACTGATATTCAAAATACAGATAATATTAAATATAAAAATGCTTTCTTTATAGGTATTTTTCAATGTCTTGCAGTAATTCCGGGTGTATCGCGCTCTGCTGCAACAATTATAGGCGGACTTACACAAAAACTCACAAGAAAAACTGCTGCCGAATTTTCATTTTTTCTTGCAGTGCCAACTATGTTTGCAGCAACAGCCTATTCGTTATTTTTAAAAGAAGTAGAGGAAGGCCCAAATACAGGCATGAAAGCATATGAATTATTGCTTGCAAATAATAATAATATCATATGTTTTGTAATTGGTAATATTATCGCATTCGCTATTGCCCTTATTGCGATGCGCAGTTTCGTAACTTTTTTAACGCGCCATGGCTTTAAAATTTTTGGCTATTATCGGATTATTGTGGGCTCTTTAATACTTCTATTATTAGCACTTGGGGTAGACTTAAAGATAGTTTAATATGTATACCGCGGGGCAATTTATTGAAGGCACATTTTTACTTATAGATAAACCAATACATTGGACATCCTTTGATGTTATTGGAAAAATAAGAGGCCCCTTGCAGCGCTATTGTAACACTAAAAAACTTAAGGTTGGCCACGCAGGTACACTCGATCCTCTTGCTACAGGGTTATTAATTGTTGTTACTGGAAAATTTACAAAAAAAGCAGAGGAATTACAAACTTTAGATAAAGAATACACAGGCACAATTACTCTTGGAGGCGTTACTCCGAGTTACGATGCTGAAACAGAAATAACAGAAACATTTTCTTTAGAAAATATTACAGAAGAAAAAATATTAGCAGCAAAAGAAAAGTTTACCGGAATATTAGAACAAATTCCTCCAATTTATTCTTCAGTAAAAGTAGAAGGTCGCCGTGCATATAGTTATGCTCGTGCAGGTGAAAGTCTGGTAATTAAAGCGCGCACCGTTACAATTTACAACTTTGAAATAACGGAAATAACATTGCCTCATATACACTTTAAAGTGAGCTGCAGCAAGGGCACTTACATTCGCAGCCTAGCGCATGATTTAGGCAAATATTTAGGTTGTGGTGGATATTTATCTGCCTTGCGTAGAACGCGTGTAGGGCATTTCAATATTGACAATGCAATATCAATAGAAAGTTTTCTAAAGGAAATAAAACCGCAAGAGTAATTATCCTTTTATTATTACTCTTCTCTTCTTTTGAGCAATAATCTACTTCCATTGCCATAAGATTTGTAAATATTGTAATTTTTTTCAAGCTCCGGAAAATCGGATCTTTCACAATAATAATAAGTATAAACACTATCAGCCCATATTTCTTTATGATAAGGAGCTAATTTAATATCTTCATAATGTTGCTCTAATACATGAAACTGAAATGAACCATTAAATAGCCAACCTGTATTTAATGAGATATTACTCGAAGTTTGGTTTGGTGCCGACTCTATTAAACTTAAAACTTGTTTTGTATTGGCATCAAACCACCATTCCCTGCAGCTTTCGAAATTAGCCGTAGAACAAAAATGAAAAACAGCAATAAAAATAAGAGGTAAAATAATTGTATTTTGAATAATTTTTGCTTTATTAAATAATTCATTTAATAAGAAAAGAAAAGGCAAAACAAATAACACATATAAAAATATTGCTCCTCTTGGGTTTAACATAGGTGTCCCAAGAATATAAAATTGCAATACAATACAACTTAATGTTCCCGCTAATATTAGAAAGCTAAATCCTAAATAATTATCACTAAAATTAAATTTTTTGCGCAAAGTTTTTGCAATTGCACAGATGCCAATTATAAAAAACAAAATAATATATAAAACAACATAAAAATTACCATCCATCAATGGGAATAATTCATTTGTATATTGCATAGCCTTTACTAAAGGCATCAAAGTATCGGTATAAAAACCATTTGTATCCCAATATTGCAGCTGATTTGTGCTTACAATTCTATACAAAGGCAAATAACATAGTATTAAAAGTAGAATTGAAATCGAAAAAATTACCATGCATTCCTTTGCTGCTTTTTTTAATGGTTGATTCCAATGCTTCTGTAAAATAATAATAACCGTTAATACACTTAAGGCCAAATAAAAATTAAGCAAAGTAAAATTTGAATACACACTGAGCGCAGCTAATCCAAAACTCAAAGAAAGGTACTTTAACTTATTATCTCCTATAAACAAATAACTGTAATATAACGAAACAAACATGAAAGCGATTGAGAGGCCATATCCACGAGCAAGAGCAAAAAAGTCAAGTAAATATGGATTACAAGTTAATAAAAATAGACCGCAAAAAATAAACATGCTATTTGCATTTATTTTTTTAAGCCAAATAACTGCAATACTAAAAAACAAAATAAAACCCAGAATATTAGGCAAACGAATTACAAGTGCATGAACACCAAATATGTTTACAAACAATTTAATGAGCAGAGTATTTACAATATGATTATTGGGAACAGGATCAACGTAGGTAATTATATCCCAAACAGAACGCGGAACTGCATTAAAAAAAGTTCCTGCTTCGTCGATAGTTACGGGAATTACAACTGCACGAATTATCAAGTAAATGGTAAATAATAAACCAATTAGCCAATATAACAGGTCATTTTTCTTTTTATCCACTTTTAAAGTAATTCTTTTTTCGGTTTTAATCTCCCAAATTTTTATTTTTGCAATTCGTTATGCAGGTTTTCAAAGATATTAATAATTTACCGGCTTTATCAAATTCAGTAATTTCTATAGGCACTTTTGATGGAGTGCATACAGGTCATGCCGAAATTATTCACACGATAACTTCTGCTGCAAAAAAAGTGCATGGCAAAAGTATCATCATTACCTTTCATCCGCATCCACGCCACGTAATTTCGCCTGAATCGCCTGTATATTACCTTACTACTTTACAAGAAAAAATTGACATGTTAGAAAAATACCATGTTGATATGGTAGTAGTTGTTCCATTTTCACGTGAATTTTCTGAAATAGAAGCAACACAATATGCAGAAAATTTTCTAATTAAAAAATTTAACCCATCAATTATTGTTTTTGGCTACGATCATAAATTTGGCAAAGACAGAAGTGGGGATATTCATTTATTAAAAGAGGTGGCACAAAAATACCAGATTAAGGTAGAAGAGATACCTGCTCATATCATAGACAATCTTACTGTGAGTTCTTCAAAAATCAGGAAGTTTTTAAAAGAAGGCAATATTCACGAAGCAAATGAATTGTTAGGTTATAAATATTTATTGTCGGGGCCTGTTGTTAAGGGCGATCAGATAGGCAGAACTCTAGGTTTTCCAACTGCCAATATATTTGTTGAGGACACAAATAAATTAATTCCTGCAGATGGTGTTTATCTAGTTGAGGTAAAATTAAAAACGCACCCTCAAAAATTATATGGTTTATTAAATATTGGAACTCGTCCCACATTTAATAAAACCGAAAAACGTATAGAGGTAAATATCCTTAAATTTGATGATACTATTTATGGCGAAACTATTACTATCGAATTTTTGCATTATATACGAATGGATAAAAAATTTGATTCTAAAGAAGATTTAATAATAGCAATGGAAGGGGACAAAAAGAATGCACTTGCTTTTATTGAAACTTATTCTTGAATAATTCTATATACTAATTCTTTTAATAATTGGTCGTTCTCTGTTTTCCCGTTATTCAATCCTTTGGAGCGCAAATCGAACTCTAACAACAATTCAAAAATTTGTTCAACCCGCTGAGGCGTATATAAACTTCTTGCGGCTTTATATTCATTTTTCTGAGAGCCGTGAATTCCATAAATCGGGTAAAAATCATTATCACTTACACTTCCGCCGGCCAAGAAATGATATAACTTTTGGAATGCAGCATGAATATTAGAAATTATCACCACAAAAGGATTTGCCTTTTGATTATCGTTCATATAAGTGGCAATGGTAAAGGCTAGAGTTGTATTTTTTGTAAGAAGTGCACTTTGCAGTTCAAATACATTGTAATCTTTACTGATGCCAATATTTTTTTCAATTAAGGCCTCTGTAATTTCCTCGCCCTCCTTAATATTAATGCACAATTTATCCAGTTCATTAATAATTTTCGAAAGGTCGGTACCGAGATAATCTAACAAAATGCGTATTGCCTTTCCTGTGGCTTTAACTTTTTTTCGTTTTAAATATGCTTCAATAAAAACAGGCACTTCATTTTCTTTTAAAGATTGCGATTCGAAAACAATACCGGCAGATTTTATTGATTTAAATATTTTTTTTCTTGCATCAAATTTCCCATCCTTATAACATAAAACCAAGATTGTAGTCTTTGAAGGATGTAAAATATAAGGTTCAAGTAAATCAATTTCGCTACCTTTTGTTTTCATCATCTGAGCCTCGCGCACAATAACGAGATTGTGTTCGGCAAACATAGGGAAACGGACACAAGCATCAATAACAGTTTGTGGTGCGGTATCTTTTCCATAAAAAATGGAGCAGTTGAAATCTTTTTCGGCAGGAGTTAAAATGGCATCTTCCATAAAATCTGCAATTTTATCGATATAATAAGATTCGTCGCCATGTAATAAATATACAGGCTTGAATTTTTTTGCTTTTATATCATTGAGCAGATCTTTATAATCCATAATACAAAGATAATTAATACAACACAACAAATCGTATTTTTACAAAGCTATGCAGATAGAATTTTCTTCTTATGAGCTTAAAATAAAATCAGAAAATGGTGTTCGGTTTGTGTTTGATATCATCCGCAAAAAATATGTTGTTCTTACTCCTGAGGAATGGGTGCGCCAGCATCTTGTGCATTATTTAATTTACGATTATAAGTTTCCAAAAGGATTGATAAGTTTAGAAAAAAAACTTACACTTAACAACCTGACTAAACGCACCGACATTGTATTGTATTCACCATCTGCCAAGCCGATATTGATTGTGGAATGTAAGGCTGAATCTGTAAACATATCCCAAAAAACTTTTGAACAAATTGCTCGATATAATTTAACACTTCAGGTGCCCTATTTATGGGTAAGTAATGGAAAAACAAATTTTTTATGTGCAATCAATCACGATGATAAAAATTTTACTTTCTTGCAGAATTTACCAACCCTAAATTCTTTGATGGACCTATAAAAGTTGTCATTCAAAGACGGTTATTTGCCTTTCGATTTGTTTTAATCAAATAGATAGTTAATTTCACATAACTAAAACCGCATAATATGGACAAAAATGTTAAAGCATTTATGACTCTTGTTGAAAGCCGCAACCCTGGAGAAAAAGAATTCCTGCAAGCAGTTTTTGAAGTTGCAGAAGCAGTGATTCCCTTTATTGAGGCTAATCCTAAATACAAATCTGCCAAAATTTTAGAACGTATTGCAGAACCGGAGCGCGTTTTGAGTTTTAGAGTGCCTTGGATGGACGACAGTGGTGAGATACAAATCAATCGCGGATATCGCATTCAAATGAACAGTGCTATTGGTCCTTATAAGGGCGGTTTGCGTTTTCATCCTACAGTAAATCTTTCAATATTAAAGTTTCTTGCCTTCGAACAAGTATTTAAAAATAGCCTCACTACCCTGCCTATGGGTGGCGGAAAAGGTGGAAGTAACTTCGACCCTAAGGGAAAAAGCGATAACGAAGTAATGCGTTTTTGCCAGAGTTTTATGGCAGAATTATCAAAACATATTGGGCCAAATACGGATGTTCCTGCAGGAGATATTGGCGTGGGTGGAAGAGAAATTGGTTATTTATTCGGTATGTATAAAAAATTGCGCAACGAATTTACCGGAATTTTAACTGGAAAAGGATTAGAATACGGCGGCAGTTTAATCCGTCCTGAAGCAACAGGTTATGGCTGCGTATATCTTGCAGAACAAATGATGCAAACTAAAAAATTAGATTTCAGAAATAAAATTGTTGTTGTTTCAGGAAGTGGAAATGTTGCGCAATATGCAATTGAAAAATGTATAGACTTGGGTGCTAAAGTTGTAACTGCAAGCGACAGTGATGGATATATCTACGATAAAAATGGATTTACAAGAGAAAAACTTGCATTTTTATTGGAATTAAAAAATGAAAAAAGAGGTCGTTTAAAAGAATTCGCCGATAAATTTAAATGCGATTATGTGCCTGGAAAAACACCTTGGGGTGTTAAATGTGATGTTGCATTACCTTGCGCTACACAAAACGAATTATTAGGAAAAGATGCCAAATTATTAATTAAAAATGGCGTTAAATGCGTTGCCGAAGGCGCAAATATGCCTTGTGCTCCGGAAGCGGTTAGCGAATTTATAGATGCTAAAGTATTATTTGCCCCAGGAAAAGCAAGCAACGCAGGAGGAGTTGCAGTAAGTGGATTAGAAATGAGTCAGAATAGTTTACGCATGGGTTGGACACGTGTTGAAGTTGACAATCAATTAAAAAATATTATGCATAGCATTCATGCCACTTGTGTTAAATATGGTAAAGAAGGTAAGTATATTAATTATGTAAAAGGCGCCAACATAGGAGGTTTTGTTAAAATTGCAGATGCCATGTTAGCACAAGGATTGGTATAAAAAAATGTAATTCAATTTGATAACCGGGAATACACTTCTCGGTTATTTTTTTGCCTATTCTTCATCCCACCATACTTCTTGTAAATACACTTCTGAAGTCATTTGCAAAAATGAAATACCCAATTTTTCATTCGTCATATAAGTAGTAGTAAATTCAGCAACTTTTCCAACACCTTGAGCATAACAAGATTTATAATTAGTTAACAAAGTAAAGTCTTTATATGCTCCTTTTAATACAGCTTCGGCAGATTGCGTGCTTATTGCAAAACAATTAAATTTTCCTGCAGGAGTTTCAATGAGGGTGTCCATTATATTGCAGGTGTAAATTGTTTTTATCAAAGAATAATCCAAACTTTCCCAACTACAACCCTTAAATAAAGGCGTTTTAATGGTTTGTTGTTGCAAATCCTTTCGGTTTTTTATTTTATATGCTTTTTTATAATACTCAAATATTTCGTCTGGAACATAAAACATCATACCCAGATCATTAATAAATAACCCCGAATCGAATATAAGTGAATCATTTTCAAGATTAAT
>JBBRGZ010000023.1:0-20964 GCA_038223395.1 Chitinophagales bacterium
TGTCGGTGCAAAAAACCATTTGTTCGTGTTCCATTTCCAACATTGTTGAAAAAATTTCGCCATTGGTCAGCTGCAGAGAAGTATTAGACATAAATGAACATTTATTTTTGGAGGCACAAAGATAGAAGAAGTTAAATAGACTAGAAACTTTTGCGCGGTTTTATAGCTTTGCATATTATGCAACACCTCAAATCGCTCAATATTTATTTTATTAAATACAAGTGGCTATTTCTTTCGGGAACCCTATTTGTTGCGCTTGCCAATATCTTTCAGGTATACGCACCACATTATATTGGCGACATGATTGACCTTGTGGATAAAAATGCGGATGACTTGAAAAAGGCAACCTTAAATGCGGATTCCATTTATCATCAATTGCTCATTTTTGCCGCCCTTTTCGTTGCTTTTACGCTGTTGCGCGGCATTTGCATGTTTATTATGCGGCAAACACTTATTGTAATGAGCCGTCACGTTGAATACGACCAAAAAAATGCGCTTTTTGCCAAATATGAAGTGTTAACGCCCGCTTTTTTCAAAAGAAATAATACCGGCGACCTGATGAGTAGGGTAGCAGAAGATGTTGGTCGGGTTAGGCAGTATGTTGGTCCGGCAATTATGTATTTTATCAACCTTGTTTTTAACTCCATTTTAGCAATATGGATGATGGTGCATATTAGTCCGAGTTTGGCAATGTATGTACTTATTCCACTGCCCATTTTATCAGTTTCTATCTATTTTGTAAATAGCATTATCAATAAAAAAAGTGAACTTATTCAAGCGCAACTTTCAAATCTTACTAGCATAGCACAGGAATCATTTTCAGGCATTCGCGTAATACAGGCATATGCGCAGGAAGAAAAGGAAGGAAAATATTTTGAAGAAAATTGTGAAGAGTATAAATTTTTATCACTCAGTTTATCACGTGTTGATGCTATGTTTCAGCCTTTAATGGTGTTTTTGATTGGTTTGAGCGTACTGATTACAATTTTTGCAGGAGGATGGCAAATAATGCACGGCATGATAACTCCGGGCGACCTTGCTGAATTTTTGTTTTATATTAATATGCTTACTTGGCCTGTTACCTCTTTAGGATGGGTGGTTTCTATTGTGCAACGAGCAGCAGCATCGCAAAGAAGAATTAATGAGTTTCTGGAAATTACACCTGATATTGTTTCTAAAGGCAAAACAATGCGCAAAATTAAGGGGGATATTAAATTCGAAAATGTCACCTTTACCTATCCCGATACCGGTGTTACTGCATTAAAAAATATTTCCTTCGAAATAAAAGCAGGTCAAAAAGTGGCAATCGTGGGCAGGACAGGCGCGGGAAAAAGTACCATTGCCGATTTAATTTTCAGACTCTATGATCCCGATTCGGGAACAATTTATGTTGATAATGTGCCTATTAAAGAATATAATCTTGAGGATTTGCGTGCAGGAATTTGCGCCGTGCCTCAAGATGTGTTTTTATTTTCAGATACCATAAGAAATAACATTGCTTTTTCGCG
The DNA here is from genome assembly GCA_038223395.1 of Chitinophagales bacterium. GTDB lineage: Bacteria > Bacteroidota > Bacteroidia > Chitinophagales > BACL12 > UBA7236. The sequence goes on from JBBRGZ010000023.1 coordinate 1,509, forward strand.
CACAGGGGTAAAACAGGACGAAGTTGCTCAATATGCAAAATTTGCTTCTATAGATGATGAAATAAAAGCATTTAAGGAAGGATATAATACGATGGTTGGAGAAAGGGGAGTTACGCTTAGCGGGGGACAAAAACAGCGAATTTCCATTGCAAGGGCATTTTTAAAAAATGCGCCGGTAATTTTATTGGATGATAGTTTGAGTGCTGTTGACAGTACAACTGAAAAAACAATTCTTGGCAATATGCGCAGTTATTTGGAAGAAAAAACTGCACTCATAATAACACATAGAATCTTTTCTCTGCTTGACTTTGACCAGATTTTGGTTTTGGAAAACCACAGCATTGCAGAACATGGAACGCATGCGGGTTTAATGGAAAAACGAGGCATTTATTACAATATTTATGAATCGCAGAGGTTGGAGGAAAATGATTTTTAAAATAAAAAAATGTCGTTTTTGCACTTGAATTTTCAAAATCTTTATATATTTCGGAAAATTTAGGTAACCGAACAGCAAAAAAACTAAAAAACGACCACAGTGGAGAACGAAAACAGCCAGCGAAACGATAGTGTATTTTCAAGAAAAATTCGCGCCGGAAGACGCAGAACATATTTCTTTGATGTTAGAACTACAAAAGCAAACGATTATTACCTTACTATTACTGAAAGCAAAAAGCGTTTTGATGGTAATGGATACGAGCGCCATAAACTCTTTATTTATAAGGAGGATTTTAATAAGTTTTTAGAGGAAATGACCGTTGTGGTTGACCACATTAAAGAATTAATGCCTGATTTCGATTTTGATGCCTTTGCACATAAATACGACGAACATAATGGTGAAGGTGGAAATGAACATCATTCGGATAATTACAACGAAAATGACAACCACGAATCATCAGAAACACAAAACGAAACTCAAGACGAAATTCCGGAAATAAAAGAATCTTCTACTCAAAATGATTTTATTGATGATGATGACCTTAAATTAGATTCAGAAGTACGCAACGATACGCATCATGGTCATCATGATAATACACATATAGATGATGATTTAAAATTATAATAATCATCGAACTACACAACTTAAGGAGATGCTGAAACATCTCCTTTTTTTATGCTTTTTATTTTATTGGTTTACAAATTTTTGACTGGTAGTATTTTCATTCTGCTGAAGAGTAATTGAATAAATGCCCGATTTAAAATCTGCAATATTTAATGTGATATTGTTTGTATTAGAATATTGCTGATTGAAAACTATTTTTCCGGCAATATCGAAAATGGATATTCGATTAATATTTTCTCCTTCAATTTGTAAAACATTGTTTGCAGGGTTTGGATATAATAAAAAGGCATCTCTCGATTCTGAAACAATTTGTTGAATGCCTGTACCGGAAAATGTTTGTGCAGATAATTTGTTAAACCAAATATTTAATTTGCCATCGCGTGTATCGCCCCAAACGGCATAGATCGTATCGTTAACCATCGCATTACACATAAAGTCGTTGCCATTGCCATATAATACATCATCAAAATCTACTTCTACATCTGAAATCGGAAAATTATGTGAAAAATTTAATGAATCTTTCCACCTAATTGCGCCATACATTTGTGAAGAGACTGCAAATCCTGTATCTATTGCATTGCGCCTATCGCGCCAGCTAACAAATAAATCGCCGTCTAAATCAAAATCCGCCCAAACTAAATCTTGCATGGTTCCATTATTAATTGCATCGTCGTTTATGCGTATTAAACTACTCCAGTTATTACCGGCATCAAAAGATTCCAATAAAAAAATATCAGCATCACCCAAAGATTGTAAAATGCATAAAAAAGCAAGGTGATTTACATCCGAAGGATCAGGAATTAAATGGTAACCTAATTTAGCGCTTGTATCTTTATTCAAATCCGCGGGAGGAGATTCAAATACTTCGGTATAATTAAATGTACCTCCGGCATTTTCGCTTGATGCTAAAATAAATCGCGGTAAAATATTTTCGGTAAGCTCCCAAGCGGGATAAATTGAATAAAAGATGCCGTTTTTTGAAACTGCAGGACTAGCCATTGGCGCTTGAATAAACGAGCCAATGCGCCAACCCATCGTATCAATATTGCGCCAAGGGTTAAAAGATGCACCACCATCTGTTGATGCAATAAAATAGTTGCGATTTGGAAATGGAATCCATGGTGCGGGTTTTGTGGTAACATAAATATTGCCATCGGAAGCAGTGCCCGATTTATCAATTACCATCCAAGGCCTATCAACGGGCAATTCCGAACCGTCTGCAAAAACATTTATTACTTCCACAGGTGCATTCCATGTTAAGCCACCGTCAATAGATTTATAAATAATTGTTGACCCTGCAGCACCTGATAAATTGTAATCAATAAAACATAGAAATATATTACCATCACTATCAAAATCCATAGAAGGGTCGGCAGAAGTAAATCCCGAAATAATATGTGAAAATTCAATAATATCGCTCCAAGTATTTCCACCGTTAAAACTTACGCGTTCTTTAATTTTTACAAGCTCTAATCCATCGAAACCCATCCATACAACAATAATATGTTGTTGATTTTGAGGATTGACAAGCATAAAAGGTTCACCATCAAAAACTTCGCCTTCAGAAATATTAATAGATTGTGCCGCAAGTAAAAAGGGCACTAGGAGAAATGATATTAAAATATAGATACGAGTTATCATCTAATTTAGACATCAAAAATAGTGTTTGGTTTAAATTTTAATTATGTTTATGAATTAATTTTTGTCGCCCTCTTGCTGCAATTAAATTTCCGTTTTCGAATACACCTTGCAATGAATTTAAAATATAAATCACCTTTCCATCCTTGTCAATTTCTTTTGATTCTGCATCTATCAGGTTGTAATTACTTGTAATAAACGCAGATAAAAATTCCAAGTTGCCCGGGTTGGATGGCAGTAAATCGCCAAGGCGAGCACCAATAACTTCTTGCGGGTTATTAAAACCATACATTTCTGCCATGGCATTATTACAGTCGCTTAGCACAGCATCCTTGTAAAACAAGTCAATTTGATTTGCAACAGAAAGGTGCGTTGGAATTGGATTTTCGAGAGTCATTATCCAAATACCTTCGTTTTCTGCAATGGTTTCTCCTTTAAAATAATGTAGTATATTCATGAGGGTCGTGTATGCATGAAATAATTTGATTATATTATTTCACCAAAATAAACATAATAGTGCACTTTACAAAATTTTGTTATTTAAGGAGGCCAAATTCTACAAAATCGGAGTAATAGTTTCTATGGGATTTAATATTAATTTTCACCATTAACCAATCATTGCAAAATTGTAAATGTTTTTGTATTTTTTTCGATAGATGTATTTACATTTAAAAAATAATTTCCATTTGGCAGCGTATTTAATTGTATTACTTGCTCTTGAAATCCCTTAGCAAAACTTTGCTCCAAACTAAATACCCTTTCGCCCATTGTGTTATAAATTTCGATAGCAACTACATCATCATTACTTATAATAAATGAAAATGATAAACTATTGCTAACAGGATTAGGATTTATCAGAATATTAGAAATTGTTCTTACATGTGCAAGGTCGGGTTTATCTTTTTCTATCATTTCTTCAACACAACCATCAATAGTAAAATGCACCATATTTGTTGACCATTTTGGCGTTTTATTATATTGTGCGGTAAACCAGAAAGAACCATCAACAGGGTCGGTTACAATGCTATTATAATCGCCATAATCTAAATTTTGATTGGGAGAAGAACCTTCTTTAAAAATTGCTTCTGAGGTAGTCATCATATTTAATGGATCGCAAGCAGCTCTTCCAACAACCCGCATACCGGGGTATAACGATTCGCCAGTAATATTATATCCCAAAGCAATACTGCCTTCTTGATTAATTGTTATACTACTCATAAATCTGTGGTTTGCATCCGGCGCATACGTTGATTGCTGATAAATAAACCATGTGCCACCCGCATATTTTCTTAATTCGTACCAACGTATTCCGGCAGTTCCTAATCCATCTGCATTGCAAACATGTGTGCACACAATAGATTGGTGAGTGCCGAAATTCATATATTTTGATTTATCGGTAATAAAATTACTTAATGGCCAAAGTTTCACAGCGGAACCCATTTGAGGTAAACAAGAATTGGATTCAAATCCGCAGAGGTCGCTGTTATAATTATCAATCGGCAAATCTAAAGGACCTGTCATATTTGAACTTAATGGGGCTGCCCAATTAATATTTAATTCGAATAATTCCATTTGATCGGTTTCCGGAATTGCACCGAACCAAGCATCATCAACAACTCTTGCAATAATTGCAGGCTCACCTTCGGGAACTCCGGCACTTCCAGTTACATTTATTGGTGCAAGTCCCTGCCATTTCCAATGTATCACTCTTTGTGGTTGAAACATAAGCACCGGAGAGGAGAGAACTCCGGATAAAATTTCTGCTCTGTTTAAAACATAAACCGCCGGTTTTGCCGGTTTATTTGCAGCAATAGATACTATATAAGAATCTCCCCAAACAGCTAATTTTTCATAGTCAGGATATCCTGCAGGTGTATCAAAAACATACATATACCAAGCACCTGTTGGGTCAGCAGTTTGCGATGCTGCAATACGCAATTTATTGTCTTCGTTTGAATATAAAAAAGTAATTATCCATCTGTCGGCTTGCTCATCGTAAATAATATTGGGGTCGCCATAATCAAAAGAACCTGAAAGCTCAAAAAATGATATTTTAGAAATTATTTCCGCGCCACTTTTATTCCAAACGCGCACGTAAGAAAATAAATAATTTGAATTTACAATTTCCACAATGTGGTTTGGCCCTACGGCGATATTATTATCAGAGCGTAAATAATTTGATTTTAATCCCTCATAATTTCCGAGAATATTTAAATCTGTTGCTTCAGTTTTTAAATAATTCTGTTGAAGTGCAATATCCGGTTTTGATAAATTTGTATTGGAGTGAATGTATTCTATATTCTTTTCTTCGTCTTCGTGTTGTTGAATTTTTACGAGGCCGTCCTTTTCATTATTGCCCGGATTTTTAATCTCGGTCATTTTTTTTGTAAGCCCTTCAAAATAAATCGGAACTGCTGTTGGCACATCTATTTCAGATTGTGAAAAACAAATCTGAGTTAAGAATAAAAAGATAAGGAGAAATTTTTGCATAATAGGTTTTTATGGCACTAAGCTAAGAGTTTTAGAGGATTTTGCGAAGTTATTTCCATATCTATCCTTACCTAAAAATACCATTAACACCAGACCCTGAATAAGCAATAGGCTCGATAACAATTGGTAAATGAAATAAAAGTAGCTTTTTCTAACCAATACGGTGCGATTTTCAATTGTTTGCTATGCAATATAAACCCAACTTAATCAATAGGTTAGTTGACTTTTAATTGACTATTGATTAAGTTGGATTATACTTTGTACGATTTCCACTTTCCAGATTTGAGATATTTCCAACAAAGCCAACCTAAAACGAGCCAATAGGCAAATTCGCTTGTCCAAGCAACGGTCAGGTTTACATGTAAAACTTTAATTAAAACGATAATATATATCATGTAAACTACAAGGGTAATAAATACCAAATACAGCGAATAGGTTGTTGCTCCGGTGCCTGTTACAGCTCTAAACAACACACTCGAAACTGCCATTACAATTAAACATCCACCAACTATGCGCACCGGATTTGTTGCCAGTCTAATAATTTCTGCATCGTTGGTAAAAATGAGAATAAATCCTTGCGGATAAATCATTATAAATAAGAAAAACAAAAACGAAAATCCGAGTGCAACTATAATTACTTTGCGCAGCAATTCAAATATCTCACTTTGTCGACCTTGACCAATTAAATTGCTAATTAAACTATTTGTTGCATTGGCAACGCCCCAGGTAGTAATTCCCAAAACCATATACACCTCCTTTGCAACATTGGAAGCCGCCAGACTTGCGGGTCCCATTTTTTCAATCATTAAAAAGAATATTACCCAAGTTCCGGTTGAAAGTATATGTTGAAGCACCACCGGCCCCGAAAGGTTGAGTCCGGCTTTTACTAATGGCCAATCAAATTTGGTAAATTTAAATAGTCCGAATCGTTTTCTGAATTTGGAAAACAGCAGATAAAAGAAATTGAGTCCGCAGGCGGCAGTAGATGAAATAAGTGAAGCCAATCCTGCACCAGCAATACCCATTTGTGGAAATCCCATTTTACCAAAAACAAGGTTGTAATTAAAAAATACATTTACAACAAGCATTAGAATTGCGCTGTAAGTAATAATTTGATTATTGCCAATGCTGGTATAAAATCCCAGAATGGTAAAAGCAAATACCGCAAAAAATATTTCAAAATTTCTATAGTGCAAATAGGTCATTCCAGCCTCGTACACCTCTTGCGAACTAAACATGGGCTTCAATATAATAGGCACAGCAAACTCTAAAAAAAGGTAAAGAATTACTGCAACTCCCATTAAAAAAATGAGGTTATTATTAAAAATTCTACCAATGGATTCGGGATTATTTTCTCCTGCTCGCCGAGCTATAATTATCTGAAAACCAACGGATAAGCCGTATGGAATCATTGTTAATGTGATATAGATTAAGGCAGCAACACCGGCGGCGGCGAGCTCTGTTTCGCCCACTCTACCCATAAAGGCAACGCCAATCAAACTAATGAGGTTATTGAACAAACTGCTTATCATAAGCGGCATGCTCAATTTAATTATTTCTCTGTAGCTGAGGGTTATTTGCAAAGTGTAATTTCCTTTCTATACTTGAATCAAACGTAAAGATGGTACAAAGAGTTGATTTTTGGGTAACCTTTTTGTTAATAATGGGGGAAGGAAGAAAAGGTGAGTGGTGACATGTAGTAGATCTCCTACGTCGATCACTACATGTTGTAGTGGCGAGTTTGGTTCTGAGATAAGACAGAACTTTAGATTTTCAATTTTAAAATTGGAGTATAAAATAGGATTGGAATTTTGTTCAATCCCCAATTGTAAACTCATTTCTAATTACTCATTACTGATAAAAGGGGTTTCACGAGGTTAATTTCAGAGAATGAGAAATGAGTAATGAGAGATGAGTTTTGTGGGTCGGTGTATGTGGAATTTCTCCTCCCACAATTAACATTTGACATCTGACAAATGACCCTTACCCCTTGACCCTTACCCCTTGACCAATAAAATGGCAGCCTCACATCCACCCTTTCTCCATAATGTCTTTGGCGTGGTAGGTAATAATAATGTCGGCGCCGGCTCTGGCGAAGGCGTGCATATTTTCCATTACGATGCGCTGTTCCTCTATCCAGCCTTGCATTGCTGCGGCTTTAACCATGGAATATTCGCCGGAAACATTGTAGCAAGCGAGTGGTAACAGGGTATTTTCCTTCACCATTTTAATTACATCCATATAAGCAAGGGCAGGTTTCACCATTAGAATATCGGCGCCTTCTTCTGCATCTATTAGGGCTTCTTTTAGGGATTCACGTGAGTTTCTAAAATCCATTTGATACGTTTTTCTATCGCCAAATGATGGAGCAGAATCTGCAGCTTCTCTAAAAGGACCATAATATCCGGAAGCATATTTAACAGAATAACTCATAATTGCAGTGTTTGAAAACCCACCTGCATCCAATGTATTTCTAATAGCACTCACTCTGCCGTCCATCATATCACTTGGAGCTACAATATCTGCTCCTGCTTCTGCGTGCATGAGTGCCATTTTTGCTAATACCTCAACACTTTCGTCGTTTATAATTTCGTGCCCGTGTATTATGCCGCAATGTCCGTGATCGGTATAGGCACACATGCAAACATCGGTGGTAATCATTACATCCTTCCCGAAATCGGCACGCATTATGCGTACTGCGTTGGCAACAGCATTGGTAAAATCGAACGACGAAGTGCCTGAAGGATCTTTATCCTCACCAACTCCAAATAAAAGGAACTTGTTAATTCCAACTTTCAAACAGGACTCAATTTCCTTACTCAAAGTATCCGAAGAAAAGTGATAAACACCTGGCATTGCACCTATTTCGTGCTTGATATTTTTGCCCTTCATTACAAATAAAGGGTAGATAAACATGTTTTTACTGAGTCTGGTTTCTGCCACCATTTCTCTCAAAATCTCATTCCTGCGCAATCTCCTCGGACGAATAAACATAAGCCTATATTTTGTAGTGCAAAGTTACAATCCAAAGCCTGATTTGAAGGTTACTTGACCATGATTAAACATCGAAATGCATGTAAAATAATTTTTATTTATTAAAACAGCTATTTTTACGCCCCGACATGTATAATTACATAGACAAAGAATTCAATAAAGACTTTACAAAACACTGTTCACTTTTGTTTCAATTGGAGGAGCAACAATTTGCTTATGCCATCTACGAAAAGCGCAGCGGGCAATTGCAGGTGCTTAAAACTCTGCAGTTAAATACGGTTAATCCTGCAGAAATGCTCGAAAAACTGAAGTTGGCAATTATTAGCGAGGATTTTTTGCAAGTGCCATTTCACGAAATTAAGGTTAACATTTGTTATTCCGCTTTTACATTAATACCAAGGGTTATTTTTGAGGATGATAAGGCACGCAATTATTTGGAATTATCTGCGCCCGTTGAAAGCGGCGATACTGTTTTGGTAAATAATATCAATAAATTATTCATTAAAAATGTATTCTCTGTTCCAAATACACAGGTGCAATATCTCAACGAAATATTTCAATCACCCAAAATATTTCATATAGGCACTACTTTATTAGAAAATGCTGTGCGCAATAAAGATGAATTTAATAATCAACAATTAATATTAGATATTAAACCCGGAGTAATTCATATTCTGTATTTCGAAAATAAAGAATTCAAATTTTTAAATCAATTTCGTTGGGTAAATAAGGATGATTTTTTATATTATGTATTATTAATTTCCGACCAATTTAATATCGACAGAGAGCATTGTGATTTAAAATTATCGGGAGAAATTGTTCCCGATTCTATGTTGTTTTCTGAGTTATGGAAATTTTATAAGAATATTTCTTTTACTGCATTGAACGAAAATATTGTTCTGCCAAAAGAGCTGCAAGAAAAACCCTTTTACTATTTTAACAGTCTGATGAGTTTAGATGTATGCGAATAAATACCGGAAAATTTAAAGGGCGACGATTTAATCCGCCATCCAACATTCCGGCGCGGCCAACTACCGATTTTGCAAAGGAAGGGTTATTTAATATTCTCACAAATAATTTTGAATTGGATGACGTTGCTTTTCTTGATTTATTTTCAGGCACAGGCAATATCAGTTTCGAAATGGCTTCGCGCGGGTGTGAAGATATTGTGTGTGTAGAATTGGATAAAAGGAGCCTGGATTTTATTAAAAAAATGTCGGAAGAATTGGAGATGAATATCAATGTTTTGCGCATGGATGTGTTTGAATATATACGCACAACAAAAAAGAAATTCGACATTATTTTTGCAGGTCCGCCGTATCCTTTAGAAAATATTCCCGAACTGCCCGAAGAAATTTTTGAAATGCAATTGCTGAAACCCAATGGCTGGTTTGTGCTTGAAACAAATCAAAAATATCAATTTGATGCACATCCCTGTTTTTTAAGAAAAAGAAATTACGGCACTACTTTTTTTCATGTATTTGAAAATAGGTTGAAAACAGATGAGATAAAACAAGCGTAGATTCGACGTTTTGACCTTTTTTTATTCATAAAAATCAATTATCAATTATTAACTTTACACTATGAGTAAAATAGCTGTATTCCCCGGATCCTTCGACCCGATTACACTTGGGCATATTGATATACTTGAACGCGCCTTGCCTTTGTTCGATAAAATAATAATTGCAATAGGATCAAATTCACAAAAGACAAGTTATTTTACTTTGGAGCAACGCATTAATTGGTTGCAAGAAATTTATAGCAACGAGCAAAAAATTGAAATACATAGTTATTCAGGTTTAACCGTTGACTTTTGTAAAAAAAATAAAGCCAATTATATTTTACGCGGTTTGCGCAGCGCTGCAGATTACGATTACGAAAGAGTAATTGCACAAACAAATAAAACAATGAACAACGCAATAGAAACGATATTTTTATTAAGTGCGCCCGAATTTGCGCATGTAAGTTCTACAATTGTAAAAGAGGTGTTGCGCAACAATGGCAATATTGATAAAATGGTTCCGATTATTGTTACCCGTGGTGCATAGTATGTATGCCGTTTGTTACAACTTGTTCGATTGTGGCGTAGGCTTTATCTAATTTATCTTTTACTTTATTTGAATCCACCCAAACTGCAATTTCAATATCTTCTTCAGCTTGCGGCACTAGGGGAGTAGTATCGTTGCACATCATTAAATACCAATGCGTAATTTTTAACACCTTCGTTTTATTTTCTAAAACATAAGTATGATACGTCTTCATTAATTTTTTAACGATAGATAATTTTTGCACTCCGGTTTCTTCGCGTACTTCACGCAAGGCGCCCATTTTTTTCTTTTCGCCAATTTCGAGTTTCCCTTTGGGTAAATCCCACATATTTCTTCTAAATATCATCAGAATTTCATCCTTATTATTAAATACCAAACCTCCCGCAGCTTTAATTATTTTATAATCAGCGAATATGGCATCACGCATTTCGCGTGCATCGTCCCCGAAAATTGTAAGACTTTTAATTACATTACTATTTTGAATAATATGCAATGCCTTTTCAATTTCTTTTTTTTGTGCGAAGGTATATTCGGGATTTTTATCATCTGCAGTGTTGGGAGAAACGATATCTTTTCCTCCATGTAGATAAATCGGAATTTCGTTGATGAAAATTTTATAGCTTTGAACCATGCTTTTTAATTCTGACGATGCGATTTTATTCGGGGAAAAACTCCTGTCCATTGGTGCTATAAAATTGCGCCCCTATGAACCTTTCACTTGGGCTAGTGGATGGAAATCGCCCATTTACTGCGATAACCGCTTAACCCTTTCTTATCCTGAAATTCGTTCGTGGCTCAAAAATACATTAGCAAATGGCATTCGACAAAAATTTTCTGATGCCGATGTTATAGCCGGAGTTGCTACTGCCGGAATTCCCCACGGCGCTTTGGTGGCAGATGCGCTAGGATTACCTTTTATTTATGTGCGCAATGAAGCAAAAAAACACGGACTCACAAATCAAATTGAAGGGAAATTGGAAGCGGGAAATAAAGTGGTAGTGATAGAAGATTTGGTTTCAACCGGCGGAAGCAGTCTTTCGGCAGTAAATACCTTGCGCAGTGCAGGAGCCGAAATTGTGGGTATGGCAGCCTTATTTACATATGCTTTTGACGTTGCAGATCAAGCTTTTGAAGAGGCAAATTGTCCGCTTTTTACCATCGGCGATTACCCTGCGTTGATTCAATTTGCGCTCAAACAAGATATAATAACCGCAGAAACGGAGACTTTACTCAATGCTTGGCGCCAAAATCCATCGGCATGGATGCAATGAATAATCCTATCCTAATCGGCGCAATCATAGCCTGTTTAACCGCAATTTTCAACCTGTTTCTTTGGGTGTATATTCTGAGAAAAGCCGGTTTCCCAAAACTTTTGAAAGACACGCTCACATTGGTCATTAAGGAGCAATTTTCATTGCCCTTAGCGGGTTTTCAGCAACAAATTCTAATTGTTTTTGATGATTTTATGGCAAATAAACTCACCCAAAAGATGCCCGTTTTAAGTATGTTTATCGACGAAAAATTGATAGACGAAATTCGTGTCGTTTTTCATGCCGAGATGGAAGAAAGTTTGCCTATTTTGATACAAAATGCCCTAAAAAATGAGCAAAACACCGAAAACTTGGATGAAGTAATAGATACAATTAGTAGTTTTCTAATGAAGAAGCTACGGAAACCTGCAATTCTTATTATTGCTCTAAGTATTGTTTTTGGAGCTATTTTAGGGGAAATTGTCTCTCTTTTCGGATGAAAATGCCGTTTTTACTCCAAAATACCTGATTTAGTCGTCGCTTAATTGTTATAGTTCAACGGGTAAAATCAGTCATTTGACTGCAATTATTGCGCAATCCACATTACTCCGAGAACTAAACAATGCTCTAAACTGTATCTTTGTAAAAAAGGAATACATTAATGCACTCAGTAAAATACGTTTCTACCGATAAACAGCAGCACGAATTTTTTGCCACAGTTAGAAAAAATGTAAACGATTACTTTAGAGAAAAAGGAATTTCTAAGCAAGCCAATGCTTTCATGATTTTGAAAACCGTTGGTATGTTAGCTATTTATATTATCCCTTTTGTGTTCATTTTAGCTGTTGCAATGCCGGGTTGGCTGGCTTTAGTACTTACAGTAGTTATGGGGTTTGGTGTTGCCGGAGTTGGCATGGGCGTAATGCATGATGCCGTTCACCATTCGTATTCAAAAAAACCTTGGTTAAATAAATTATTGGGCGGCACATTATATATGTTAGGTTCCAATGTGCTTAATTGGAAAGTGCAGCACAATGTATTACACCATACCTACACAAATATTGAAGGATTAGACGAAGATATTGATGCGCCGGGACCTTTGCGTTTGTCGGAACAACAACCACTTAAAAAAATACATAAGTACCAATATATTCACGCATTTTTCTTTTATGGTTTGCTTACAATAACTAAACTTGTTTTGGATTTTAATCAACTTAAGAAGTTTAATGCTGTGGGATTAACGCATGCTCAAAATGCAAATCCGAAGTCAGAATATATAAAAATGTTTTTCAGAAAATTGGCATATTTAATTATAATTATTGGTTTGCCTTTATTGCTTACGCCTTTTTTATGGTGGCAGATTTTATTGGGATTTGTAATTATGCATTGGACGGCCGGATTAATTTTAAGTATTATTTTTCAACTGGCTCACATTGTTGAAGGTGCGCATCAACCTATTCCAACTTCAGATGGCACTATTGAAAACGATTGGGCAGTACATCAATTAAAAACCACTGCCGATTTTGCAAGAAATAGTCACTTTTTAAATTGGTATGTTGGGGGATTAAATTTTCAGATTGAACACCATTTATTTCCAAATATTTGTCACATACACTACAAAAAAATATCTCCAATAGTAGAAAAAACGGCAATTGAATTTGGTTTGCCTTATAACTTAAAGCCAACCTTATTAAGTGCACTTGCATCGCATGTGCAACGTTTAAAAGAATTGGGAAGCGGAGTTAATTATCAGCCGTAATTTTTTTTATGCACCCTGAATAAGCAAGAGGATTATTAACCTATGGTTGTTTTAATAAAATCAGCTATTGCAAGGTAATAAGATCACATTTGCAATTGTTTGCTATTCAGTGTAATCCCAATTAAATCAATATGTTAGTTGATTTTTATTTGTCTATTGATTAATTCCATTTAAGAAATCTGCAATTGATGCCATTCTATGATAATAAGTAGCAGAAATGTCCTTCCGGTTTATTTGATTTTTTATTGAAGAAGAGAATTTGCTGCGGCGTTTCTATTTATTTGTTTTATCTCAAATTTTTAATAGAACAACCTTGGAAGAAAAAGGGCCGGCATTAGCTGCCAATGCCAAATCCCTTAAATGAAATTCACCGCCACTAATTTTTAGGTGCGTGTAGCGTGTAAGCAAAAGCCAGTCCGCCAAATGCTTTTGAATAATAAAATTATTCAATTAAATAATAATTAGAAATAGAAATTCCACCTACCCAAACCGGACCTTTTTTGCGTTCAGTGAATTTCGTTTTAGGGATTTGTGCATTGGTGAGCGTAGCCTTGATTTTTGGCGATACCTTTTGATCAAGCAAAAGGTATCGAAACATTAAAGGGAATCGTTACCATTAAATAAGAACGAAAAATATTTGGAAGAATCGCATTCCAAAAAATATAATATTTAAATTTCGAATATTGAACACTGAATAACGAATATCGAAGTGAACAGCCAGCCAGATGCAAGGATTTTATTTGAGGAACTATTTAGTATATTTTTTTATTATCGAACGCTGTATATTTTTGAGCATATCCTAGAAGTTAGCAGCTTATTTCTGAAACCCACTTTGCCTTCAAATTTGGCACAAACCTACCATTGGCTAATCTTAAATATTTTATTATGGGTGATATTGTATTTCGAATCACTGATAATAAAATAAATGCCATCTTCTAATTCTGTAATATCAACTTCTATTGATTTTGCATTTCCGCTTTCAAAAGATTTTACGATTTCTCCATTAACATTAGTTATATAAAATAGAGTAGGGGAAGTTATTCCTTTAATAGTAAATTGTGAAAATACCGGATTAGGAAAAATGAGCAAGGGTTCTTTTGCAATTACGGCTACTGCATTTTGCATTGTATCTATAAAAGCTACCGGGAAAATAAATTGTTCACTTATAGGAATATGGTCTGAAGAATAATGTAAAGCATTGGCAACTTCAACACTTACCGCAGCATTTGGCAAACTATTAATGGAGTCGTTATAATGTGCGCCGTCATTTCCGATAGCTGTTAAACTCCCTGTTAAATATTCCATTCCGCCACTTGCATGAATTGCTTTTGAAAATAGCATCATATCAAATCTATCATCCATGCCACCGGTAGAACCACCGCCAAATGCGCGGGTTCTGGTGCTTTGTGTATGATAAATTGCATTAGAGCTATTATTCCAGGTGGTAGTTAAAACCCCATCTAAAGGGTCAACAAAAAAGCCGTTTGTTGAACTGTCTAAAAGTGCTATATATGGATCTTCATTTGAGTCGTAAATATTAAAATCGCCTGAAACAATATAATATGCGCTATCGGGAAGTAAAGCAGTTACCTTACGCAAACTATCAACTTCTAATTTTCTTAATACCTCATTTGAAGAACCGGAGCTTGCTTTTAAGTGAACTGAATAAATATAAAATTCAATTTCGGAGCCCTTGTGTTTTAATTTAAATTCGTTGATATCTCTAATGTCGGTTTTAATTGGTGTATTAGAAATGAATATAAATTTTGCTTTATTATAAAAAATACCATTGTCGGTATCGTAACTATTTAAAAAAGTGCCCATTGCATAATTTGTATCAATTTTAAGAATAACACTATCGCGCAACCTGTTAGCTCCTGTTACGTCAATTAACTCCTGAACTACAAGTATATCAGGGTGCACCGAGCCAATTACTGTGCGTAAATAACTCTCTTTATTATTACCTGAATTATCAAAATTTAAAACATTATACGACATGAATTTACAGGTGTCTTGCGCAAATGTATTTGCAATGTACATTGCCAGAAAAATTATCAGTCCACACTTTTTCATCATTCTCTATTTACCGGCTTATGCTCAAAAATAAGCATAAAGATTAAAAATATTATTTTGTTATTACAAAAGGAATACAAATGGTATTAGCATTTTCTTCAACCACCAACATATAATCTCCTGAAGCAAATTGCGAAGTATTTATATCTGTTGATTGATTAGCTGTTTTATGCGAAAGTAATTCGCCTTGTAAGTTGTAAATATTTATCACCGCCAATACTTTTGTAGTATTTAATTCGATATGTAAAAAAGTATTAGCAGGATTTGGATAAATTTTGATAGCATCATCAGTCAAATTCAGAATTGCTGTAACTTGAAAAACTTCTGAATAAATATCTGCTCCACATTCACTTGAAATAATAAGTTGCACATTATAAGCACCTGCAGTAGCAAAAGTATGCGTTGGATTTTCTTCATAAGAAATGGTTCCGTCACTAAAATCCCAATAATAAGTTAATGCATCTATTGAAGTATTTGTAAATACGATTGTAAGTGCATCAACTACAGTAGAAGTGAAACTTGCCACAGGCAAAGGTGTAATTGTCATTGTAATTTCATCGCTATTAGAACAACCTGTTATAGGGTTATAAACATCAACTGAATAGGTTCCGCTTTCTGTAATAAATTGTGTTTGAGATGTTATACCATTGTTCCAAATATATTCAGAGCCCGGGTTCATGGCATCGAGCATGGTTCCTTCGCATGCAAGGCCATCTGCACCAAGGTTAACCACAGGCAATGGATTTACAATTACGTATGAAGTATCGGATACATGACATGTAATATTCGCAAAATAAATCACCCAATAATTACCTGAAGCGCTTACATTTATCGTTTGCGTTGACTCACCGGTACTCCAGATATAATTTTCGGCGCCTATTCCTGCATCCAGTGTTACAATTGTTCCTGAGCAAACTTCAGCGTCTATTAGATTAATTACAGGTGCATCAATAAAGTTTATCGTTTCGGTTACTGTTGCATCGCAGGGTGTAACAGCAAAACGCCATCCACGCGAAGTCATTTCGAAAGGATGTCTATTATAAAGTGGATTGGTAACGTATGCTGCAGTACCAGAAATATTTTCAATTCCTTGAGTAATATCACCGCCATCGTCATCAATTTGAGTAATTTGAAAATCTATCGCATTTGAAGTTTCGTATAAAATAATTTGGCCTGTAATATTTCCGCCGCCACCGTAGTGTGCTACATTATTATATTCAACAATAAATCTTCTAAAAGGAGCTGTTCCTTGCATTTCATAATAAATGGAACCTTCATCGCCTGGATTCAAATCTGTCCAACTCATTGCAATTAGATTGTTTGGAGTTGCATTATTTGGTAAATGCTGATTATTATAAGCGCCCGAACCGGCACTAAATCCTATAAAACCATTTGAACTGATATATAATTTATTATATGTGTTTCCAAAAAATGAAAAAGAGAACCCAATGTCTAAATTATCTGCATAATCATCATCGCCAAGTCCTAGATTTGATGGATCTGCCAAAAAATAAGTGACATATGGTATTTCAGTAACGGTATAACTTCCTGCAGTTTCAAATGCATAAGTAATATCGGTTGAAGCGCCAACTCCGCCAACCAAAGTTGGATCCAATTCGCCAGTTAGTGGGTCAATTATACCATCACCACTCCAAACGCCGCCTCCGGCAATTGGGCTTGGGAAAACAGTTCCGCCGCTATAACAAATATTTTCAGGAAAACCTGTTGTGAGATAAGTAGAGGTGTTTATTATGGTAATAGCATTGGTATCGTTTTCTAAATATTCATCTAAATCATATATCACCCAGCCAATTACTGTATGCGGACCTTCTGCAGAGAGGTCGGCACCGGTCGCGAAATTATGTGTGTAGCTATTTCCAGCGGGTAAAGTGCTAACAACTGCCTCAACAATAGGTGCACCGCCATCTAAAGTGTATGCAACACTAAATCCGGTTGCATCCTCAGTTCCATTGTTTTTTATTGTAAGCGAGATTGGTTCGTTTGTAGTAAAGGAACAGGCATCAGGTAAATCGGATATAGAAAAGAGGGTAAGGTCTTTTGCCAAACCATTAATATAAATTGAATAATCCTCAGTTTCTCCATAATTTTCGTTAGTGCAGGCATCAAAATCTAATCCATCATATGAGCATCTGATTCTTAAACGCGTAGCTCCTGAACTTGCACTTAATGGAATGGTAAAACTTTCGGTAGTTTCTTCACCGGCAATCAAATTAAATCCAATAAAAATTTCTTCATCAGAGGCAAAAACATAATCATGATTATAATCTATCCAAGCTCTGTAGGATTCGCCATAAAATGGCGTATTTATAATATGGATGTTGTAGGTTGTTCCCGCAATTAAATCTGCAGAAAGCGCGGTAAAATCTGTATAACCTGTGCCGTCGCCTTCACCGCTACCTAAATTACTAATGGTTTCAAGTTCAAAGCCATCAATATAGTCGTTATCTGTGGTGCCGAAAGTGTAGGTAGGAGTGCAGTATTGACTGTATACCATGCCGGTAAACAAGACAAACAAGCACAAAATACCGGTGTGTTTTTTCACATGAAAAAGATTAAATTTTAGAAAACTACTTATTCATAGTATCCATATAAAACATCATTTTAGGGGCGCGACCGGCTAAATAGGAATTCCATCTTTCAACATTCCAATAATTGCCAACGCTATCTCTTAAAGGTGGTACCATGATAGTGATTTTATTATCTGCGAAATTGCCTGTCAATTTGAGGTTATTATCACTAAAATTGGTGCAAAATTGTTCCATAACTTCCTTATTGGCAAAATGCATTGAAGTTACATCAACAACATACCATTCGGCAAGTGGCTGGTCGGCAGGTAAAGTAATCTGCATTTGATCATTAATTCCGGCTTTAACCGGGTCTGTTTCAGTTCCGGCAGCGTTTACAGAAAATACCCCAACAATGAGGAGGAGAGCAGAAGTAAATACGTTTTTCATTTTTTATAAATTTTGTTGGTTTAAAGATAATTGTATTTTTCAACTATTAAAATAAAATGGGTATTAGTTTTAGTGCACTTACCCTCTGCTCGGCAGTTTGTGATAGAAACCTGTGGTTTTTGGAATATAATTGTGGTATTGGGGGATATAGATTGTGTTAAATGACAGAAACTATTAATTTTTCATAAAACTGACAGATGCTGAAGACGTATTTGTAGAAATATGGATAAAATATATGCCTGCCTCCATGGTTTTTGGGAGGGTTATATTTGAGGATGAAGTGACGAGTGTTTGGGAAATAATGAGAGTTCCGGTAGATGAATATATTTGCATGGATGCTCCACCATTAAAATTGCCATTTAGATTTATGGTTAATTGATTTGTTGCCGGGTTGGGATAAATAGATAGATTTAATTCCGCTATTTGATTATTAATTCCTGTTCCAAATCCATCTTCAAATATCATTAATCCTCCGCGCACATTTCCAAGTAGAAAATCTTGTGTGCCATCATTATTAATATCAGCAACAAAAACGGAAGTATAAGTTCCGATAATATTTGGAAGATAATTTGTATCTACTTCAAAAAATTCGCCTTCGGGAGCAATTTCAAGTTCGTTGTATTTAAAAATGCGACCGCTTTGGGAGCCTACTAATAAATATAAAGAATCATTTTCGTTGCGATATAAATATGGCACACTATAACCGGTAATATATCCAGGCGTTCTTACATCAACACCGCCCCAAATTTCATTTTCTAAAGTAAAAATGGGATCGGTAATTGTGCCTGTATTGTGATAATAATTCAAATTACCATTCTGTTCTCCGCACACAAGATCAAGTTTATTATCGCTATCTACATCAATAAAAAACGGAGCAGAATGCGCGCCTACATCAATAGATTGATAGGGATAAATAATTGGGGCAAACACTGCTTCGCCGGTGGCACCTGAAAGATTTTCTTGAAATAATATGGTTCCGTCAATTAATCCACAAAACATATCCTCATCACCATCGTTATCTATATCTGCAAAAGCAGGAATTAAATTGTCTAAAGCGTATTGTGCAAGATTTCCAAAATCGCGGGTAACTAATTCATAAGAAGGAAGATCTGCTGTTCCTGTATTTATATATAACCATAATCCTTGGTGAAACATATTATCTTTTCCAT
>JBBRGZ010000024.1:0-20404 GCA_038223395.1 Chitinophagales bacterium
TACGTCAACTTTTAATTATAAATTTAACGTCAGTTCCGTGTAAACCGTAAGTCAATTCCCAAACTGCACAAATACGCGTCCGTTACTTGATATTTTAAAACCTAAAATCTTAATCACAGATTAACATGAATACAAAATACATAAATGGCTTTCCTTTTATATCATATACAAAAAAGACCTATGATATTAGCGAAATAGAAACCAGGAGTCAACATTTTTTGGAGTGGATGAACACCCGAAGAACTGTGCGTGATTTTTCGGATAAACACATTCCTGAAAATGTAATTGAAAATATCATTCTCTCTGCTTCTACGGCACCTTCGGGGGCACACAAACAACCGTGGACCTTTTGTGTAGTGAAAAATCCGGAAATTAAAAAACTAATTCGTGAGGCTGCTGAAAAGGAAGAAAAAGAAAGTTACCAAAACAGAATGACTGATGAATGGCTTAAAGATTTGCAGCCCATAGGCACAGATTGGCAAAAGGAATTTTTGGAAACTGCACCTTATCTTATAGTTGTGTTTAAAAGAAGCTATGAATTAGAAAACAATAACCACAAACATCAAAATTATTATGTAACAGAAAGTTGTGGCATTGCATGCGGATTTTTACTTACTGCAATTCATGATGCAGGTCTGGTTGCATTAACCCATACACCAAGTCCCATGAATTTTCTGGTAAAAATCTTAAATCGTCCTGAAAATGAAAAACCATTTTTACTCATTCCTGTAGGTTATCCGGCAGAAGAATGTTGGGTTCCAGATCTAAAAAGAAAACCTATTTCGGAAATATGTTTTTGGATATAAGGTCTAAAATATCACCAAGCACCAAAAGTTAGAACCAAAACAACCACTACACAAACAAACTCATAATCTAAACTTACATGATAAATAAAAGTACTCTTAAATTTTTAAAAGACCTTAAACTTAATAACTCAAAAGAGTGGCTTGACGAACATAAGCAATTGTATGAAAATGCTAAAAACGACATTTTGACTTTGACTTCTGAACTGATAACTTCTATTTCAAAATTTGATAAAACAATTTCAAATCAATATCTCGAACCTAAAAAGTGCATTACAAGATTGAATAGAGATTTACGTTTTTCAAAAGACAAGACACCATACAAAACAGATTATTATATTGTTTTGAACAAGAACGGAAAAAATAGCGCTTCAGCATTTTACTATCTGCATATTGAACCTTACAATTGTTTCGTTGGCGGTGGCGTTTACAATCCACAACCAGAACAATTAAAAAAAATTAGACAAGAAATAAATTATGCCTTTGACGAGTGGACTGCTTTAATTAATGATAAAATATTTAAGAAAGCATTTCCAAGTAGTATAAACAATTCAGGTGTTTTAGCAAGAACACCAAAAGAATTTGGCGAAACAACTGGTAAAGCCAGTGAATTTCTCCGCATGAAAGGTTTTTACACTATGGAAAAATTATCTGACAAAGAAATAGTTTCAATAGACACATTCAACAAAATCAATTACTATTTCAAAACGTCAAAACCATTGGTGGATTTTTTAAATCGAGCAATTGATAATGACTGATGAAATTTGCATATCTGCTGCAAGGATTAATTGCGACCAAATACATCCGTTGATTATAAATAATCGAAAACAACATCGAATTTTAACAACTGGCTCTACGGGTAAAAAAATTTGACAGGCACAATAACACTATTACGCCTGATAGTATAACCGTAATTCACCGACGATTGGCAAAAAGTGGATTTAGTGCTTTAATAAAGTTTTGTGCCAACATTTTTCCACAACCCAATTTTTATCGTATTCCCTCATGCATTATATTCGCCCTTGCATAATCAGAGAAAATGATACATCACGAAAATTGGCAATTCCCTTATACAGCAAATTCTGCATATAAACAGCGCACTGCATACTTCTGTATGGAGTTCGGAATACACCAAGCACTTAAAATTTATAGCGGCGGCTTGGGTTATCTTGCAGGCAGCCACATGCGCAGTGCTTACGAATTAAAACAAAACCTTATTGGAATTGGCATCCTCTGGCGACATGGCTATTACGATCAAGTGCGAGACGACCATGGGTTTATGGCTGTGCAATTTCAGAAAAAATTATATACTTTTTTGCAACAGACTGATATTCAGTTCGATATGCAAATTGATGGAAAAGTTGCTCAAATTAAGGTGTATTATCTTGCGCCTGAGGTGTTTGGCTCAGCTCCCATGTTTTTGTTAAGTACCGATTTTCCTGAAAACGAGGAAGATATAAGAAAATATACCCACAAACTCTACGATCACGATACAGAAACGCGTGTTGCTCAGAACATGATTTTGGGTATTGGTGGAGCAAAAGTGGTTGAAATGCTTGGTGGTGCCGACACTTACCACATGAACGAAGGTCACGCACTTGCAATGACTTTTTATCTTTTTAATACCTTGAAAGATATTGATGCGGTTAGAAATAAAGTAGTTTTTACAACACATACACCCGAAAAAGCCGGCAACGAAGAACACGACATCAATCTGCTGGAAAGGATGGGTTTCTTCAGCGGCGTTCCATTGGAATTGATACGTCATGTAACCCATACCGAAGGCGATATGTTGGGGTACACACCGAGTTCTTTATACATGGCAAAAATTGCAAACGGCGTAAGTCAATTGCACGGCGAGGTAAGCAAAGAAATGTGGAAAGATTATGAAGGAACCTGCAACATTATAAGCATTACCAATGCGCAGCAAAAGAAGTTTTGGGCGGATAAGGATTTGAATCAGGCTTATATTAATCGCGATGAGGATGGTTTAGTTACCATTAAAAAAGAGCTAAAAACGGAATTATTTGAGGTTGTTGCTAACCAAACGGGAAAAATTTATGACCCCAATGTGTTTACAATCGTGTGGGCGCGTCGTTTTGCAGAATACAAAAGAGCTAATCTTTTATTGCGCAACAAAGAACGTTTTCTAGAATTTATCAACAATTCAAAATACCCTGTTCAAATTATCTGGGCCGGCAAACCTTATCCATTCGACCATGGTGCAGTGAGCACTTTTAACGATTTGATTTCATTTTCTCAAGACAGGAAAAATCTTTCTGTTTTGGTGGGATATGAAATTGGACTAAGTTATTTGCTCAAACGCGGCGCGGATGTTTGGTTGAACACACCTCGCCGCCCAAGAGAAGCATCTGGAACAAGCGGAATGACCGCTGCAATGAACGGAGCGGTTAACGTGAGTGTTTTAGACGGTTGGATACCTGAATTCGCTAAACACGGCGAAAATAGCTTCATCATACCAGCTGCCGACCACAACACTATGGAAACTGTTGACATTGACAACTACGATTACGAAAACCTGATGGATGTTTTGGAAAATGAAGTTTTGCCTGCATACTACGATAACCCAACAAAATGGCAGCAAATTGTTAAAAACAGCATGCACGATGTTTATCCCTATTTCGACAGCGATAGAATGGCAGATGAATACTATAAAAAGATGTATCAGTTTCCCTACAATCCGGTAGATAGAATATTAAACACCGTTTTGCAGGATAAAAGCACGGATTAAATAAGAATTCCCGTTTTTAGGCTATTCCACCGCGAGTAGAGTAAATTTTTGCAGCCCTTTGTGCATCTTCCGACATCTTTTTAAAGGTATTGTGCACGTCGGCTAACATGGCTTCGTTAAAAAACGCTTTCAAATCCTCCCAACTTGCGAAGTCGGATTCTCTGAATTTGTAGGATTGTTCGAAAAGGCCTGCTTCCAGTTTTACAATATACTTTTCGTTCCAGCTAAAAATGCTGATTTTAAACACGGGATGCTCTATGGTTCCTACTATCCTCATAAATTTGATATTTGTCTGTTGATATTGTCGAGTATGGGTTTTACGGCAGGACAAATTTCCGCATTCAGTAAAGTAATATCCTCAAGCTGATACAATTTTTTTCTGTTTGTATGCGGGTATTCGCTGCAAGCTTTTGGACGCACTTCGTAAATGCCACATTTGTTATCACTCTGCAGAAAAGGGCAGGGGACGGTATAAAAAATCCAATCGCCATCTTCATCTAGCAACAAATAGTTAGAAACAAACTCGTGTTGTTTGATGCGCAAATGTTTGGAAATGCGTTCAATGTCCTTTTGAAGAACAATGGGAGCGTGCGTTTTGCAGCAATTGGCGCAGTCGAGGCAATGCACTTCGGAGAACACGTTATCGTGTGCATCCGAAGTTAAAATATCGTCGCTCTTGCTTTTTCTTTTGCGGAGTTCGGCAAATAATTTGCGATAGACAGATTTTTGTTTCGCGTTTAATTTACCGGGAATTTGCATAAAGTCAATTAAACCCAATTAAGCATTGGAATTCATATCACATTATTTTTCAATGAAATCAGCTGTTTCAAGCCAATAAAATGCGCTTTTCAATTTGCATGCTAATCAGGTTAAACCCAACTAAATCAATAACTTAATTGAATTGCAAAGGCATATTGATTAAGTTTGGTTAAAATGGCAAATCATCCTCGCCTTCCGGAAGAGGCGTTGATTCAACTGTAGGCTGTTGATAGTTGCTTACAGGTGCTGCTGTTGATTCGGATAATTTTTCCATTTTCCAAACATCCAAATTCACAAAATAACTTGTGCGACCTTCTTTTTCCCATTTAGAACCTTTAATGTTAAAGGTAACCTTCACTTCGTCGCCCAGCTGATAGCTATCTAACAAAGCACAACGGTCTTGTATAAGTTGAAATTTAATCGTATCGGTAAATACGCGATCGCCTGTAGTTTCTGACTTCTCAACAACAAACTCTCTTTTTTTAAACGTTGCAGATACTTCCTGCGTTGGAAAAAGCTCCAATAATTTTCCTGATAATTCGTAAGGCATTATGTATTAATTTTTTCCAAAGATAATTCGAAATATCCTGTATTAAAAATCTTTCCAATGTTAAGAAATGGTGAAAACATGCATCTCTCAATGTAAACTTAATATTAAGAAATTGGGTATTCTATGTAAATTCTGCGTTAGATTTGTGTTAATAAAAATTTACAATTATGATGACTTGCCTTTTAAACCTGATGTTGCTTTCGGCTCCGCTTAATATGCAGGCAGTAGAAGCCCAAAATACTTCCTTCAATATGACAGAATTACCAGGAGAAATAATGGAGGTTGTGTATTTGGATAGTAAAGGAAGAGTTATTCAACGTGGATATTTGTTAAACGGTGAAAAAACCGGCACATGGATAACCTACGATGAAAAAGGGCAGATTACCGCAAAAGCGGAGTATGAAGAAGGCCAAAAACAAGGTAAATGGAAAATTTATAGCGAAACGGGCAAAGTAGAATACAAGATTTTATATAGAAATAATAAGAAGATATGGGCCCAACAATACGATGAGCAGGGCAATTTGGAAGGATTTGCTTATAAATGATTTATCATTGTTAGTCCAACTTAATCAATACATTTTACATTAAATACCAATTGATTTAGTTGGGCTTACACTGAATAGCTGACAATTGGGAATTGCATGTTATTGGTTTGAAACATCTGATCTTATTGCATATCTTGATTTATTGCCATTTCAATTGCTTATTCATTGTTAATTGCAATTCGA
Organism: Chitinophagales bacterium; assembly: GCA_038223395.1. Lineage (GTDB taxonomy): Bacteria > Bacteroidota > Bacteroidia > Chitinophagales > BACL12 > UBA7236. Next base: position 5,593 of record JBBRGZ010000024.1, read on the forward strand.
CCCGGTTCGCAAGACCGGGTTTTTTTTGTACTTTTGGAGATGAAAAAATCTCAACTGAAATTAGGCTTTCTAGCCATATTAGGTTTTGTTGCAATGCAATTAACAGCGCAACTCCCACAATTTGATATCTACACCTGCTCTATAACCGAAACTGCTTCAGGAAAGCCAACCATAGCAGGTGTAAAAAACCTCACTAATCATCCAGGTTATGATAATCAACCCACTTTTTCTCCGGATGGAAAAGCAATTTATTTTTCATCTGTAAGAGATAATGTGCAGTCGGATATTTATGCAATTGATATTACAGGAAATACTACCAGGCAAATTACAAATACGGAAGAGAGCGAATATTCACCCGTATTTACTTCCGACGGAAAATCATTTACCGTTGTGCGGGTTGAAAAAGACTCTGTGCAACGCATGTGGCAATTTGTTGCTGATGCAAGTTCGCAAAAAGTAATTTTTGATAAAATTGATAGCATCGGATATTACTGCAGAATAGATGATAAAACCTATGCATTTTTTCTTGTAACAGAACCATCGTCTTTAGTAATTGCAGATGCAAAAAAACAAACGACACAAAAATTAGATGGCGATATTGGTCGCTGTATAAAATTAATTCCGAACGAAAATTCTATAAGTTTTTTAGTTAAAAAATCGGAGACGGAATGGCTGATAAAAAAATATAATTTTACTCAAAATAAAATTAGTATTATTTGCAGTATTCCAGCAGGAAGCGAAGATTTTTTATGGGTAAATAATATGTTACTTATGGCACGCGAAAATCAATTTTGGATTTATAATTATGCAAGTGAAAATCCGGAATGGAAAATGTTTTCGGAAATACCGCAATTAAAAGGCAAACAAATTTATCGCCTTGCGATGGCGGGGGATGGCGTTACTATGGCCTTTGTAGCGGATGAATGATAAAAGATAGCAAAAAAAAATGGCGCAAGCGTCTCTGCTTGTGCCATTTTTTTAATTTTTAAATTAGTGTTTTACTACACACGATTTTACAATCGTATAATCTGCATTTATAAAACGCAATTGATAAATGCCGTTAATAAAATCTTGAAGTGGAATTTCGATATTATTAGAATTGGAAGTATGAATTGTATAAACAATTTGTCCTAAGGCATTAATTAAATCAATTTGTTTTTCGCCGTTTAAAATTGTAGTATTTAAATTAATTATCTCGTAAGCAGGGTTTGGAAAAATTTTAATATATGATGTAATAAAATCTTCTTTTATGCCATCAACAAAAATATCTAAAACTTGACTGATTCCTTCACAACCATCCGCAGAAAATACAATTACAGAATAACTTCCTGTTTCAGTTGCTGTGTAAGTTGCATCTGTTGCTCCCGGAATAATTTCCCCATTAAATAACCATTGATATGCAGTACCACCACTTGCTGTTAAATTAGCTCCAGTAGCAGAAATGGTAGCAATTGGCAAAGGATTAACCGTTACAACTATAGTATCAATTCCCCCACAACCAGCTCCATCGCTTCCTGTTAAAATATACGTAGTTGTTGTAGTAGGATATGCATAAGGATTAGAAATTAAAACATTACTTAAACCTGTTCCCGGAAACCAATTATAGGTTGTTGCACCTGTTCCCGCTAACTGCACAGTATCGCCAATACAAATGCTTTGATCTTGACCAGCATCCACAACAATTGCGCAGGCAACTGCATCAACACAACAATTACCTCCATCACTCATATTAAAAGTGCCACTCAATAAACCGTATTGCAAATAACTATATCGAATTGCACCACCAACTTCAGTTATAAAATAATCTGTCGCTTGGTCAACTGTATTGCATCCTCCCGGAACATAAGCTGTGTCGCATTCATAAGCGCATACCATGTTGGCATTACCATCAGGATCGTATAAAGTTGCCGGCGGATAATTTAAAATTGTTACAATTCCGCCTGCAACGCCTGTCACACTTGTTGTGCCATCGTTATTGTATCCCGCGTAGCGCACTTCAGTAACATTCGCTGCGTAAGGTCCTGTAATCGTTACATGAAAGTCTTCATAAGAACACAATCCAATGCGAATATCCGGAATATTTTGGTCGATATTAATTGTGAAAGTGCCACCATCGTAATTGGAATAAATAATGAGGTTTCCGGCTTCATTACAAATGCCTTGGGCCTGCATTTTTAAGCAAGAGAAAACAATTAAAGAAGCGCTGAGGAGTAAGTTTTTCATCATAGTTGAGTTTTAAGTTACCTCAAATATAACCTCGCTATTTGAAAAATAAAATCGCATTGCTGCTAATGCATTTGATATTAGGAGTTTAGATACATTTTTTGTGTATTTTTCTTTCCTATTTCTCATTCTGTTTACATTTCTTTTACATTTAAAGTGTAATCGGTGGTATTCAGGTTTTTAGATTTGTGACTTCGTGATTCTAAGGAGAAGATAAGTATGCGCGTTAGGGAACACACATTTAAGATTTTACTTACAATAGCCTTAGTAGGACTGTGTTTTATACCGGAGGTGCAGGCGCATGTCAAATGGTTTACCGATGGCAGTTATGCAGATAGGCCTTTGCGTTTAGGAGAGGTTACTGAAGGAAAATTCTTTTATTCGCTATTTTTTACCTGTCTTTTTGTAGTTGTATTAGGCGTTTTGCTCGATAAGCGTATTTCTAAGGCAAGATGGTATATGAAAACCGACAGTTGGCTTGAAACGCGAAAGTCGTTTGCTCCGGTAGTAATGCGCGTAGCTGCTGCAATGGTGCTCATTCTATCTTGGCAGAGTAATGCCATGATAGTTCCAACAATTCCCATCCCTAAAAACTACGAATGGCTAGGATGGTTTCAGTTTGCTCTGGCATTTTGTTTATTAATTCCAAAATTGGTTCCTGTTGGGGGATTAGGCATTGTGTTGATTTGGGTAATTGGTAATACAACCCTGCATCCCTTTCACATGCTGGATTATCTAATGTTTGCCGGCTGCGGTGTGTATTTGATTTTTAGCAGTTTTAAAAATGGTAAATACAAGGATTTGGGAATTTTAATTCTTTACATAACCGTTGGATTTTCATTGTGTTGGGTTGCCCTCGAAAAATTTATCTACCCAAACTGGGCGTTATTTTTAATAAAAGAGCACCCAACATTGGCAATGGGACTCAATTTTAATTTCTTCCTTCAATCTGTAGGTTTTGTTGAGTTTGGTTTGGGATTTTTACTCTTAATATGTTTTTTGCAGCGTCCATTGGCTATTACAATTACAATCGTATTTTTTATTACCTCTGCAATTTTTGGCAAGGTTGAAATCATTGGGCATACTATGATTCACGGCGCTTTGGTGGTATTCTTGTTAGAAGGACCCGGAAAGTATTATAAACGATTGCAGGAGAGGTTCCACAACGTTGGGCGGCGCATGGCTTTTACTGCCATAACCTTTATTGGATTGTTTGCTTTGCTTGTGATGGGATATTCTGAATTGGCAAATAATAAATATGAGAAAAAGCAGGAATTCTTATCGAAAAAGCCTGACAATGGCGGTCAATTAGAACTTGCAGGTTACCCAAAATCTGAATTACCAAGTGTTTGGATGGAAATTACACCCGACCCCATTGAAGGCTATAATATTCTGTTTAACACTATAAACTTTAAGTTTACACCCGAGCATATCAATATGGACCATGTGATGGGCGAAGGGTTTATCAATCTTTACGTCAATGGTGAGAAGGTTTCGCGTGTGTATAGCGATATTTTTCATGTGGATTTAAAAAATGCAGGAACTTATGAGATAGTAGCTACGTTAAATTCAAATTCACAGAGCGAATATTGCATTCGCGGAGTGCCAATTTCTGCAAAAGAAAAGATTATAGTGCCTGGTAAATAAAAATTCAGGGCGCGCATGTTGAAAATGGCAACCTTTATATAACGCCTGTTTATTACATTTGCCTTTATGACTGAAGTTGACATTTTTATTCCATGTTTTATAGATCAGCTATTTCCTGAAACCGGTTTTAATATGGTTAAAGTTTTGGAAAAAGCAGGTTGTAAGGTGCATTATAATCCCAACCAAACCTGCTGTGGTCAGCCAAGTTTTAATGCAGGTCACTGGAAAGAAATGGAAGATGTAGGGAAGAAATTTTTAGCCGATTTTGCAAATTCAGACCGCAATGTTGTTGGCCTTTCGGGATCCTGTGTAGGTTTTGTAAGAAATTTTTATGGTGAACTTTATGCCAATACTCCGGTACATAATTATCACAAGAATTTAAAGAAAAATTTATTTGAATTCAGTGAATTTATGGTAGATATTTTAAAGGTGGAAAATTTGGGAGGAAAATTAAAGGCAAAAATTACATATCATGACGCATGCGGTGCATTACGCGAATGTAAAATAAAAGAAGCCCCACGAAAGTTGCTTTCAAATATTGAAGGGTTAGAGATAATTGAAATGCAATATCCTGAAACCTGCTGTGGATTTGGTGGCACTTTTGCAGTTAAATTTGAACCCATTTCAACAGGAATGGCAGATTCAAAAGTGCAGGATGCAATAGATACCGGTGCTGATTATATCGTTTCTACCGACTATTCTTGCTTAATGCATATTGATGCATACGCTAAGAAACAAAATAAAAATATTAAAGTTATGCATATCGCCGATTTGCTTGCTTTAAGTTTAGATTAAATTCCGGTGTCTACAACCTGATTTTATTCCTTTAACCTTCTAAATGAAACTCCTGCATGACAACTTTTGAAGAAATTAAAGCGCAAATAGAAAAATATACTGAGGAGGGATTACAGCTATTTACAAGTTCATCTTTTCAAACGCATAGCACCGTTTTATTGCATATTATTTCGCGCATTGATAAAGGTATTCCTGTTTACTTTTTGCATACGGGGTTTCATTTTCCAGAAACAATTCAATATAAAAATCAAATTTCAGAATTATTCGGATTAAATACAATCAATTTGGTTTCTTCTACCCCCAAATTAATGCAAGTAGATGAACATGGAAGGTTTTTATTTACAAGTGATCCTGATTATTGTTGTTATTTAAATAAAATTCAACCATTAGAGCCTGCGTTAAATTCAATGGATGTCTGGATAAACGGTGTAAGAGCAGATCAAAATGCAAACCGTGCAAATTTTAATATTACAGAAAAAACAAATCACAAAGCAATGCGTTTTCATCCGATGTTGCATTGGACAAATAAAATGATTTATGCGTACATCAGAGAATTTAATATCCCAAAACATCCACTCGACGAAAAGGGATATTTAAGTGTGGGATGCGAGCCTTGCACGAGAAAAATTAATGTAGAACTGATGAACGATGAACGCGAAGCACGGTGGTATGGGATGAATAAAACGGAATGTGGTTTACATACTGAACTCATAAAAAAATGAAAATTTTAATTACAGGAGGAGCAGGTTATATCGGATTTGCATTAGCAGAAAAACTTGCTGCTATAGATAATGTTGAACGCATTATTTTATATGATAATTTGAGTCGCCACAACGAAAATATTTTTTTTGGAACAATACAACATCCTGAAAAAATACAATTAATTCGTGCGGATATTTTAGATGCCAGAAAATTAAATGCTGCATTAAAAAACGTTGATATTGTTTATCATTTGGCTGCTAAAGTATTAACCCCTTTTGCAAATCAAGACCCCCATTTTTTTGAACAAATAAATCACTGGGGAACATCGGAGATTGTGGATGCAGTGGAAAAAAATAATATCAAAAAACTCATTTATCTTAGTTCTGCTTCTGTTTATGATAGAATTACAGATGAGGCTACAGAACAAACTATTCCGAATCCAAATACCTATTACGGTATTTCAAAATTGCGCGGCGAGGAACATGTGCATAGAATGTTGCCTATTGTCGCCAAATATATTTTAAGATGTGGCAATGTATACGGATATAGCAAATCGATGCGTTTTGATGCTGTGATTAATAACTTTTTATTGCAGGCAAATTTTGAAAATAAAATCAGCATTCACGGAACCGGAGCGCAAACAAGGGCATTTATTCATATAGAAAATGCGGCAGATGCGTTGGCTAAAATTCCTTTTTCAGAGCTGCCGTCGGGCACTTTTAATTTGGTAACAAAAAATCTTGCTGTAAACGATATTGCTTTAGCTGTTTTAGATTTATATCCCAATTGCGAAAGAATATTTGTTAATCAACATTTGCAATTAGGTAGCATTCGAGTAAGCACAAATTCTGATTTGTGGGATTATATTACTATTGAAGAAAAAACATTACTTGAAGAACTATTAGCATTTAAAAATCAATTTGCCTTTGGCAGAAATTAAAAGATAATATTATAAAGCTGAGTGGAAACTATTCATACCATATTAAAAAAATATTACGGGTATGATACATTCAGGCCATTGCAGGAGGATATTATTCAATCTGTTTTAGATGGAAAGGATACACTTGCCTTATTGCCTACAGGCGGCGGTAAATCGATGTGTTTTCAAATTCCTGCCTTGTGTCTTGATGGCATTTGTATAGTTGTAACGCCACTTATTGCCTTGATGAAAGATCAGGTGCAAAATCTTTTGAAAAGAAATATATCAGCTGTTGCAATTTATAGCGGAATGAGTTATAAAGAAACAGATGCTGCCTTGGATAGTTGTGTTTATGCAGGAGTTAAATTTTTATATGTTTCGCCGGAACGTTTGCTTACTGATTTATTTCGAGAGCGATTTAAAAAGATGCCGGTGTGTTTAATTGCGATTGATGAAGCACATTGTATTTCGCAATGGGGTTATGATTTTAGACCGCCCTATTTACAAATTGCAGAATTGCGCCCATTTTATCCTCAAGTGCCGATTATTGCATTAACGGCGACAGCAACTACAAAGGTATGTGCCGACATTCAGGATAAATTGGAATTTAAAAAAATAAATATTTTTAAATCAAGCTTTGTGCGCAATAATTTAAGTTTTATTGTTCGTGAAACGGATAATAAAGAGGATAAATTGATTGAAATTTTGCGCAACGTGCCAGGAACCGGAGTTGTGTATGTTAGAAATAGAAAGAAAACAAAAGACATTGCCGAATTTCTTATCAGAAAAAAAGTAAATGCAAATTTTTATCACGCAGGACTTGAACATGAAGTGAGAAATTTGCGCCAAGAAAATTGGATAAATAATAAAACACGCATCATTGTCTGCACAAATGCTTTTGGAATGGGAATTGATAAACCCAATGTGCGTGTAGTTGTACATCTCGATATTCCTGAAAGTATTGAAGCCTATTATCAAGAAGCCGGCAGGGCAGGGCGCGATGGATTTAAAGCCTATACCGGTTTAATTTATGATAATCATGATATAGTATCGCTAAAAGAATTTATGGATAAACAATATCCTGCAATTGATTTTATAAGAAACGTATATCAACAACTCGGCAATCATTTTCAATTAGCATTGGGAGCGGGAGAGGGGCAAAATTTCGATTTTGACTTGATGGAATTCTGTAAACAATTTCAACTTAAACCTGCCGAAACAAAAAGTGCTTTAAAAATTATTGAGCAAAATAATTATATCTATGTAAGCGATGCCCTCAATAAATTATCTACTATTTATATTCCTGTTGATAGAGAAACGCTATATCGTTACCAAATTGAAAATAAGCAATTTGAGCCTGTTATTAAATTAATATTGCGTACTTCACCCGGAGTTTTTGATGCAGCAATGCCAGTACATGAAAGAGAACTCGCTTATCACCTTTCAATTGCTGATGATAAATTAAGAGAGTTATTGCATTTTTTGCATGAGCAAGGAGTTTTAGAATATAGTCCCATAAAAATCCAACCGCAACTTACCTTTGTTAAAGCAAGAGTAACAGGAAAAGAATTGGTTATTGATACAAAACTTCTTCAAAGATTAAAAGAGGCTGCGGAATTGCGATTTAAAGCAATTACAGAGTATGCTACCAACAAATCGGAGTGTAGGGTTAAAAATTTATTGCGTTATTTTGATGAGGAAACAGGTAACTGCGGCCAATGCGATATTTGTGTTGAAAAAGGAAAACTGGATATCACCGAGAAAGAATTTGATACTGTTTATATATGGCTCGAAAAAACTTTAACTGAAAACAGTATGATGCCGGAAGAATTATTTAAACTTAAAATGCCAGTGCGTAAAGAAAAGGTTGCTGAAGCTTTGAGTTTTTTAACCGATAATAAAAAAATAAAACACACAAAAGATAATCAATTAATTTGGGTAAAATAAAAAAAATAGTATTTACAGTTACCAACGATATTACTTACGACCAACGTATGGAGCGCATCTGTACTACATTGAGTGAAAATAATTACGATGTTTATTTAATTGGATTTTTGAAAAAACGCTCGGTAAAACTCGAAACCAAAACATATAAACAAACACGACTACCCGTATTATTTAAAAAAGGTAAGTTATTTTATTTGGAATTTAATTTCAAACTTTTTTGGTATCTCCTTTTTAAAAGGTTTGATATTTATTGTGGAATAGATTTAGATACGCTCTTACCGGTTTTTTTAAATGCCCGATTAAAAGGCAAGCTAATAGTTTACGATGCGCATGAATATTTCACGGAACTGCCCGAAATAGTTGACCGACCGATTATAAAGAAAATGTGGTTGCGATTGGAAAAATATTTGTTGCCAAAAATTAAATACAATTACACTGTTGGAGCAGCTATTGGAGAAATACTTTCGCAAAAATATCAACAACCTTATACAATAATTCGCAACGTGCCTGTTTATCAAGAAGAAAAGGAGAATCATTTTATCCAAAATTATATTTTATATCAAGGCGCTTTAAATAAGGGAAGAGGATTGGAGCCATTAATGCAGGCAATGGCGTTTATTGATGCTGAATTATATATTGCAGGCGAGGGTGATTTGTCAGCCGAACTTCGCGATTTTGCATCAACATTGCCGCATGCTAATAAAATTCGTTTTTTGGGTTATGTGCGTCCTTCCGAATTAAAAAAATATACCTTAGAAGCCAAAATTGGTGTTAATTTTATTGAAAATATTGGACTGAGTTATTATTATTCATTATCCAATAAATTTTTTGATTATATCCATGCCGGATTACCGCAAATAACGATGGATTATCCGGAGTACGCGAGTCTAAACGCAAAGTATCATGTTGCATTACTTATTGCAGATTTGAAACCGAATATCATTGCAACTTCCGTTAATTCATTATTACAGGATGCAATGTTTTATAGTCAATTAAAACAAAATACCGTTATTGCTGCAAAAGAATTAAACTGGCAAAAAGAAGAATTATCCTTAATTCAATTTTACGATGGCGTCAAGTGAAATGCATCTACATATCGTTGCTTTTGATGTGCCATATCCACCCGATTATGGCGGAGTAATAGATGTATTTTACAAAATAAAAGCGCTGCACGCAATTGGCGTTAAAATCCACTTACATTGTTTTATTTATGGAAGGCCTAAAGCGCAAGAGTTAGAGCAATATTGCGTTGGGGTGACATATTATAAAAGAGCTAACATGTGGAAAGGATTTTTATCCGACAAACCTTTTATTGTGCAAAGTCGCAATGCAAAGCAATTGGAAGTTGTTTTAATGCAAGATAATTACCCCATTTTATTTGAAGGATTACACTGCACATATTTATTGCCATACCAATTTTTAACTAAGCGATTATCAATGTTGCGTATGCATAACGATGAAGCTAAATATTATTTTGATCTAGCAAAACGCGAGAAGGGTTTTTTTAATAAATTGTATTTTTATGAAGAATATCGACGACTATTACGTTATGAACAAGTATTGAAATTTGCAAAAATAATATTGTGTATTTCGCAATCGGAGACGGAGCGATATAACAAGAAATTCTCGACAGCAAAGTATCTTGGTCCCTTTCACGGTAATACTGAAATAAAATCATTAATAGGCATTGGAACTTACGTTTTATATCATGGTAATTTGGAGGTAAGTGAGAATGAAGAAGCGGCGCTCTATTTACTTGAAAACGTTTTTTCTCGGCTTGACGTTCCATTTATTATTGCCGGAAATAAGCCAACCGCCAGATTAAAATATGCTGCTAATAAAATTCAAACAGTAACACTTATACCAGATCCTGATAAAAATACAATTGATAATCTTGTTTCTGAAGCGCATATCAATATCCTTCCAACATTTCAAAATACAGGCATAAAACTTAAATTATTAAATGCGTTGTATAGAGGTAGATTTTGTTTGGTAAATTCGGTTATGGTTTCTAATACGGGATTAGAAAAATATTGCGTTATTGCTGCTGATGCAGAACAAATGCGCAATGAAGTATTAGTATTAATGCAGGAAAATTTTTCGCAAGAAATGATTAATGCAAGAAAAAATTTATTAACAGAATTTTCTGACAATCATGAAGCCGAGAAAATTATCCTGCTGATGCAGTCACACCTTCCTGAATAAGTTGTCCGTTTGCTGTGCGAAGAATACGTGTCGGGAATTTCTCAAGTATATTATAATTATGTGTTGCCATTAAAATAGTGGTATTATATTCTTTATTTAAGAAACGCAATAACTTCATTATATCATCTGAAGTTTCTGGGTCGAGATTTCCTGTAGGTTCATCTGCAATAATGGCTATTGGATCATTAATAATTGCGCGAGCAATTACAACACGCTGTTGTTCGCCACCCGAAAGTTCGTGCGGCATTTTAAATCCTTTTGATTGCAATCCAACACGTTTTAAAGCTTCATCTATTTTTAATCGAATTAGAGATTTATCGCTTGTGCCTGTAGCGCGCAAAACAAATTCGAGATTATCATCCACAGAGCGGTCCATTAACAATTGAAAATCTTGAAAAATAATGCCCAATTTGCGACGTAAATAGGGAACAGTTTTCCAAGTAATGGTGCGCAAATCGAAACCTGCAACTGTTGCGTTTCCGGCGTTTAATTTTAAATCTCCGTAAATTGTTTTGAGTAAACTACTTTTTCCACTACCTGTTTTTCCAATCAAATACACAAATTCGCCATGCGTGATTGTAAAATTGACATCACTTAATACCAATGTTTTGCCTTGAAATATGTTTACATTCGAAAAAATGATGTCGTTATCCATTGAAAAAACTTTAGAGCGAAGTTAATTTCAAAAAATAGATTTGAACAAATACTTATTCACACAAGTTAACCCAATTTAATTAATAGTCCATTTTAAATCAATTAATCTATTGATTTAGTTGGGTTTACCCTGAATAGCAAACAATTTGTAATCGAATGTTGTTATTTATATAAATGCTTTTATTAGAATTACCATTTTGTGCTAATTCTATTGGTAATTCAGGGTTAAGCATATTAGAATGTAATTTTGCACCATGAAAATTGAAAATGACCTGTTATTGAGGGCTGCATTGCAGCAAAATGTTGAGCGTCCTCCTGTTTGGTTAATGCGCCAGGCCGGCAGAATATTACCTGAATACAGAGCATTACGCGAAAAAGTTAAAGGCTTTAAAAACCTAGTTGAAAACCCCGAACTCGTTTGTGAGGTTACTATACAGCCGGTTAAGGCGCTTGGCGTGGATGCAGCTATTCTTTTTTCTGATATTCTCGTAATTCCTGAGGCAATGGGACTTCCATATCAAATGGTGGAGTCGAAAGGCCCTTGGTTTGAAAATACAATAGATACTCCCGAAGACATTAAAAAATTGCGTTTGGCCGATCCTGAACGCGACCTGAAGTTTGTAACTGACGGCGTAATTTTAATCAAAAATGAACTCAATAACAGCATTCCTCTCATTGGATTTGCTGGCGCGCCTTGGACTATTTTTTGTTATATGGTAGAAGGAAAAGGCTCTAAAACCTTCTCAAAAGCCCGTACTTTTTTGTATCAACATCCCGCCGAAGCGCATGTGTTATTGCAATTGATTACAGATTCTACCATCGCTTATTTGAAAGCACAGGTTAAAGCAGGAGTTAATCTTGTGCAAATTTTTGATTCTTGGGCAGGTATTTTATCGCCGGAACAATATAACATCTTTGCATTGCCTTATATTGAAATGATTTGTAATGCAATAACTGAAGTGCCGAAAACGGTATTTGCAAAAGGCGCATTTTTTGCCAGAAAAGCATTGTCGGAGATTAATTGTAATGTAATTGGTCTCGACTGGAATATGGAAATAATAGAATCGAAAGCGATAATTGGTGGAAAAAAAGTGTTACAAGGCAATTTAGATCCATGTGTATTATTTGCAGATGCAAAAACCGTAAAACAGGCTACAATTTCTATGTTGGAGCAATTTGGAAGTAATCATATTGCTAATTTAGGACATGGTGTTTATCCGGATACGCCTTTAGATAATGTGAAATGTTTTGTAAATACGGTTAAGGAATTTTGTTACTAAAAAAACTGATAATGATATCAATTTGGTTAATTTAATTGCCATTCATCAAAAGTGAAGAAATAATTCCACACATTATTTATAAGAAAAGTGTTTATTTACAAGATGCATTCCATTTCAATAATTGGCTTTGTTATTGAACATTTTCATAAATTCAAATAACAGTTTTACAGTTGTTTGAGAAAATGGAACCCTAAACATTGATTACCTTTATGCCGCATTATGGTAAGTGAACTACTGATTATTTTTGTATTGATAATTTTGAATGGTGTGTTATCCATGGGCGAAATATCGATGGTGAGTGCCAAGCGTATACGTTTGGAAAATTCTGCAAAACGAGGCGATTTACGCGCAAAACGGGCATTAAAACTGCATACTGACCCTGCTAAATTTTTAAGCACTGTGCAAATTGGAATAACCCTAATCAGTATTTTAACGGGTATTTTTTCAGGTGCAGAAATAAAATCTACCGTGCAGGTTTGGTTACTTGGAGCAGGAGTAAATCCAGATTATTCAGCTACACTTGCTTTAATTTTGGTTTTGATTGTGATTACCTCTTTTTCGCTAATTGTTGGCGAATTAGTGCCAAAACGGATCGGGATGCGCTTCCCTGAGCCTATTGCAATGGTTTTGGCCGGGCCTATGTTTGTATTGTCAACTATAACAAAACCTTTTGTTTGGTTTCTTACAAAAACGAGCGACCTTATTATAAAAGTTTTGGGTGTAAAAGCATCGAGCGACGACCAGGTTACTGAGGAGGAAATAAAAGCACTAATTCAACAAGGAACAAATACAGGCGAAATTGATGAAATAGAGCAGGATATTGTTGAACGCGTTTTTCATTTAGGAGATAGAAAAATAGGGAGTTTAATGACGCATCGCGACGATATTATTTGGCTGGATGTAAATGAAACTGAAGATAAAATTTTGGAGGATATTGAAAGCGAAGTGCATAGTATTTATCCTGCTTGTGATGGTGAATTTGATAAACCATTAGGCATAGTGTATATAAAAGATTTATTTATTGCTGATGCAAGAAAAAGCTTAAATAATTTAAGAGACCTCGTTAAACCCATTTTGTATCTACCGGAAAATAATACGGCATACACCGTTTTAGCGAAATTTAAAGAATCGAAAATTCATTATGCACTTGTTGTTGATGAGTACGGACGCACACAAGGTATGGTTACAATTAACGATATTCTTGAAGCATTGGTTGGTGAATTTGATGAATTAAATTTGCCTGGATATTCAATTATCCAAAGGGAAGATGGTTCGCATTTAATTGATGGCGCTCTGCCTTTTTACGATTTTATTAAGTACTTCGAAATGGAAGACGAATTTGAATTGCTGGATGAATTGGAATACAATACGCTTGCAGGATTTATTTTGCATCAATTAGAACACATTCCTGTTGAAGGTGAAACGGTTGATTGGAAACAATTCAAATTCGAAATTATCGATATGGATTCTACGCGCATTGATAAGATTTTGTTTATGAAAAAGTAAAATAACGGATTTGAATGCACTTCCCAATAAATTAATATTAATTGCAGACAGTGGCTCCACAAAAACTGACTGGTTATTTATCAATAAATTATCACAAGCATCTACCCCTTTTAAAACTAAAGGATTAAATCCGAATATTCTTTCTGATGAAGGTATTTTACAAGAATTACTTGCTTCCGCAGATATTGTGGAATTGAAAAATGAGCATATTGAAATATATTTTTATGGTTCTGGTTGTGGAAGCATAATTAATAAAGAAAGAGTAAAAAATAATTTACAATCTATCTTCACAAATGCAATAATTCAAGTTGAAAGCGATTTAGTTGGAGCTGTTAACGCTACTTGCGGAAATCAAGCGGGAATTGTTGCCATTTTGGGAACCGGCTCAAATTCTTGTTTTTTTGATGGAGAAAATATTTTTGGCGATCAATTGAGTCTCGGATATATTTTGGGTGATGAAGGTAGTGGAAGTTATTTTGGTAAGATATTATTGCGCGATTTTTTATATGCATTAATGCCGGAAGATTTGATGTATCAATTTAATATAGAGTATGCAGTAAGCAGAGATGAAGTTATAAATAGAGTGTATAAACAACCCTATCCAAACGAATATATTGCTTCGTTTCTGCCTTTTTTAAATAAACATAAAGAACATCCCTACTGTAAATCAATTATTACATCCGGATTTGAAGATTTTTTGAAAATATATATTCTGCGTTTTCCGAAAGCCAAGAATTTGCAAATTCACTTTGTTGGATCTGTTGCAATGGTGTTTGAAAATGAACTTAAACAAATTTGTGACCGTTTAAAGTTAGCAGTAGGTGCAATTTTGCGTTCTCCAATTGAAGCACTCGCTGAGTATCACAATATTATTAAAGAATGAATTTAATAACTAGGGATGAAAAATAATATAACATATAAAAATACACCTGCT
>JBBRGZ010000025.1:0-20179 GCA_038223395.1 Chitinophagales bacterium
TTGGTGGAGCAAGTAAACAAAGCGGCGCGGTATATGTACAAAATGAAGCAGGTACATTTACTAAAACACAATTTGCAGAAGGAATTGAAGAAATTCAATCTGAAGATCAAGGATCCATATTTTTTGATGCAGATGGGGATGGCGATTTAGATTTATATGTAGTTACTGGTGGAAGCGATTTTCCTAAAGATGATGCTCATTTTCAGGATTTATTATATATCAATTCCGGTAATGGAAACTTTACATTATCAACTGACGCACTTCCTAAAATGATTTCAAGTGGCTCATGCGTTGCAGCGCAAGATTATGATAAAGATGGCGATATGGATTTATTTGTAGGTGGAAGAATGATTCCGAGTAATTATCCTGTTCCTACAAAAAGTTATATTCTTCAAAATAACGGCGGAAAATTTACTGACGTAACAAAATCAATTGCTCCTGAATTAGAAAATATTGGAATGGTGTCTGCCGGTTTATGGACCGACTTTAATAATGACGGAAGTTATGATTTAGTTATAACAGGCGAATGGATGCCTATTACTGTATTCGAAAATAAAAATGGCTCTTTTAAAAATATTACAAGTCAATCAGGTTTAAGCGAATCCACAGGTTGGTGGAACAGTTTAACAGCTGGCGATTTTGATAATGATGGCGATATGGATTATGTAGCCGGAAACTTTGGTATTAATCTAAAGTATCGTCCAAACGAAAAACCGATAGAATTATTCTACGATGATTACGATAATAATGGTACCAATGATATTATCATGTGTTACTGGCAAAAGGATAAATTATATCCGCAAAAAACGCGTGAACGTATGATTGAACAAATTAAAGATATTGAAACTATTTTCCCTAACTGGGATAGTTATGGAAGAGCAGAGATTTGGGACTTTTATGGTAAAAAAAGAATGGAAAATTCTAAATTACATTATAAAGCAAATACCTTTTATACCTCTTACATAGAAAATTTAGGTAATAATAAATTTGCAGTTCACAAATTACCAAACGAAGCACAAATTTCAAGCATGTTTGGAATTGTTGCTATGGACGTTAATAACGATGGAAATCTTGATATTGTTTGTCATGGTAACTGGTATGAAACAGAAATTGAAACAAACACACAAGATGGGGGAATTGGTAATGTATTATTAGGAAATGGTGATGGCACTTTTAAAGATTTACATGCGCGTTTTTCAGGATTTTATTCCCCAATGAACGCAAAATCTCTTGCTGTAATAAATATCGGGAAATCAAAATCGACAGTATTATTAACTACAAACAGCAACGGACCTGTAAATGCATTTAAAGTAAATGAAGCGCATAATATCATAACCCTCAAAAGCAATGATGCATATGCAATGATTACTTACAGCAGCGGCAAAACGCGTAAACAAGAATTGTATTGTGGTTCTGGATATTTAAGCCAAAGTACACCTTCAGTAATAATTACTGAGCAAGTAACAGGGGTTGTAGTTTATGATAATAAAGGCGTAAGCCGAAATGTTTTTGGAAATCTGGTTTCAAATAAATAAAACTTTATTAAATTAATTAGAACCAATCCATTTATAAAAAAATACAAATTATGAATTTTAAACACATTTTTTTCGCATCAATAATTGTATCAACAGGTTTTATAACGTCGTGTAAACTTTTTTCTAACGGCGATACTGATACACGCGGTGGTGCAATAATTGATGAGGCAAGGGAGGTAACTCTAGATGGTAATTCCGGAAAATTATTTGATATTTTAACTAATAAATCTACAGGAATCGATTTTGTTAATGACCTTTCTGAAAACTATTTAGTTAATTGGTGGAGATATTCATATATCTATAACGGTGGTGGTGTTTGCATTGGTGACGTTAATAATGATGGATTACAGGATTTATTTTTTACAGGAAATCTTGTTGCTAATAGCTTGTATTTAAATAAAGGTAATTTGCAATTTGAAAATATTACAGATAAAGCCGGCATTATTCGCAACCCCGCTAAATGGCCATATGGTGCATCAATGATTGATATTGATGGCGACAATGATTTAGATATTTATATCTGCATGAGTAGATGGGATGAACCAAAATTACGTGAAGATGAATTATGGGTAAATAATGGTGATGGCACTTTTGTTGAAAATGCCCAAAAATTTGGATTGGGTGCTGACGTTTATAGTACACACGCCAATTTTTTCGATTACGATAATGATGGCGACCTTGATATTTATTTAGCAACACACCCAGTAGATTTTATTGACAAAAACAAACAAAAAAATTTCCAAAAAATTGAACAAGGCAAAAATCAAAGTAATTTATTTTATATAAATAACGGTGATAATACATTTACAGAATCGCATTTAAAGGTTGGTATCAATAATCATGGATATGGCTTAAGTGCTACTGTTGGAGATATAAATGACGACGGATTTTTAGATGTATTTGTTGCAAATGATTTTGCAATGTATGACTACGTATATGTTAATAACGGCGACGGTACTTTTAGAGATGAATCTTTAAAAGCAATTAAAAAAACGTCTATCAATTCTATGGGTTCAGATATTTCTGACTTTAATAATGATGGATTTTTAGATATGCTCGTTGTGGATATGGACATGGAAGATAATTATACTTATAAAACGTTTATGTTATCGAGCCAAGTTGAAGTAATGCGCATTTTATTAAATGCAGGTTATGGTTATCAAAACCGCTCCAATTCATTACAAATGAATAATGGTGATGGAACTTTCTCAGAAATTTCAAGAACTGCGAACGTATCTACAACAGATTGGAGTTGGACATCTTTCTTTACAGATTTTGATAACGACGGATGGAAAGACCTTTTTATTGCCAACGGATTTTTACGCGATTTTCATGTTGATGAATCTGAAACCTATCATAAATTACGTCGCGCTGTTCGTATTGAAGATAGCACCGTCTATTATGAAGTGCGCAAAGAATTACCTACTTATGTATTAGATCATCCAAACTATATCTTTCAAAATAATAAAGACTTAACTTTTAAAGATATGCGCGACGATTGGGGGATTTATTATCCTTCAATTACTTATGGTGGCGGTTATGTTGATTTAGATAATGATGGAGATATGGATATCGTTACAAGCAACGTAAATCAGTCGCCTTGGATTTATCGAAATAACTCAGAAAAACTACCTAATGCAAATGGTTGGATTCAATTTAAATTTAAAGGGTATTCTAAAAATAGCGCAGGATATGGAACCAAAGTTAAAATCTATTGCGGCGATCAAATGCAATATATTCAGCACTCCGCATCGCATGGTTATTTAACAACTATGCAAGATGATGTTCATTTTGGTTTAGGTAAGGCGGCTAAAATAGATTTAGTTGAAGTAGAATGGTTAGATGGTTCAAAACAAATATTGCGCGATGTTGCAATAAATCAATTTATAACATTAGATCATGCAAATGCATCTAAAGCAGTTAAATTTGAAAACCACAATACAATTCAGAAAACTTTTGTAAAAAATACAGAGGATTTACAAATAGATTTCACACATAAAGAAGCAGATTACGATGACTTTTTGCGTGAATATTTATTACCTCACAAAATGAGTTCTTTAGGGCCTGGTGTTGCTGTTGCCGATGTTAATGGCGATGGTTACGATGACTTTTATATTGGCGGTGCCGCAGGTCAATCGGGGGCATTGTTTACTCAAGGTGCGAATGGTAAGTTCACAAAAATTGCTTGGACCCAGAAAGCAGACAACGGATTAAATTCTGAGGATGCAGGAGTATTATTTTTTGATGCTGATGGAGATGGTGATAACGATCTTTATGTAGCTTCAGGAAGCAATGAGTTTGCAGCAAATGATGTAAAATATGCCGACAGATTATATATTAATGATGGTAAAGGAGGATTTACGATTTCAACCAACTCTTTACCTGCAATAAATACAAGTAGTTCGGTAGTAACCGGTGCAGATTACGATAAAGATGGTGATATAGATTTATTTGTTGGTGGAAGGCAAATTCCCGGACGTTACCTCGCTCCTGCTTCAAGTTATATTTTACAAAATAACGGTGGCAAATTTACCGATGTAAGTGCAAGTGTTGCTCCCATGTTAAAAGATATCGGAATGGTAACTTCAGCAATATGGACTGACTTTGATAATGATAATAATCTTGATTTAATTATTACCGGCGACTGGATGGCAATTACTTTTCTTAAAAATGCTGGCAGCAAATTTACAGATGCAACATCTGCAACAGGTTTAGCGAATGCAACAGGTTGGTGGCAAAGTATTTCCGGAGCCGATGTAGATAATGATGGCGACATAGATTATATCGTAGGTAATTTTGGAACAAACAGAAGATATAAAAACACAATTGCTGTATCTGATGGACACGCTTTACCACTTGAAGCTTTTTTGTATGATTTTGATAAAAGCGGCTCAGAGGATTTTATAATGGGTTATTATCAGCATGATAAATTATTCCCAGTAAAAACTCGAGAGCGTTTAATTGAACAATTACCGGAAATTAATGAGATGTTCCCGACTTGGGATGCATTAGGTAAAGCAACTATTCAGGATATGTTTGGCGCTGATTTGGATAAAGCCATTCATCGCACAGCATATATTTTTTCTTCTTCGGTTTTAGTGAATGATGGTAATGGTAAATTCACAATGAAGTTTTTACCTGTTGATGCGCAAATATCTACCATGTTTGGTATGATAACTGATGACTTTAATCAAGATGGATTTGTGGACATATTAATGCACGGTAATTTTTATAATACTGAAATTGAAGTTACGCGTCACGACGCCGGTAGTGGCTTATTATTATTGGGTAAAGGTGATGGAAGCTTTACGCCTCAGCATGGCTATTTTTCAGGGTTTAAAAGTGATGCTGATGCAAAAGGCCTTGCTTGTTTATTGGATGGAAAATCAAAACAACCTGTTTACATTATAGCAAATAGCAATGGAAAAACTGAATCATTCGGACTTACGAATACTACTGAAATTGTTGCGCTTGCATCAACTGATGTTTATGCAATGGTTATGATGAAAGACGGAAGCAAAGCTAAAGTAGAACTTTATACCGGTAGTGGATATTTAAGCCAGAGTGCAAAATATGTACGCATTACCGATAAGGTTGCAAGTGTTGAAGTATCAGATTATAAAGGCGCAAAACGCATGGTATACCCAAATGCTGTTTCTTTAAAATAATAAGTTATAATAAAATTTTAAAGCGGTAAAGGATTTAATCTTTTACCGCTTTTTTTATTGTCCATCAGGTGGGTTTATCATTCTAAAATGGCCATTGAGTTTTGCTTTTACTTTTATTTCAGCAATTTGTTTTACAGAAGGCAGAATTTTTTTAATGTGTTCAACAAGAATTTTTTGCCTTGCCGTTTCTCGAGCGTGTCTCAATAATTCATACTCCATTAATAAATCTAATCCAATATAATGTCCAAGTTTATATGAATTTACGGTATATCCTGGTTTATAAACGTCATTTTTAATATCGAGCAGTTCAAATAATTCTATTGAAAGCAATTCTAATTCGAAAAGTAACTTTGAATGTTTGTCTTCAATATTTTCTTGCATGGAAACAATTGCGCCTGAGTATAATTTTTCAGGAATTTCTGATACTATTTCCAAAATTGAAAATACTTGTAACCCTTTTACCTCAATGTCTAGCTCCCCCGACTCATGAATATGATGAATTTTGACAAGTTCCATTTCGGTTCCATAATCCAATAAATTTTTGTTATGCATGACCGGAATGCCAAACGTTTTACCTTCATTTTTACATTCGTTTATGAGCTGTATATAGCGCGGTTCAAAGATGTGCAGATTTATTTTTTCGCCGGGATAGGCAACTAGGCTCAATGGAAATATTGGAATAAATTTCTGCATCTAATTAAAGCTTCTCTCCTGCTTTTATTTCTATAGTAAGTGTGTTTTGCATGGGAGGTATGGGACAAGAATATTCGTGATTATACAAGCAATAGGGCTGATAACAATAGTTAAAATCTAATATTAATTCTTTACCATTCATTTCTTTTAAATCAAGATAGCGGCCACCTCCATAAGTATCTTTGCCACTTGTTAAATCATAAAACGGAATAAAATATACTGTAGTTCCCTCATCTGCTAAACTTTTATTTAAATACACTTCCAGCGTACATTCTTTATTATCCAAATTGAATTTGAGTGTGCCCACAGTTTGATAAACATCAGCAATACTTCCTGAAACCGACATTTGAAAAACATCACCATTTAGCATTTGTTCAAAATGCGCATTTACTTTATAATTTGTATCTATTGGAAAATAATGAATTCCTGTAAAATTTCTCTTCATAGAATCTGATAAAGGTGAATCCTTACTTTTAAAATAGGAATCTAAAGCATCTCGGTGGTTTTGCACACTTTCAAAATACCCTGTTGTGTTTTGAACGATGATAGGATTTTGATGCTCGGACTTGTGTTTACATGATGTAGAGCAACACATTAACCCTATAAACAAAATTAGTACAAAGTGGTTAAAACGCGCCATATCTCAATTGAATTGATATTATTTTATTTGTCAAAAATAAATAAAAAACAAACCAAATTTGAAGTAGCTATACTTTAAGGGTTTATACTAAATTTGTACTATGTTAGATGTAGAATTTTTTCGGGAATATTGTCTTAAAAAAAAGGGCGTAATTGAGGATTTTCCTTTTGGTGAAGATACTTTGGTTTTTAAGGTGATGGGGAAAATATTTGCTATAACAGGTTTAAACGCAGAGCAGTTTACAATTAATCTTAAATGTAATACTGAATTAATTTCCGAATGGAGAGAAAAATATTCCTCTGTAATACCAGGTTATCATATGAATAAAGCACATTGGAATACAGTTATTATTGACGGCACTATTCCGCAAAAGGAGATAATAAAAATGGTTGATCATTCATACAATGAGGTAGTTTTAGGGATGCCAAAAAAATTGCGAACAGCATTAGAAAATCTATAAATTGCTTAAATTGTTTTATGAACAACTTGGAAATTATATATGAAGACAATCATCTGTTAGCTATTAATAAAAAACCGGGACAAATTTCGCAGGGGGATAAAACGCAGGATACGCCGCTGGTTGAATTAGTGCGACAGCATATTAAGGAAACTTATCAAAAGCCGGGCAATGTATATACTGGATTAATACATCGTATTGATAGGCCGGTGAGTGGCATTCTACTGTTTGCAAAAACGAGTAAAGCAAACGAACGCATGGCAAAGATTATTCGTGAAAGAAATTTTCATAAAACGTATTGGGCTGTAGTAAAAAAGAAACCTGATGAAGAAGAAGCTACGCTTACAAATTATCTTATTAAAAATGAGCACATGAATAAAAGTTTTGCCTATGCTGAAAATAAACCTGAATCGAAACAGGCTGTTTTACATTATAAATTAATAAGTGCTTCCAATAGATATTTTTTATTAGAAGTGCATCCTGAAACTGGAAGACATCACCAAATTCGCGTACAATTAGCGAGTATTGGTTGTTCTATTAAGGGGGATATTAAATATGGTTTCGACAGAACAAATAAGGACGGCTCAATACATTTGCACGCACGAAAATTGGAGTTTATACATCCTGTTAAAAACGAACCTGTTGTAATTATTGCAGAGCCTCCAAAGGAAGTTGTTTGGGATGCTTTTATTCGTTAGCCTTACAAATTTAGCACAAGCAAAGACGCTTGCGCTAGTGTTGCGCCTGCGCTAGAGTTATAAAATATTATGAGTAATTGAAACCATGATAAATAGCCCGGATAGTAATGGAAAGCCCGCAGCGAGCCCGCTTTTTCGGGTAAGCGAGGACTTGTAATGCATAGCCGGACGGATGATTAGAAGAACTGCAATGTAACTGCTCCAAATTAAAAAAGGCCACCTGTTGAGGCAGCCTTTTAAAATAGTTTATATAAGATTTTATTCCGCTTTTGGTCCGATTAAAATATCGCCGAACATAAAATTAACACCAATATATACTCCGACAAAAGCATTGTGCGAAGTTTTATAAATTTTTTCTCCTTTTGCAGGATCAAGATTTCGAGTTGCCTCAGAATTAATATCCAAAAAACCAACAGAGCCTCTTAAACCTGGTGAGAAATAAATTTTATCGTTTGCATAAATATCAACTCCAATGTCGAATACGGCACCAATATCTAATTTATTAAAATAATCTATACTTGGGGTAAGGCCACCAGCATTATTAAATTCTGGAACTGCGCTTTGGGGCGCAATTTTAGGGTCGATGTCGAGTTGTTTATCTTCCTCAAACACATCGGCTGTATACCGCTGCTCTGCACTAATTAAATATCCAAATTGAAGTCCTCCTAAAATATGATATTTAATGGCATCTTTTGCATCACCTTCCATATATTTAAAAAGCATAGGTATTTGGATGTAACGCAAATCAACATAACGATATGTTAAAACGGGATACACCTGATTAGGGATGTCAGGATTGTAACTTTGACTGAAGTCGCGAACAATATCCTTATAGGTTTGACCCATAAAAGCATAATTCAACTCAATTTGTGCTCCAAAATGCGGGTCCCAATTGTAACCCAAAGAAAGTCCGCCCGAAGGTCCTAATTTATATTCATAATCCATTTGGGACAGTTCATAATTATTTTGATTTAAAATCCAGGAGTTGTTAAACTGACCTTGAAACCCGAAATGGGTGCCAACTTGTGCCTGCATGATACTCGTAACAAAGAGTCCTAAAATCAACGTTTGTAATGGTTTTTTCATACTTTCTTGATTGAACTCACGAATATACGACGATTTCGATAAAATGAAAATCTGAATCCACAAATCGGTGGATTTACTGTTCATTCTCTGTAATATTGTTAAAAACAAAATTCACACAAAAGTTAAAAATAATCATATTACAAATGGATTAAATTGCATATAAAAATTAGGTTAAAGTGAGTTCTTTTTGCGATGTTTCAAGAATTAGAGTGTCACAAAAAAAGAAAATCCGAAATATTTTTCAAGTAGTATCTTCGCGCTCATGAGCAGCTACGAGATAATTCGCAAATACATAAAATACCGAATGAATGCCCGTACTGCATACGACATACATTCGCCGTTTTTATTTGATTTTACACAGAATGTACTTAATAATAAAAACGATTATTACGCTTTTAAAGGTATAGAACTGATACGTAAAGAGTTGTTAAACAGTAATTCTGAGCTCAATATTTTAGATTATGGCGCCGGATCAAAAAAGGGAAGTCCACCGAAACGCAAAATTTCAACTATTGCTAAAAACACCCTAATAACACCAAAATTTGGGCGTTTACTTTTTCATTTAGTCAATCATTATCAAAGTAAACGCATACTTGAGTTAGGCACTTCTTTGGGAATCAGCACTTTATATCTTGCTACAGCATCCTCGCATGCCCAAATTGTAAGTTTAGAAGGAAGTCCTGAAATAGGGCAAACGGCTGTTCAAAATTTTAAACCGCTACATATAAATAATATAGAACTATTAATAGGCGAATTTTCCGAAACCCTTCCGCAAGCACTCGAAATACTTGGGAAAATAGACCTTGCATTTATAGACGGCAATCACAGACGCAACCCTACAATAGCATATTTTGAAAAGATACTGCCATTTTGCCATCAAAACAGCATACTTGTTTTTGACGATATCCATTGGAGTAGCGAAATGGAGGATGCTTGGAATTATATTAAATCTTCCGAAAAGGTAAAACTTACCATTGATCTCTTTTTTAAAGGTATCGTGTTTTTTAACCCGGAAATTCGAGAAAAAACGGATGTGTCGCTCTATTTCTAATTTGGGATTAACATAGTTTAACCACATTTTAAAAGGGAATAATACTTATTCTATTAACTTTACGCCTATTAAATAACTCAAAATTATATGAAAAAGATATTCCATTTAATCCCTGTGCTGTTACTTATAAGCACTTTAGCTTCAGCCCAGAACAAACTACCTTCCAACTTTTTTATGAAAAAGTTGCCGAACGGCTTAGAATTGCTCGTAATTGAAGACAAAACGGTTCCATTAGCAACAATAGAAATTGTTGTAAAGAATGGATCTTACACTGAAGACAGTGCTTTTAATGGCCTTAGCCACATGTATGAGCACATGTTTTTTAAAGCAAATAGAGACCTGCCAAGTCAAGAGGCATTTTTGAAAAGAATACAAGAATTGGGAGTAGTTTTTAATGGCACAACGAGCGACGAACGTGTAAATTATTTTATAACACTCAGTAATTCAAAATTGGATGAAGGTATTCAGTTTATGAATTCAGCTATTCGGTATCCTTTGTTTTTAGAACAGGAAATGAAAAATGAACTTCCTGTAGTTGATGGTGAATTTCAGCGCAATGAATCTAACCCGGTTTTCTTTTTATTGGATGATATGAATAGAGCGATGTGGAAAGAAAATTACTACAGAAAAAATCCAATCGGACTGCATAATGTAATTAATACATGTACACCTGAAAAAATGCGCATCATTCAGAATAAATATTATTATCCTGATAATTCGATGTTAGTAATTGCCGGTGATGTAAATCACGAAGAAGCATTTGCTAAAATGGAAAAAGTATTTGGCGATTGGGTACCAGCAGGATTTGATCCCTTTGTTAAATGGCCTGTACCGGAAATTAAGCCATTAAAAGGTGCTACAAGTTTTGTTACCATGAATGACAATGCTCAAGTTCCAATTTTCTTAATTGGCTATCATGGACCAGATACAAGACACGACCTTAAATCGACATATGCTGCCGATGTATTTTCTTATATTTTATCGCAAGCGAATTCAAAACTGCAAACAGATTTAATTGAAACAGGTTTAGCTTATCAAGTTAATGTTGGATATCAAACTGCAAAATTTACCGGTCCAATACAAATATTTTTAGTGCCAAATCCAATGAAGGTTCAAGAAGCTTATGATGTATTACAAAAAAATATTGATATGTGGACAAGCCCTGATTATTATACAGACGAACAATTAGAAACTGCTAAAAATTTATTGGCAATTGATGATGCTTACGGCAAAGAAAGCACAAGTAGTTTTGTTCATACGGTTACATATTGGTGGGCATCTGCTACTATTGATTATTATACTGATTATGTGAGCAATTTACAAAAGGTAACGCGTGCAGATATTAATAATTTTATTACTACATATATTAAAGGTCAGCCACATGTAACAGGATTATTACTTAATCCTGCAATGAAAGACATGGTTGATTTAAAAGCAATGGGTTTTGAAGTAAAAGAATAATTTATTTATATAAAAAATTTCGCTCTTATGAAAAAAATAAAGTTAATTATAGTATTGTTAATTTGTATTTCTGCAGTGCATCATGCATTTGCTCAGGATACCAAAGAATTTACAGTAGAGGGTATTAAGGTAATTCAAAAATATGTTCCAAAGGATGTAATCAGTGTAAGATTGTTTATAGAAGGCGGCACGGGAAATTATCCAAAAGATAAACAAGGAATTGAAAGTCTTACTTTAAATTTAATGGTAAATGGCGGCACAAAAAGCATGTCGAAATTAGAGTTTAATACTGCTGCAGAAAAAATTGGTACTACCTTCGGTTCAAGTACTAATTTGGATTATGGCACACTCAGCATGACTTGCATTAAATTATTTTGGGAAGATTCTTGGAATTTATTTAGTGATGCAATTCTAAATCCTGCGTTTTCTGAAAATGAATTTAATAATCAGAAAGAGCAACAAATTGCAAGCGCGAAACAAAACATGGCCGATCCGGATACCTATCTTGCACTATTATCGCGCCAGGTTGCCTTTGAAGGTAAAGATTATGCAAAATCACCAGAAGGGACACCTGAAACTATCGAGAGTATAACACGTGATGATATTAATAATTATTACAAAAGAACAATTGGTAAAAAGAGGATTTTTATTGTTGTAGTAGGCAATATTACCGAAGCAGATTTAACCGCAAAAATTAAATCTACACTTGCGAGTTTACCTTATGGAATAGCAGCTTCTCCTGAAAACAGAGTTTTAATTACACAGCCTAAACAATTTGTTGAGGATAGAGATATTGCAACAAATTATATTCGTGGAATAATGAGTGCACCTTTTGCTAATACAGAAGAAGGTGTTTCTTATCGTATTGCAATGTCAATATTAGGAGATAGATATTTTACCGAATTACGCACAAAAAGAAGTTTGTCGTATGCACCTGCTGCCTTTTATGCAAATTCTGCAGTTTCGAATCCTTATGGTGTAATTTATATTAGCACTACAGATCCAAAACAAAGCATGCAAGTAATGACTGACGAATTAAATAAAATTAAACGGGACGGATTTACTGAAGAAGAATTAATTGATAAAAAACAAGAATTTTTAACCGGCTATTATTTAACTCTTGAAACTACAGGCAACCAAGCCGATGCATTAGGTGCTGCTGAATTAAGTGGCGGATGGGAGCAATTAGATAAAATAACATCTGAAGTTAATGCATCTAAATTAGCAGACATTAATAAAGTTTTTGACAAATATTCAAAAGCAATTGTGTGGACTTATTTAGGGAAAAAAGACGCCGTTAAAACGGAAGATTTTAAACAAACTGAAGAAACACCAAAGAAAAATAAAGCGTATTAATTAAATTAATACATAAAAAATGTTCGGAAGCTGTTAAACAGTTCCGGACATTTTTATTTTGGTTAACCCGTATTCGTTAATCAGGAATAAATATTGCTTTAAGTTCTTTTGCTTCTTCGGGTTTCATGCGACCTGCTAAAATTAAACGCAATTCGCGTCGGCGCATTGCAGAGGTAAATCTACTTTTTTCCTCTTCGGTTTCAGGGTTTATTTCGGGTGCACTTACAGGCCTTCCATCATCATCTAGAGCAACAAAAGTATAATACGCTTCATTGCATTTAATTTTTTCAGGAGAACGGAAATTTTCTTTAAAAACCTCAACATAAATTTCCATACTTGTATTAAACGAACGCGTAACTTTTGCATTTATAGTAACAATATCGCCAATTTTTATTGGGCGATTAAAAGATACATTATCAACGGCTGCAGTAACTACAATCCGATTGGCATGTTTACCTCCACAAATTCCGCAAGCAATATCCATCCACTTTAATAAATTGCCACCCATAAGATTATGCATCGGGTTAGTATCGTTGGGCATTACTAATTCGGTGAAAGTTGTACTCGAATCTGAAACTTTTTTTTGTAGCATTACATTATAATTTACGCTGCAAAGGTAGATTATAAAAGATTAGCAGTTAAAAAAATGAACAGACGCCATTTTATTCGCAATGGTTCCCTAAGTATATTAGCTATGCAATTAAACGATTTTAAAGAAAAATTTGAAAAAGAAGAGGACATAAAAATGCCCGTTTTATTTGTGGGACATGGCAACCCCATGAACGCAATTGAAGATAATGAATTTACCAAAGGCTGGGAAGACACGGGTAAAATATTACCTGTTCCAAAGGCCATTTTGTGCGTTTCTGCGCATTGGTTAACAAGGGGAACGCGCGTTTCGGCAATACCGGCGCCTGAGACAATTCATGATTTTGGAGGGTTCCCACAAGATTTATTTGATGTACAATATAATGCCCCAGGCTCACCTGAATTTGCGTTGCAAACGCAACAACTTATTACAAAAACAAAAGTTGAATTAGACAATGAATGGGGTTTGGATCATGGTTGTTGGAGTGTATTAAATAAAATGTTTCCAAAGGCAGAAATCCCTGTTTTTCAATTGAGTATTGATTATTATCAAAAACCCGAATATCATTACGCTTTAGCTCAAGAATTAAAAGCCTTGCGCAAACGCGGCGTATTAATTATTGGAAGCGGAAATATCGTACATAATCTGCGCATGGTTCAATGGAACCAAAGTGCTTACGACTGGGCAATTGAATTTGATGAAACAATTAAATCATTAATCGAAAAAGGCAACCATTCTCCTATTATACATTATGAAACTCTTGGTAAATCAGCACTATTATCAATACCTACAAACGACCATTATTTACCACTTTTATATAGTCTTGCTTTACAAGAAAAAAATGAATCGCTTCGCTTTTTTAATGAAAAAACAACTGCAGGTTCAATTTCGATGCGCTCATTGATTATTGGAGCATAATGCATTATAGTTTACAAAGCAGCATATAAAATTTCACAACACGATTGATGAATAGTTTTTAAATGATTACTAAATCATCTTTGTGTATGCAAAACAACATCGCTTTCAATATTTAAAACTGTTGCTGCACATTTTGATATCAATAATTTAGTGCATCGTATTTATTTACCGTGCAATCAAAATGGTTAAATAATATTACTTTAAGAATTTTTATTAAGCAATAATTTGCATTACGCAAATTAAAAACCTCAATATAGGTATGATCTAAAGCACAAGAATAAATATGGAAAATCATAGAAATATTGATGCATTCTGTGTAATTTTCATTTTTAAATACGATAATTATGAAAATGAAGATATGTGTCGCCGGAGCTACAGGAAAAATGGGTCGTCACCTGGCAGCTGCAATAGCAGAATCGGAAGATCTTGAGGTATCAAGTGCAGTGGCAAGAAACTATGCATCACAAAATCTTGGTGATATTCTGGAAATAAAATCCATACACGCAGAAATTTTTGATGATATCGTTTTTGCCTTGCGCAGAAATCCGGATATATTAATTGATTTTACTCATGCTTCTATTGTTAAACGCAATGTTATTTGTGCAATTCAAGAAAAAATACCGGTTGTAATTGGCACTTCCGGTTTGAGTGAATCTGATTTTGAGGAAATTGCAATTGAAGCAGATAAATATCAAGTTGGTGTAATTGCTGCCGGCAATTTTTCTATTTCTGCAGTATTAATGATGAAGTTTGCAGAGATGGCGGCAAAGCATTTTCCCTCTCGCGAAATTATTGAATACAGTTACGAAGGAAAACAAGATGCCCCAAGTGGAACAGCAAGAGAACTTGCTTCACGCATTGCTAAAATTAAACAAGGAGAGGTAAAAGTATTTGCAAACGAAACAATTGGCTTACCTGAAAGCAGAGGTGCAAATGTTTTAGGAACACAAATACACTCTGTAAGATTGCCCGGTTTTAACAGCTCGTGCGAAATTATTTTTGGAACAGGTGCTGAACGTTTAAAAATTCGACACGATGCCATAAATGCTACAAAACCATATATTGACGGTGCACTTCTTGCGTTGCGTAAAGTAAGCTCATTAAAAGGATTACATCGAGGACTCGACAGTATTATTGAATTATAAATGCGATGAAAATATTATTTTGCTTTTTTGCGCAAATGAAAAGATTTTATTTTATCGAATACATTTTTCATGAAAGAAAATTCATTTGATTTTTTTCCGGCTACTAAATCTTCCTGAACAACAACTCCGGTTGCAGGACGAATATCGCCACCATTAACAATTCCAAGGTTTTGATGCGCGTTTGTAGTTTCTGTAGAAAGCGTTGTGCCCACATTTGAAGTTGGATTAATGTGGTTAAATTGGTTCTGCAGAACAGTTGTATTTGCCGGATTTTGGATTTGCTCAAAACCACCGGTAAATGATGAAGCACTCATACGCATAGACTGAGCGTGCACTTGTGAAGCAATCAAGAAAGCTGAAACAATCATTAATTTTTTCATAATTGAATTTTTAATAAAATTACATGAACTATAACGCTGCTATGCTTACAAAATTATTCCACAATTCAATACGAAAAGGAGAATGACCGAAATTTGACAATCCGGAAAGATTTTAAGGAAATTTAATATGGGTTTGTGAATTTTATCGCGGATGCTAATGCAACTTAAAGTGATGCCATACTATAAACCATAAAAATATCTTACTAAACAACATGCAGAGGATGCGGAATCTGACGATGTTTAGGCAAATTTTCCACCATTTTCATAAAAAAAGGCCTTCTAAATATGCTATATTTGCGCAACAAAATAAAAGAAAATGAATCTGCACGAATATCAGGGAAAAGAACTCATAAAACGGTTTGGCGTTAGAATTCAGGAAGGAATTACAGTTGACACACCCGAACAGGCAGTTGAAGCCGCAAGACAATTGATGGTTCAAACCGGAACTCAAATCTGGGTGGTAAAGGCGCAAATTCATGCAGGTGGGCGTGGTAAAGCCGGTGGCGTAAAGGTTGCCAAAAACTTGGAAGAAGTATACGAAAAAGCACAAAAAATACTCGGCGCAACACTTATTACTCCGCAAACGGGAGCAGCAGGAAAAGTTGTGCATAAGGTGCTCATTGCTCAAGATGTTTATTATCCGGGAGCTGAAGAAAATAAAGAGTTTTATATGAGCGTATTGCTCGATCGCGATATGGGCAAAAACGTAATTGTTTATTCTACTGAAGGTGGAATGGATATAGAAGAAGTTGCAGAGCATACTCCCGAAAAGCTACACAAAGAATGGATTGACCCAACGGTTGGAATAATGCCTTTTCAAGCAAGACGTGTAGCCTTTAATTTGGGTTTATCAGGTAATGCATTTAAAGAAATGACAAAATTTGTAATTAGCCTTTATAATGCATACACAGGTAACGATTGCTCTTTATTGGAAATAAATCCCGTATTAAAAACTTCTGATAATAAAATTATTGCTGTAGATACAAAATGCGTTGTTGACGCTAATGCACTATATCGCCATGCAGATATTGCAGAAATGCGCGACATTTATGAAGAAGACCCGACTGAAGTTGAAGCCGGCGCTGCTGGATTAAATTTTGTAAAATTAGACGGAAATGTAGGCTGCATGGTGAACGGCGCCGGATTGGCAATGGCTACTATGGATATTATTAAATCAAGTGGTGGAAGCCCTGCAAACTTTTTAGATGTTGGAGGAACTGCTGATGCAAAACGCGTAGAAATTGCTTTCAAAATCATACTTAAAGACCCAAATGTGAAAGCAATACTTGTAAATATTTTTGGAGGTATAGTTCGATGCGACAGAGTTGCACAAGGCATTATAGACGCTTATAAAAATATTGGCAATATTCCTGTTCCAATAATAGTTCGCTTGCAAGGCACTAATGCTGAAGAGGCTAAAAAAATGATTGACGAAAGTGGACTAAAAGTGCAGTCAGCAATATTATTGCAAGAAGCCGCCGATTTAGTTAAGGTTGCGGTGGGGTAATTTTATTTTCCTTTCTTCTGTCAGATATTATCAATTTTTATATTAGCGCAATTAAATAATAACTTAATTTAATTGTGCTTTTTAAATGGGTTAAACTTACGGAGTTTGCATTCTTATTTTCTATCTCTTTTTATTTCCCTACCCTATTCTAAGAATCATCATTTAAATGCATAAAACTGCCGGCAAATGTGACTGATTACTTTTGGTTTCAAGTAGTCAAATTTTTGAATTCAATTTAAAGACATGTCAACAAATTACTTTTTTTTGAGATAAAACAAATATTTAATCTATTTATTTAAAACTTAAACATTTTATTAAATATTTATTGCATTTTAAGGCAATAAAGCACAAATTTGAGTTAGAATAGGCAATTCTACCATTTATTGAGTTTGGAAGCTTTCAAGGAGATAATGTGCTATTTGCTTCTATTAATAGGGTTTTACGGTATTAGTTATTATCTTTTTTATCTTTAGCATTATAAATTAAGTAAATGAAAAAACTCGCATTACACTGGCAAATTATAATTGGGCTCGCAGCCGGAATTTTAGTTGGAATAATTGCAATTCAATTTAATGGTGGAAGTGCATTTATTAAAGACTGGATAAAACCCTTCGGAACAATTTTTATTAATCTTTTAAAACTCATTGCAATTCCTTTAATAATAGTTTCATTAATAAAAGGTGTTTCTGATTTAAAAGATATTACCCAATTTTCGAAAATGGGATTACGCACGTTTTTATTTTACATATTTACAACTGTAGTAGCTGTATGTATCGGACTTGCAATAGTAAATGTTGTTCGTCCAGGTAATTTCATGAGTGACGGAACCAAGGAGCAACTTTTAAATGCATATAGTATTCAGGCAACCGATAAAATGGCTGCTGCTGAAATACAAGAACATCAAAGTCCATTGCAGCCATTAGTTGATATTGTACCTGACAATTTTTTTGCAGCGGCTTCCGATAATGGGAATATGCTGCAGGTTATATTTTTTGTAATACTTTTTGGCATTGGATTAATTATGTTAAAACCAGAACAGGCTAAACCAGTTAAAGATTTTATTGATAGTGCAAATGAGGTAATATTGAAAATGATAGATATTGTGATGTTGTTTGCACCGTACGGTGTTTTTGCATTACTCGCGTCGCTTGTTGCTGAAGCACCTTCTGGTGATGTTTTTACTGCGTTGGGTGCATATGCTTTTACAGTTGTTGCAGGTTTACTCATCATGGGTTTTCTCTTTTATCCTATCATATTACGCATTTTTTCAGGCATGAAAGCCAAACAATTTTATAGAGGAATTGCTCCTGCACAGCTTGTTGCATTCTCAACTTCTTCAAGTGCAGCTGCATTACCTGTAACATTGGAATGTGTTACCGAACATCTTGGTGTAGACGAAGAAGTGAGTTCTTTTGTTTGTCCCGTTGGAGCTACTATTAATATGGACGGTACAAGTTTATATCAAGCTGTTGCAGCAGTTTTTATTGCTCAAGTAATGGGCTTTGAATTAAGTGTCGCCGATCAACTTACAATAATTTTAACTGCAACGCTTGCCTCAATTGGCTCGGCTGCTGTTCCGGGAGCCGGATTATTAATGTTGGTTATTGTACTCGAATCCATTGGTGTTCCAGCAGCCGGAATCGCATTAATATTTGCTATTGACAGGCCACTTGATATGTGTCGTACAGTAATTAATGTTACCGGCGATGCGGTTGTAGCAACAATAATTGCAAAATCACTCGGAAAATTACATCCCCCACAAATAAAAAACTGGGATGATAATTATAAAAATCAATAAGCTATAAATTATATACTTTTTTCAAGCTTAATTTAACATTGAAAGTTCTTTAATTAATTATCTACTTCTTTAATAAAATATTTAATAAAATGAAATTAAGTGCTGTTATACTTGCATTCCTTTTTACAAATCACATATCCTCTCAAAATGTGTTGAAAGAAACACCCTTTATTTTAGGAACTACGATTGAAATTCAATCAAAAATTTTAAATGAAAACAGAATTTTAAATATTTATATTCCTCAAGGGTATAATGAAAACGACAGTATTAAATATCCCGTTATATATTTACTTGATGGATCAGCAGATGAAGATTTTATACATGTTGTTGGGTTGATTCAATTTAACACATTTCCATGGGTTAATCGCACACCTGCTTCAATAATAGTAGGAATTGCCAATGTTGACAGAAAACGCGACTTTACGTTTCCAAGTACAATTGATGAAGAAAAAACGTTATACCAAACTGCAGGGCATTCAGAAGGCTTTATTCGTTTTATCGAAGAGGAGCTGGTGCCATTTATTGAAAATAATTATAATACAACATCTTCTAAAACAATAATTGGAGAATCTTTGGGTGGGCTTTTAGCAACAGAAATTCTTTTAAAAAAACCAACACTATTTAATACCTACATTTTGATAAGTCCCAGTTTATGGTGGGACAATGGCTCCCTTTTAAATATGGAATCAAATATTTTGGAGGATAATATTTCTGCTTCAACAAATGTGTATATAGCTTGCGGCAAGGAAGGTCTCGCGCCAAGTACAATTCCACATGTAATGGAGGTGGACGCCAATTTATTAACAGAAAAACTGCTGCTTATTAAAAATAAAAACTTACACATACACTTTGATTATTTTCCCGACGAAGACCATGCAACCATTGGATATCAAGCTTTATTTAAAGCCTTTAAAATCTTGTATGACGGAAGTTCTGTATTTAAATAATAAAGCAAATGATTGTTAAAATTGCTGAAATTAAATATTTTTCGTAACTTAGATTTAACCAGAAATCGAAAAAATTGAGCCTATAGCGATTGTTATGATGAAAAGCGTAAAAGACACAAAAGGTGGCTTGTTAAAAAAACGACCTCTTCAATATTAAAATTTCTATTTTAAAATCTAAAAAGCATCAATTTTGTTATAAATTGCTGAACTTGTTTTATTTAAAATTCCTTATAAAGGTATGAAACAAGCC
>JBBRGZ010000026.1:0-20141 GCA_038223395.1 Chitinophagales bacterium
AAAGGATTTAAAACGATTATTTCCCGAAGATACTTGGAACAAATTGCACTTACAGATAATTTACTTTGGACGGAAATTTTGTCCTGCCCGAGGCCATAATCCTGAACTTTGTCCAATTTGTAGTGTGGTTAACGCTAAATAAAATAAAAAAAAAAGGAGCTTCGATTGAAGCTCCTTTTTTAGTTTTAGTATTCTATTATTTAGTTAAGATGATAGGCTTAGAAGCGTTTTCATTTTCACTAACAATGTTTAATTGATAAACACCTGCTGCAAATTTGGTTAAGTCAATAACATAATTTGCGGTTACAACAGTTGCAGGAGAATTGCTCCAAACAACTTGTCCAAGGCTATTTACTAATTCAAGACTAACTTCTTTAGCTTCAGCAAACTCAATTGATACGTTTGCAACATCACTTGTTGGGTTAGGATAGATAGTAACTGCATTAGCCAAATCGTAGTTATCAATTGCATTACCAATATTAATTACGGTACTGTAGAAATCTGTTCCGCAACCATTAGTAACTGTAAGTGTAACAGTGTAAGGCCCTGTAACTGCATATGTATGACTTGGGTTAGCGGTTGTAGATGTTCCGCCATCACCAAAACTCCAACTATAAGTACCAGAACCGGTAGAAGTATTTGTAAATACTACTGTAAGGCCTGAAGCTACGTAGGTATAACTTGCAACAGGAGTATAGTTAACAGTAACTGAAACGTCGTCTGTTTTAGAACAACCTGTTGTAGGGTTAGTTACAGTTACACTGTAAATTCCGGTTGTTGTAACAGTTATTGTTTGAGTTGTTGCACCAGTGCTCCAAAGATAAGTGCTGCCAACATTGCTTGCATCAAGAATAACCTCGTCGCAAACTGTCATGTTTGGTCCTAATTCAATACTAGGTGTTGCATAAGAACTGATTGTAACACAAATCATATCGTTAGCTGGGTCTGAGTCACCGCTGATATCAGTCCAAACACACACTTCATAATCACCAGGAGTAGAGAAATCGTAAGCTGCTGCAAATGTATACATACCAGTTCCACCTGGAGTGATAGTTACAGTTGCGAACGCAGAAACAATTGGTCCACCATCTACTTGATATTTAACAGGGAAAGATGAAACGGTTGAAGGACCGAAGTTTTCTACCTCAATGGTAATTACTTCAAGGCCGGTTCCGCAACCACCTTCAGGCGATATAAGTGAAATTACACCTAAGTCAACCGGCGCACATAATTTAATATAATCGTAGATGTTTTGTAATAGATTTTGAGCATCAGGTGCAGGTGAGTGGAAATAAGGAGGTGTCATACCACCAAACACCACATGACCATCACCCCAATTTTTATCTGCAAGAATGTATCTTGAAGGATCGAAAGTATCAACAATGATAGGTTCAATAGATCCGCCAGAAACTGAGGCGTGACCGAAACTACCACCTGTATAATCGGTTGAAATAGGAGTGTAAGGGCCGTTAAAGATTGGATGACCCGGGTCGAACGCAGTTACGTTGCCTGAGTACCAACCATAATAAAGGTCTACACCACCAAATCCAAAGTCCATACCATCACCTTCGTTTGGAGCAGAGTTTAACAGTAAGTTTCCACCTGAGGAAACCCAGTTTTCTACAAAATCTCCATTTGCTTCAAGGAAGTTTTCAAGTTCATTCGCTTGTGCATCAGAACCTTCTAAGTAAACAAAACAAGTATTTTCATCAAATACTTCAAATACATCTAATGCTTCAACGTAATCTAAGAACCATCCATCCACGCCAAAGACTGCATCCATAGCATCAGAGTTAGATGTTACATACCAAGGTTCAGCACCACCATATACATTAGAATAGATATAATAAGCATCTGTTCCAACAACCGGTAATAAATTGATAATGGTTTCAGTTACTGTATCATTTGTATTATCTGCATCAATTGCTAATTCAGTCCATGCTTTAACCACATAAGGACCATCAACAGAGAAGTCAGAAGTTGCGGCAAAAGTCATAATTCCAGTTCCACCGAAAGGTAAAATACCAGGGAATGGTTCTGTATGAATTGTTCCGCCATCAACTTGATAAGAAACGTTGAATCCACTTTGGTTATTAGTTCCAAAGTTTTGTAATAAAACGCTCACAACTTCAGTTGCAGTTAATGTAACCGCAGAAGCAGGGGTAATTACGTCAACCACTCCGATATCATCCGGGAATGGGTCTTGAATTTTAACGTTATCAAAACCGATACCATCATTATAATTCCAATAAGTATCAGCTGCAAAAACAAAACGGAAACGCACAGAACTTTCGCCGGCAAGGAATGCCATATCAAAATGTGCATGTTTCCAGCCGTAGCTGCTACCATCCCATCCACGATAATCTGTAAGATAGAATGTTGGATACATACCATAACAATTATAGCTGTTATACCAGTTTACACCGTCGCCAACGTTACCTAAATCATTCCAACTCGCACCTTCATCAAGTGTATATTGCACTTTAGCACCATCAGAATACATTTGTATATCCCAGTTAACATCAAATTCGATATATGGTAACAGCAATGAGCTGAAATCCATACAAGGTGATGTTACATAAGATTTTTCATTATTATTATAATATCCTGTAAGGTTAGTTACCCATGAATTTAAGCTACTTGGCGTAGCATCAGGAGCACCAATAATTGTAAATCCGGCAGGGTTTCCAAGGTCCCAAGAAGAACCACCACCACCTGCTAACCATCCTGCACTACCGGCTTCAAAATCCTGATAATATGGAAAAGTAGCGATAGTTGGAACATTGTTTACTGTGTAATAGGTTGTATCGTTAGAATAAATAGTATCTAACGGTAAATCAGTCCAAGTTACAATATTATATTCGCCAACAGCAGCCATGTTTGCTCCTGCAGCGAATGTATAAACAACTGTTTCGCCAACATCGATAGTTCCAGGAACTATTTCTGTCACGATTGGACCCATATTAATTTGATAACTTACCGGAACATCTGTTTGTGGTAAGAAACCATAGTTTTTAACATTAATAATTATGTCTTCATCAGCCGACAATCCACAAGAAGAAACCGGAGCAAGGGCAGATTGAACACCCATGTCGTGGTCAGAAATTGTACAAGTAGCTAAATAAGCAATAATATTTTTGCGGAAATTATCTGCATCAGGAGCAGGTGAATGGAAGTAAGTAACAGTCATACCACCAAATATTACTGTACCAGCACCCCAAGATTTTTCAGTACAAACAATTCTGTCAGGTGAAAAAGTATCATGTAAGATATTTGTCGCATCTGTTGCTGCTACACTCGCATGTCCATAAGATCCACCATACATGCTTGTTGAAGTAGGTGTAAATGGACCTGAAAATGCCGGATGAAGCGGAAGGTCAGCATCAACGTTGCCTGCATACCATGGGTAATTTAACGTTGTTCCTCCAAATCCGAACGACATACCATCACCTTCGTTAGGTGCCGCGTTCATCAATAGATGTCCACCTGAGGCAACCCAGTTTTCGATAAGAGTAATATTAGTTGAAAGGAAATTTTCCATTTCATCAGCAAAACCATCAGAACCTTCCATAAATACAAAACAAGTTCCTGAGCCAAAAACTACTGCCGGATCAAGTGTTTCGAAGTAGGCAACATCCCATTCTCCAACACCGAACACTGCGTTCATGTCCTCAGAGTTTGTAGTCGTATACCAAGGTTCGTTACCACCATATACGTTTGAATACACATAATATGCACTCGTTCCTGTAATAGGTAATAAGTTACTTACAGTTTCAGTAATAGCATCATTTGTAGGGTCTTCATCACCAACTAGACTAGTCCATGCATCAAAAACGTAATCGCCGTCTGCAGCAAGATTTTCAGTTGTTGTAAAATAGTGAATTGCAGTTAAACCCGGGTCAACAGTTCCAGTGAAAACTTCAGTATGTGTAGGACCGCCGTCAAAAGTATACGAAACGTTAAATCCAGTTTGTGGTAAAGTTCCGTAGTTTTTAATTACTACTGAAATAGGTTCAGCGGCAGTTAAAGAAGGACCAGAATTCGGTTCATAAATTGAAGCTACCCCAACATCATTCGGGAATAAGTCAGCAACTTTGAAGTTATCGAAAGCAAAACCTTCACTAAAACTCATATAATTATCATCAGCAAAAACGATTCTGATTTTAACTGAAGCTTCGCCAGCAAGGAAAGTTAAATCTTGGTATGCATGTTTCCAGCCACCTCCATTACTATCCCAACCACGGTAGTCTGTAGTATAGAAATCCGGCCACATTCCATATACATAATATGAATTATACCAGTTGATGCCTGTTCCAACAGTTCCTAAATCGGTCCAGGTAAATCCTGCGTCTGTAGAATATTGAACCTTTGCTCCATCAGAATACATAGGAGTTTCCCAATTGATATCCATTTCCATATATGGGAAAACTAAATCACTAAAATCGAAACAAGGTGAAGTAACATAAGATTTTTCGCCTACGTTATAATAACCTGTAAGATTGGTCACCCAAGATTTCAAACTTCCCGGAGTTGCAGGAGGAGGGCCTGTGATTGTAAAACCTGCCGGACTTCCTAAATCCCAAGAACTTGCAGCACCACCGGCTATCCAGCCTGCAGTGCCATCTTCAAAAGCTTCTACATATGGGTAAATATCAATAACAGGAATATTATCGATTGTTTTATCAAGTTCATCATTTGCTGGATCTTCATCGGTAGCAAGTGAGCACCAAACAACGAAATCATAAGAGCCTAAAGCAGCAACGTTAGCAGGAACTGAAAATGTATGTGTGTAAGTTGAACCAGCTAGAATAGGTCCTGCAATAATATCTGTAACAATTGCACCACCGTCAAGTTGATAACTTACCGGAACGTTTGTTTCATCGTTAGTTCCATAATTTTTAAAATTAACCACAACGTTTTCAACACCTAATCCGCAGCCATTGGTAGGGCTGACAAGAGTTAAAGATGCCATGTCGTGATCAGGGATTTCGTAAAATCCTAAATAATAAATAATGTTCCAAAGCAGGTTTGTAGCTTCAAGAGCCGGAGAGTGAAAGTTTGAGGTAGTCATTCCACCAAAACAAACAATACCATTTGCACCGTATCTGCCTTCAGAAAGTGCAACAGTTGATGGCGTAAAGCTATCAACTATTAACGGTGTAATGTCTACGCCTGAAACGCTTGCATGAGAAAAGGAAGAACCCGTCCACGATAAACCGGTGGGAGTGTATGGTCCATTAAAAATCGGATGTGTAGCGTCAGTTGCCGTAACATTGCTAGCCCCACCCCAATAGGTAAGGTTAACATCACCGAAATAAAATGGCATTCCATCTCCTTCGTTTGGCGCTGCGTTGAGTAGTAATCTTCCTCCGTCTGTAACCCACGTTTCAATTAACGTGTGATTTGTTAGAAGAAATGATTCCAGTTCATCAGCAAAACCATCTGAGCCTTCGAGGAATACAAAATTTGTATTCGCCGAAAAGACGAAGGCAGGGTCGCAAGTTTCAAAGAAATCTTGGTTCCATCCACCTACTCCAAAAACAGCATTCATTGCTTCAGAATTAGATGTGGTATACCAAGGTTCAAATCCACCATAGGCATTTGAGTAAATGTAAAAATTGTTATCGCCCCCGGCGAAAACAGCGCGCGTAGAAATAAACGCCAATAAAATTAATACACGCTTGAGAAGTCTGGGTAGGTGTTTTGTCATAATACCGATAAATTGTTAGTTAGAGTCAATTAAGTGTCGAAAGTAATACTAAGTTTTCTAATTATTCAAAAAAAATGTGTTTAAAAGTGGGCATTTTGTGTATTGATGTGAATAACAAGGGGTTATTGATAAAAAATCACTCTTCAACTCCATTGAAAAATGACTTAATAATGATGTTGAATGTCTAAGGCACAATTATCGCGTGTCACTTACAATTATCATAAGGGCGAAAACTTTAACATTTGGATTTGAATACTTAAATCCTATATTTTAATTAAAATTAGTCAAGGGTTTAAAGGCAATTCTTTTCAGGTTTTTTCTCGCTTCTATTCCAATTTATTTAACATCAATATTGAATTAAAAAAATCATATTGTTTTAATTATTTGTTTTGAAATAATGCCGTTTTGTGTATTAATTTTTAATTGATAAATTCCTGCAGCAATATCATTAAGATTAATTGTAATTAAATTATTTTGAATAATTCCTAGCTCTTCGAAAAGTAATATCTCACCGGTAACATTTATCAATTCTAATGTTATAAATTGCGGCTCATTAAAATGAAAATTTAAATATGCAAAATCATTTACCGGATTCGGATATATTTCAATTAAATTGTTATTTAAAATATTATCAATTGCGTTTCCAATAGTTAATACAAATGTATAATAATCGGAACCACATCCATTTGTTACTGTAAGTGTAACAGTATAAGTTCCTAAAGAGGCATAACTATGTGTTGGATTAAATACCATAGATATTGCACCATCTCCAAAATTCCAATTGTATACTGCATCTGCAGTTGATAGATTTGTAAAGTCAACATTTAATCCGGAAATGGCAGTTGTAAAATTTGCATTTGGTGTATAATTAACTATGATATCCAGTTGGTCAAAAGCGATACAACCTGTAGATGGATTTGTTATTGTAACGGAATAATTACCTGAAACATTTACTGCGATATTTTGTGTTGTTTCTCCGGTGCTCCATAAATAATTACTTCCTGAATTTTCGGCATCAAGAATTATTTCATCACAAATTGTCATCGTTGGACCAAATTCTATTTGTGGAGTTTCTAAAGATTCAAGATTAATTGTAATACTATCGTTTAATACATTTACATCTCCATCAAAATCTGACCAAACTTTTAATATATGTATTCCTGGTGATGAGAAATCTGCGTGAGTATCAAATGTATAAGTATACGAACCACCAATTGGAATAGGTCCCGGTGCAATTTCAGTAATTGGTGAAGCAAAATCCAATTGATATTGTATTGATGTGTTTGTAACCGTTGTTAATCCGTAATTTGTTATAACAACACTTACAATTTCGTCTTCTGTCATGTCGCATCCTGCTATTGGTGTTAATAATTCTGATACACCAATATCTACGGGCGCGCAGAGTCTTAAATTAGTGATTATATTTTGCCGCAGGTTTTGCGCTTCTAATGTCGGTGCATAATATTCCGGCGCTTCCATATTTCCGAAAATGACTTTGCCATTGCCCCATGTTTTTTCGGATAGGATGTAACAATCGGAACAAAACGCATCATTTATTATTGGGCTAATTCCAACTCCGGATGTTTTTGCTCTGCCAATATAAAAGCCATTTAAATTAGCTGTAACAGGAAGAAATGGCCCATTTAAAATTGGATGCAAAGGGTCGCTAGGTTCAGAATTATAAGTGAACCAAGGATATTCAATTGTAACTCCACCAAATCCAATATCGCCACCATCGCCTTCTAAGGGAGATGCATTAATTAATAAATTTCCACCGGATGCAACCCAACCTTCAATAAGTGATTTATTTGCATTAAAAAAAGTTTCAAATTCTGACCAATGGTATTCACTCGCTTCAAGAAAAATAAAACAATTTGTTTCACTGAATAATTCAAGAGGATTTATTGATTCATAAAAATCTAAAAACCATGCATCCTCGCCAAAAACTGCATTCATTGCTTCTGTATTTGAATTTAAATATCCCGGTTCGTATCCAACTGCATTGCTATAAATGTAATATGCGCTTGTTCCCGAAACAGGCAGTAAATTATAAACAGTAGCACATCCCGAAATTTCATCATTTGAAATATCCTCATCTATTGCAAGCGAAGTCCAAGCACATAATTCGTGAGCACCTATTGCACTGAAATCGCCGGAAGTTGCAAACGTAAAAATTGCATCTTCGCTCGGATTAATAGTTCCCGGAAAAGTTTCAGTAATAATTGCACCAGCATCCAATTGATAAGAAACAGGGAAAAGTGTTTGAGGCAATAATCCAAAATTGTGGATGTTGACCGATATGATTTCTGAAGTTGTAAGGTTGGTTCCTGAAAGTGGTGTGCTTAAATAAGTTGCACCAAGGTCGTTTGGAAACGGGTCTTGTAATCTAAAATTATCTAAACCAATTCCATCGTAACTAAATATTAAATCTGATGCAAAATAATATCTAAATTTCACATCCGATTCTCCCGCTAAAAATGCAATTTCCTGATGTGCAGTTCGCCAACCTGCGCTTGAACCAACCCACCCATTTTGAAATCCGAGTGCTATACTTTCGCCGGAATACCAATTTGCGCCCGTGCCAATATCCCCTAAAACAAACCATGTTGCACCACCATCCATTGAATATTGCAATTGTAATCCGTCCCAATCGGTTTCTGTTTCCCACCACAAATCAAATTCAAGATAAGGAACTGTTAAATCTGACAAATTAAAGCAGGGAGATTCAAGATAGCTCATCTCGCCATTATTGTAATTACCTGCTAAACTTGTAGTCCAAGAATATGCGCTTCCCGGCGTTTCGGTTGGTGATGTATTGATAACAGGACCGGCA
Organism: Chitinophagales bacterium; assembly: GCA_038223395.1. Taxonomy (GTDB): domain Bacteria; phylum Bacteroidota; class Bacteroidia; order Chitinophagales; family BACL12; genus UBA7236. The sequence goes on from JBBRGZ010000026.1 coordinate 8,544, forward strand.
GGAGAACCGAGCTCCCACGAAGGAAATACACCTGAAATGAGCCACCCTGAAGCCTCGCCTGATTCCCAATTCTGAACATATGGAAAAGTGCTGATAACAGGAATATTTGTAATTTGCGTTGAGGTGCTGTCATTTGATAAAATTGTATCTGTCGCAAGTGAAGTCCATGCCTTTAAGGTATATTCTGATATTGCAGAAAGATCGACTGGAGTTATAAAGGTATAGTCAATTGTAGAACCAATTGCTAATGGACCTGAGTAGATTTCTGTAATAATACTCCCACCATTAATACTGTAGTTAAGAGGTATATTTGATTGATTTACAAATCCATAATTGCGAATTGTTACTGAAATTGTTTCCTCATTTGTTAACCCACAATCAGTTTTAGGATTGAGTATTGTTTGAACTCCAACATCATTGTTTGAAATGGTGCAAATAGCCAAATATGAAAAGAGGTTTTTCCTCAAATTTTCCACTTGCGGAGTAGGTGAATGGAAATCTGTAGGGGTCATTGCCCCAAATATTACCAATCCTGCGCCCCAGTATTTTTCAGCTAATATTATTTTATCGGGATTTAAAGCATCATAAATAATTGGTGTTAAGGCTGTTCCAATAATATTGGCCTTTCCAAAGGGAGTTCCAGACATAGATGTGGACACAGGTGAGTAAGGCCCAAACCAAACCGGTTGAAGCGGGTCTGATGCAAGTATATCGTAGGTTTCCCACGGATAATAGAGCAATGTACCTCCAAAACCGAGTGACATACCATCTCCTTCATTTGGAGCAGAATTAATTAAAAGATGTCCTCCTGAGGAAACCCAATTTTGAATTTGTGTAATGTGCGTATTTAAAAATAATTCAAGTTCATCGGCATGCAAATCTGAGCCATCCAAATAAACAAAACAAGTTCCGGGACCAAATAATACATCAATATCAACGGTTTCAAAAAAAGCTGTATTCCAACCACCCACACCAAAAACGGCGTCCAAATGCATGTCATTTGAAACTGTATTAAAGGGTTCAAATCCTGTTATTGAGCTATACACATAATAAGCTGCAGTTCCTGTGAGGGGCATTAAGTTGCTAATAGTTTGAATTATAGTATCATTAGTAACATTTGCATCCGAAGCGAGGTTTGTCCATGATTTAAAATTATAATCACCGTCTGCACTAAGGTTTGCCGAAACAGAAAATGTGAAAATATCACTTGCCCCTGGGCTGAGTGTACTTGTATATAATTGAGAAATGATAGCTCCTCCATTTATTTTGTATGAAACGTTAAAATTCGTTTGGGGCAATGTTCCAAAATTTGTTAATTCAACAGAAACTGCTTCTGAAGCGGTAAGAGAGGGACTTGTTTCCGGACTCACGATTTCTGAGACACCAACATCATTGGTAAAAGGATCGCTTATTAAAACATTATCGAAAGCGAAGCCTTCATTAAAATTCCAAAAGTTACTTGAAGCAAAAACAATACGCAATTTTACAGACGCTTCGCCGGCAAGAAATGCCAAATTTTGATAAGCGTGCAGCCACCCGCCACTATTTCCTGACCATCCATTATAATTATCGATATAAAAAACAGGATACATTGCAAAACAGGAATTGTGGTTATACCAGTTTTCGCCGGTTCCAATATTTCCAACATCAAACCAGCTATCTCCACCATTTATGGAATATTGCAATTTTGTTCCATCGTCAAATAACTGCGCATCGTAATTGATATCGAATTCAATAAATGGAAGAGTAAGAGATGAAAAATCGAAACAAGGTGATTCTACAAATGATTTTTCATTTAAATTGTAATTTCCCGAAAGTGAAGTTACCCAAGAATTTATACTTAGTGGCGTTAATGGAGGTGGTCCTGTTATTGCCGTCCCTGCAGGGCTTCCAAGCTCCCAAGTGGATTCAGAACCACCCGCTTGCCAATCGGAAGAACCATCCTCAAAATCCTCAAAATATGGAAAAGCAGATAACGTTGTAATGGAGGTAAAAGTAATATCCGAAGCATTGTTTAAGGGTTCTGCATCGGGTGCATAAATTGTATAGGCATGTAAGGTATAATCACCAATATTGGATAAATCGACAGGTAAACTGAAAGTAAAACTTGAAGTGGCTAAAGGAAGTATTATTGGGCCGGTATAGGATTGAGTTACAAGCGGTAAAACTCCTAAAATAGGGTCTGTTAATTGATAGGCAACTGAAAAACTTCCTGAAGGATCTGTGCCAAAATTTGAAATGTTAACTGTAACTGCTGTTGCACCAAGTCCGCAACCATCAGATATGCCTATAATTCCTGTAACACCTAAGTCTTTTGGACCCGCGTTTAGAACATTAATTGAATAATCTTCAACTTCGCCCCAATTGTAGGTTTCGTCAAAACAGGGCTCTAATAATCCACCAGGGTAATAGGAACATACGATGCGCATGCGAGTAATACCTGTCATTGCTGAAAATGGAACCGTAAATGATATTGTTCCGGTTTCTCCGGGGCTCAGTCCAATATCTTCGAGATTTAGCCTTTCATCAGCATTAAAAATTTCGTCTTGATTCCAGTCAATCCAAGCGGCATATGTCTCGGAATAGCTTGGTGTATTATGAAGCAAAAGATTATAAACTAAACCCGGATTAACAGCTGCAATTAGGTCAGTATAGTCATTCCAATCGCTTCCTGCACCAGTAAAATTTGAAATGGCTCCTAATTCAACACCATCAATATAATCGCCTTCAACGGGACCAAATACAAAGTTGGGTATGCAATAATCTGCTCGCAGAGAAGAAATTATAAAAAGAAAACCAATGAAGAAAAGTGAACGAATATTTATTGCTTGAAAAAATAACATCATAATGTTTATTATAAAAATTGCAAATTTTGAGGTAAATTTAAGAAGCAGAAATCTTAAAATTTAAAATTCCCATTTAAAATTGAAGAGATGCACATTTCTGTTCTAAGTGTTTGGTTATACTTCATTATATTTGGGCGTCCGATTAAAAACGAAATCCTATGCGCCCCTCAGTACTGATAATAGACGATGACCCTACTTTCTGCTTGATGTTGAAGAGTTTTCTGAGTAAAAATGACTTTGAAACAGCTACGGCATTTTCAGGATCTGAGGCAATAAATCAGGTTAAAAAAGACGAATTTGATGTAATACTCAGCGATTTCCGTTTGCCGGATACAGACGGATTGGAATTATTAAAACAAATTCGGGAAATTAAGCCTGGTATGCCCGTAATTATCATGACATCCTATGCCGATATCCGGATTGCAGTTAAAGCGATGCAAAGCGGAGCATATGAATATGTTACTAAACCGGTAAATCCTGATGAAATTCTATTAACAATAAATAATGCCTTAAAACGCGATAAGGAAATAATAAAAACGGTTCCGCAGCTCCAAACTACTAAACAGAATAATTCCACTAAAAAAAGTGGTGGTAAAAATATGTTTGATTATGTAGAGGGAGAAAGTGATACTGCAAAACGCATTATGTCGTATATTGATGTGGTTGCTCCAACAAATTTATCGGTAATTATTCACGGCGAAAGTGGAACCGGAAAAGAATATGTTGCAAAAATGATTCATCAAAAAAGTAAACGCAGCGAAAAACCTTTTGTATCAATTGACTGCGGTGCGTTGAGTAAAGAATTAGCAGCAAGTGAGTTATTTGGTCACATTAAGGGTTCGTTTACAGGTGCCATAGTTGATAAAACGGGTCAGTTTGTTTATGCTGATGGTGGAACAATTTTTTTAGATGAAATTGGTAATCTTTCTTACGAAATCCAAGTGCAATTATTGCGTGCGATTCAAGAAAGGAGAATTAGAAAAATTGGCAGTAATCAAGATGTAGAAATTGATGTGAGAATAATTGTCGCAACGAACGAAGATTTGCAGGATGCCGTGAAAAAAGGAAATTTTAGAGAAGATTTATATCATAGATTAAATGAATTTACATTAGTTGTTCCTTCGCTGCGCGATAGGGGAGAAGATATTACATTATTTGCCGAACATTTTTTAAGTTTAGCAAATCACGAATTGAATAAAGAAGTGGAAGATTTTGATGATGAGGTAAAAACAATTTTCAGAAAATATTCATGGCCGGGTAATTTACGTGAGTTGCGCAATGTAGTGCGCAGAGCGGTATTACTTACATCAAGTAATCTGGTAAAAAAGGAAACATTACCACATGAAATCATCTTTGAAAGAAAGGAAGAAAATAATAATAATTCTACCTTTACGCATCATAATTCTGAACAACCGAGCGATTTAAAATCACTTGCAGAAAAAACAGAAAAGGAGATGATAATTAACACGCTTATTAAAGTGAATTATAATAAAAGTAAAGCTGCTACAATTTTAAAAATTGATAGAAAAACATTGTATAATAAAATGAAACTATACAAAATATTAACTACTGAAGAAAACGATTAAACTTCAACTTTTAATCTTGAACATTCCCGATTCAAGGAGTTAAATAATTTTTTACTTGTAGATTCAATCTTTGCATAATAGGTTTTAATATCACCATTTGAATTATTTTCAATAATTTCCAATTCTTTTAATTCCGGTATTATAGAAAATACATGAAAATGGTTATAAGAGGGCAGCATTTTGTGTGCAGTATTTCTTATTACATGCAAGTCGTTTTTAGAAACTGCTTCTTTTAACATTATAAGATTCAAGGCATTATTCTGAACAAAGGAATCTATAATAGAAATTAAAATTGCGGTATCGTTATCTGCAAATCGTTTTATTTCCTCGAGGCTAAATAATTCATTTGGTTCATTGTTTTCAGAGCTTATATCGGAAATTTCCCCTTGACCAAAAACCAGGGGCGCGTACTTCGAAATCATATTTAAAAGGTCTTTTTCTTTATATGGTTTTAATAAGATATCGTTAAATCCACTTTCCTTAATTTTTATAAGGTCATTTTTTAAAACATTTGCTGTGAGTGCAATTAAAGGCACTTGCAAATATCTTTCTCTTATTTTATTTGCGAGCATATAACCATCTACTTCCGGCATGTGTAAGTCGGCTAAAACGATATCAAAACTTTGCAAATCAATTTTGGCTAAGGCTTCTTTTCCATTATTAGCAACACTAATATGTGCTCCATTTTTTTTCAGAATTAATTCTGCAAGCATCAGGTTAAAAGGCTCATCATCTACAATTAATATTTCTAATCCAGTAAGTGCAATTCTATTATTTGATTCAACATGAAGTGACTTTAATTCAGTTGATGTTGCAATGTGTAATGGAAGATTTATAGTAAATTGCGTACCTATATTAAGTTCACTTTTTACTGTAATTTCTCCCTTCAATAACTCAACTATTTTTTTAGAAATTGACAGACCCAAGCCGGTTCCGCCATATTTACGCGAGGTGGATTTTTCTGCTTGTTCAAATGATTCAAAAATCATTGCAATTTTATCCTCTTCTATGCCTATGCCTGTATCTGCAATTGTGATGTAATAATCAATTATATCTTTATTTTTAATGCCTTTGCAACTTATTTCGATAGAACCTTTTTCGGTGAATTTTATTGCATTACCAGTAATATTATATAAAATTTGTTTAATTCTAAATGCGTCGCTCACAATATATTCGTTTACATTTTCAAAATATCCTGTTTCCAATTTTAGGCCTTTTTCTTCGGCTTTTATTTCGAGTATTGATACAATTTCTTCAATAATTTCTTTCATAATAAAGGGCTGATTATCTATTGCCAATTTACCCGCTTCTATTTTTGAAAGATCTAAGATGTCATTTACAGTATTTAATAAGTGCGACCCTGCATTTGAAACTGCGCGAATATATTTACGTTGTGTATTTTGTAAATTTGTTTGCTCCAATTGTTCAGAAAATCCTATAATAGCATTTAAAGGCGTACGAATTTCATGGCTCATATTTGCTAAAAATTCTTCCTTCGCTTTTGCTAAATATTCTGCCTTATTTCGCGCTTCAATTAATTGTAGTTTGTACTTATTACTTCTTTTAATATCAACAAAAATTACGCCCATAAAAATGAGCCCAAAAAACAATGCAACAGAACCGATAAAAAGCATTGTACTTGAAGATTTTTTTGCATTTCTGCTTGCGGCATCTATAAGCGATGAAGAATTAGAAATTTGTTCTTTTGTTATGCGTTCTATTACCTGGTTAATTTTTTCAATTAAAATTTTATCACTCGCTAATATTTCGAGTTCTTTAATTGTAAGGCGCGTATTGTATTGTCTTTGCTCATCGTCAATTTCCTTCATAATGCGGCGAACGTCCTCCATATCAATATTAGGGTTCTCGGCAATTTGATATGAATACGTATAATTTCTATCAAGGTTTTTAACAGAATCTTCTAATATTACAACCTTCGAATTCTTTTCGTCAGACTTTTTTTCTTTGTTTTTTCCTGAAAATAAATTTGTTAAAAAACCTTCATCTTTTTTTCTTTCCTTTTTATCCTTTTTAGTTTCTATTTCAGGTTTTGTAATTGTGGATTGTTTTATTTCGGGTTGTTCAACTTTAACTTCAGGTTCTGTTGCAATGGGATTATTCCCATCTTCTGCAGTTGAAGAAATCTGTTTAATTGCTTTATTATTTAATTCCTCATATTCGCTAGATTGTTTAAAGATTACGAGTGAATACATTAAATCCGCTTTATCTTGAAAATAGTCACCTAAGGTATCCAGGGTTTTTTCCGATTTGGCAAACATCGCATCTTGCTTTAGTTTCTCAAGTTCAACACTTATTTTTTCCATTTCCGACATATACGATTGAAATGCCGGACGGTCGTTCGTCATGATATAACTCCGCATATTACCATCAGCATCATGCATCGTATTAATAATGCCTTGCAGATTTTCTGTTGAATTGTTTGGATGCGAAAGTGTTTCAACAGAACCTAAAAGTTTATTAAAATTCTGATATGCAAAATATGCAGCAAAGCCAATTAATGCGCTGGAAATAACAAACCCGGCAATGAGTTTATAAGTCAGATTGGAGGAAGTTGCTTTTTCGGTCATAATTCCATGCTAAAGTTATTCATTTTATAACAAAATCAGGCTTTTCCGAATTCAACGTAAATAAGTTGTTTCTTTAACATTAAATTAACCTAATTTTGAGATTGGCTTAATAACCTCTCGGTAGCTTTACGTCAAATTCTTTTATGCATAACGAAAAGATTAAAATATTGATTGTGGACGACGAACCGGATATTCTGGAAGTTATTGAATATAACCTTTTAAAGGAAGATTATTCAGTAATTAGAGCTTCCAACGGGAAAATCGCCCTTGACAAAGCAATCAACGAAAAACCTAACCTTATTCTGTTGGATATTATGATGCCCGAAATGGATGGAATAGAGGTTTGTCGCGAATTGCGCAGTATGCGTGAATTTGACAATACCTTGATTGCATTTTTAACTGCTCGGAATGAAGACTTTACGCAAGTTCAGGGTTTTGATGTGGGTGCCGATGATTATATCACAAAACCTATCAAACCACGTATTCTACTCAGTAGAATCAAAGCGTTATTAAGAAGAACACATTCTGCTGATAACCAATCAGAAAAAGTGACATATGGCGATCTGGCAATTGATGAAGAAAAATTTTTGGTTTACGTAAAAGGAGTTCCAATTACTCTTGCAAAAAAGGAATTTGAGCTCATTCAATTGCTTGCATCCAAGCCGGGAAAGGTATTTACACGTCAAGAAATTTTCAATCGTATTTGGGGGATGGATGTAATTGTTGGTGACAGAACTATTGATGTGCATATTCGGAAAATAAGAGAGAAAATTGGAGAAGAATTTATTAAAACCATAAAAGGAATTGGATATAAATTTGATCACTAAATGAAAAATGCTTCCCCGGGCCGAATTGTTTTAACTGCGGCCTGTATTATTTTATTTTTTATGATAGTATTAGAATTGTTGGGGTATTATATACCTCAATTGCATTTTAGTACTTATCAGCTTATTATTGTTCCACTCTTAGTTTTTGTTGCAGTTTTTCTTGTGTTTTATTATGCCGTAGAAAAGTTTATTTATCGAAAAATTAAATTGGTTTATAAAAATATTCATGGTTTAAAGTCAACCAAAGGTATGGCTGACGAGAAGATGAAAATGTCAACAGATGTTATTTCGGAGGTAAATGATGAAGTGATAGAATGGGCAAAAGCTCGTAGCACAGAAATAGAGCTACTGATAAAACAAGCAGATTTTCGCAAAGAGTTTTTGGGTAATGTATCGCATGAGTTAAAAACGCCCATAATGAGTATTCAAGGATATCTTGAAACCCTTACCGATGGGGGGATACGCGATGAATCAATAAATAATTTATACATTGACAAGGCCCTAAAAAATGTGGAGCGTATGATAATGATTATCGACGATCTTGTAAATATTTCTATGCTTGAAAGTGGAGAATTACAACTCGAAATGAAGAAGTTTGACATTTGTGAACTGACAAAAGAGGTGTATGAATCTTTAGAAATTCAGGCTAAACAATTGAATATTCATCTTGATATAAAGGAAGGTTGCGATCATGTATATAATGTAAGAGGCGATGAAAAACTCATTCGTGAAGTGCTGGTTAATTTAGTCACCAATGCGATTAAATATGGTAAAGATGGAGGCTTTATTCACGCCGGATTTTATAACATGGGAGAAAACATCTTAATAGAAATTGCAGACAATGGAAACGGTATTGCCAAAGCGCATCTCAACCGTGTATTTGAAAGATTTTTCAGAATAGAAAAAAGCAGATCTCGCGACATGGGAGGAACCGGACTTGGCCTATCAATAGTAAAACACATTGTTGAGGCACATGACCAAACGGTTAATGTAAGAAGTACAGTAGGAGAGGGTTCTACTTTTGGATTTACATTAAAACGAGCAAAATAATTTTTAGTGTTACTAAAATTAATTATCCTCTTTCTTAAATTTAAGAGAGGCTGAATTAACACAAAAACGCACACCGGTTTCGGTTGGGCCATCATCAAAAACATGGCCTAAGTGTCCGCCGCAATTGCTGCATACGATTTCAGTACGCGCCATGCCAAAGGTTTTATCTGTGTGGTAATCGATAGTGCCTTTTTCTATTTCCTTATCAAAAGCAGGCCAGCCGCATCCTGAATCAAATTTATTTTCCGATATAAATAATACTTGTCCGCATCCGGCACAAACATATTTTCCATACTCAAAAAGGTGATCGTATTCGCCTGTAAATGGTCTTTCCGTGCCTTTATCTCTTAAAACACGATATTCTTCCGGAGTTAATATTTTTTTCCATTCTTCTTCCGATTTTTCAACCGCGTATTTTTTAGTATCCTTTTCCATAATTGCTTACATTTTATTTAAGGAGTTTAGTTCATTTTGGATTTTCAATCTCCATTTGATGCATGATCACCTCCTTAATTTGATCAACACCAATTTTTTTACCCACTATTTTTTTATCCTTATCTAAGATAAATATCATAGGTGTTTGGTCAACATTATATTTCACCTGAAAAGTTTCCTTTAATTTTTTATTTGCAACGCTTATCCAAGTATATGGATGTTCGCGCAACCATTTTTCCCATTTATCGAACTCTTCCTCTGAATAAACAGTGTAAAATTCCACGTCAAGAGGCGCTAGTTCAGTATAAAGCTTTTCAAATTTGGGCATATCTTTTTTACAATGTCCGCAATCGGGACTCCAGAAAATTATAACGGTAAACCGATTTTTTAAGGAATATAATGCAATATCGTTATTAAGTGTATCCTGTAATATAAGCGGAGGAGCCTGTTTACCAATTAAAATTGGTCTTATTTTATCCGCCTGGGCTTGAATTCTATACAACCCAACGTCGTCGAGCCAAAATGCTTTTCCGGTTGAATAATATTTATCAACCATATAAACATAAACCGCATCAAATCCCATGAATTTCGAATTAGCATAATCGTTTAATAACATTACCGTAATAAATTGAAAAGTGTATTTATTCACCTTCGCTTTATCCAAAATAAAATCTATTGCAACATCAATAGAATCAGGTGTTTTCTGAACGTAATCGTGTAGATATTTTTTAATGCGAATATCGTACATATTTGTGCGCAATAATCTTTCATCAGTAAAATCTACATTATCAAAATAATGCGCACGTATATATCGTATAGCAAAGGTAGAATCTTTAGTCCCATCGGCATTGAGTGGTGCGTCAGGAATTTTAATATCTGTTACAGCTTTCAAAAATGTGCTATAAAATAAATTGGGATAATTGCTGATAATTTTATCTCTTTCTGTTTCAACGCTATTATTTACAAGGCGCATTTCTTCCTTTATTTTTTCACCCTCGGGAGATATTTCTCCAGCAGCCACCAACTTATCGCGCAATACATTTATTTCATTTTTTTTATCAGTAATAAAATTCAAATCTTGAAAGAATAATGTATTTTCAAGCGACCCGGTTATTTTCATATGCGCAATGAAGTCAACAGTATCCGTTTCCATGCTAAATTTTGGTTCATTTCCACTGACAATAAACTCAAAATATTTATTTTTTAACGAGGGCGCAACACATAAATAAATGCCACCGGGTAAAGTATCGGTTCCGGAAAACATTGCTTCACCTTTGCTATTAATTTTAACAGTATCTATTACATATTGTTGTGCACCATAATGATGTGCAAGTAATAATGTAGTGTCGGAAATGCCATGAATTTTTACTTTAAATTCGTAAGATGTTAGCAATTGTGCTTGCGCAAATAACGTATAACAGGTAAGCGAAAAAAGGAGTAAGTAACGTTTCATTATGTAATTTATAGGTTCAATTAACGTTTGTTTGTTATCATTTCTATATGTAAAAGTGCCTCAGCCACCACAAAAATACTGCCGCATATTAACAAAAGGTCGTCTAAATGTAAATTAGGAATCGCATTTTGCATTGCATCTTCAACCGAAACATACGATTTTCCTAATAAATTCAATTCCAGTGCTTTTTCGCGAAGTTCTTCTGCTGCCAAGCCTCTAGGGATGTTGGGCTTACAAAAATAGTAGATTGCATCTTGAGGAAATGCATTCAGATTTGCACTTATATCTTTGTCGTTAACAGCGCCAGTAATTATGTGGAGCTTGTTGAATGTTAAATCTTTTACCTGTTTAAATAATACTTCAAGGCCTGCACTATTATGTGCACAATCGAAAACGATTAAGGGGTCTTTTTGAATAACCTGCCATCTGCCGGCAAATCCTGTATTTTGTTGCACTTTTTTCAATCCCTCATAAATAGATTCTTCCGAAATTTCAGTACCGTACTTGCGCAAAATTTCTATCGCTTGTATTACTGTGCTTACATTTTTTATTTGGTAATTACCGGTTAATCCCAAAATTAAGTTTGGATAAATTAACTGATTTAAAAATGAAACATTGCATTCAATATAATCTACTTGCTGCACTAATACATCCACCTTTACATTTTCTTCTGCTAAATACAAATCTGAAGAAACGCTGTTCGCCTTTTGAATAAAAACAGGAAAAGTTTCTTCATGAAATTCACCTATTACAACAGGAACATGTGTTTTAATTATACCTGCTTTTTCAGATGCAATTTCAGGTAGTGTATCG
>JBBRGZ010000027.1:0-19752 GCA_038223395.1 Chitinophagales bacterium
CTGCCGAACCGGTAGGGGTGCTTCCAGCTCCTTTTCCTGAAAAAAATTGGGTATCCGAAAATGCACTTTCTACTAGTAATCCATTGTATTCGTTAGAGATATGGTGTAATGGAGTTTTTTCATAAATTAGTTGTGGAAAAACATAAGCAAAAACTTCATTATTTATTTTTTTACACTTAGCAATAAGTTTAATTTTAGCTTGTTTTTTTTTGGCAAATTCTATATCAAAATCATTTATTCGTTGAATTCCAAAATTAAAAATATTTTCAGGTTTAACAAATAGACCAAATGCATGGAGCACTAAAATGCAGAGTTTAAACTTCGCATCAAAACCTTCTATATCGTTACGCGGATCTGTTTCAACAAATCCTAATTGTTGAGCGTCGAGTAAAGCTGCAGCAAAGGAAATATTTTCATCAAAAATTTTTGTAAGTATATAATTTGTTGAACCATTAATAATTCCTTCAATTGAATGTAATAAGTCGTTGTCATAATATTCTTCCAAATTTCGAATTATCGGAATGCTCGCACAGCAGGCAGCCTCGTACAAAAACGGAACCTTAAATTCCTGTTGTAATGCATATAATTCAGGCAAATGCTCTGCTATCATTTTTTTTGACGCACTCACTACAGCTTTCCCTTTTTGCATTGCTGTTTTTACTATTTCAAATGCAGCGTCGTCATCATTAATTAATTCAATTATAACGTCTATTTCCGGATCATCAAGAATATCGTTTTTATTTGCTGTAAAATAATGCGAAGCAAGGGTTCTTTCTTTTTCAATATTTTTGATGCATATTTTTTTAATGCTTGCTTTAATCCCATTTGTTCGACTCAATACATCAACTAAACCAGTTCCTACGCAACCAAATCCAAATATGCCAAGTGTTAATTTATTTCTGTTCATAATTATTTTTTTTTAATACAATTAATAAATAGGCGCTGACTGTGCAAATTTTGAAAATACATAACTTATTGCATTATCAATATCCTGTATCAAATCATCCGCATTTTCAATTCCACATGACAGTCTGATTAAAGAATCCTGAATGCCTGAAGCTTTTCTTTTTTCGGCAGGAATTGACTTATGCGTCATACTTGCTGGGTGACATAATAAACTTTTTACTCCACCTAAACTTTCGGCACATTTAAAGAGTTTTGTATTGGAACAAATTTTTTCAGCTTTATCCGAAGTATCCACTTTTAATGTAAAACTAATTACTCCACCAAAAAAATACTGTTGTTGTTTTGCAATTTCGTGGTTTTGATGACATGCCAAACCAGGATAATAAACAGTTTCAACATGCGGATTATCTAGTAAATATTCTGCAACGCGCTGGGCATTTTGACTTTGTTTATCAATTCTTAAATACAATGTTTCTATCCCTCGAATTGTTAACCAGCAATCAAAAGGAGCTAAAATTCCACCGGATGCATTTTGAATAAATTTAATAGATTCGGATAAAGTTTTTGTTTTACAAACAACAAGTCCTGCTATAACATCACTATGTCCTGCAAGATATTTGGTTGCAGAATGTATTACTATATCTGCTCCTAAGTCAATCGGCTTTTGTCCCGCAGGAGATGCGAAGGTATTGTCGACTACAACCAAAGCCTTGTGTTGATGCGCAAAATCGCAAATCGTTTGTATGTCCGATATTTTTAGGGTAGGATTTGTCGGTGACTCGAGCCAAATAAATTTTGTATTTATATTAATTAAAGGCAAAATATTTTCAGCATCGCGGGTATCAACATAATGCACTTTAATGCCAAATTTTTGATATACATGCGTAAATATGCGAAAGGAACCGCCATAAATATCATCAACAGCAATAATTTCATCTCCTGTCTTTAATAATTTAAGCACGGCATCAACAGCAGCTAAACCACTTGCAAAAGCAAATCCAGCATATCCATTTTCCATGCTTGCAATTAAGTCTTCCAATACTTTTCTTGTTGGATTATTGCTGCGTGCATAATCAAATCCCAGGTGCACACCGGGCGACTCTTGCACAAATGTTGCTGTTTGATAAATAGGCACTGAAATTGCGCCTGTCAATGGGTCTACGGGAATGGCATGAAGAATTAATGTTTCTTGTTTCATCATTAAATGTTTTTTTAGATTAGAAAATATTTCTTCTTATAAAAACACTTATCAAAACAATTTCATTACCTTAATGCAATATGTGTTTACATATTTATTAAGGTGGTTTGGCGCAAAAAAAAAGCGCGCCGAAAATTGGCGAGCTTCAAATATTTTGTAACTCTCTCCAACTTATCTGTCTGAAATTAGCACCTTCACAAAAGTGAGAAAACTTTTATGGGTTGCCAAGGTATCATAGGGTCAGTCCCTCTACCTTTCTTGATAAGCAAATTAATAAGAACGAGCTGCAAAGATAAAAGAGCAGCATTCACATTTCCAAATTTATTTTACAAAAGCAACATAGCCCATGCGCCTAAAATGATTTCGAGGATGGCAATTACATAGGTATTATTTGATGAAATGCCCTTTTGAAATATAGAAATCCAGCGCCCGGCAACCAAGCCAACATATAAAAAAACAGAGTAAAATATACCGGCATGGTAAAGATTTGGATTCAATGCGCAGATAACATACATTACTGCCCATGCACCTTGTAAACCCACATATAAGGCAAAGTATTCTGACCTACCGCTAGTATTTAATAGGCTAATACCTGAAAAAGTGGCTGTTGTTGTTGGTTTCCATATGCACCAAATGGCAAAGGCCGCATACATCACTGCATTAATCCATAAATAAATTTCAATTGTTGTCATATTGTTTTTTTTAGAGTTTACTTTGCACAATGGAAGGCTTAGAAATATTATTTGAAGATAAGGATTTACTTGTTATTAACAAACAATCAGGCCTAATGGTTGAGCGCGATAAATATAAAAATCCGAGTGTACAGGATTTGGTTGCCGCTTATTTCAATACACTAAAGGTATCTCAAAATACAATACTTGGTATCGTGCACAGAATAGACCGACCTGTAAGTGGTGTACTTTTAATTGCAAAAAAAGTAAGTGTCTTGCGCGACTTAAATACGCAATTTGAACAAGGAAAAATTGAAAAAATTTATCACGCCTTAGTTGAAAATCCTGCACCACAACAGGAAGAATTATTGCAACACTATTTACACAAAAATGTAAAAAATAAGATTGCAATTATTTATAACAATAGCAGAAAGCACGCTGTAAAATGTGAATTATTTTATAAAAAAATAAGCTCAATTAATGATAAAGATGTGTTAGAAATACATCCACACACAGGAAAATATCATCAAATACGCGCGCAATTATCTTTTATTGGTTGTCCGATTATTGGCGATACAAAATATGGTTCAGCTATTCCATATAAAAATGAGTCTATTTGTTTGCACGCGCATACAATCAGTTTCGAGCATCCCGTTTCAAAAGAAAAAATGCAAATTACAGCAGAAAATCCTACTGATTGGAAGTATGTTAATTCCAACTTAATTAATTGAAATTAAAAATTAACTAAGCTATTAATTTAGTTGGATTTGCCCTGAATAGCAAACAATTGGAAATCGCATGTTATACCTTAAAACGCATCATTTTATTTCACACTATTATTTTGTTGTAATTCCATTGCTTATTCCGGGTTAATCAAGGATAAACTCTAATTTCCTTAACGCAAGATCCGCTTTTTGCACTTTAATGCGGATTGAATTGCCTAATTCATAATTTCCCGAATTTGTAAGACTTACTAATCGCCTGCGTGCTTCGTCATACGTTAATTCATCGCGAATATTATCAACATGCACCAAACCTTCGCATTTATTTTCAATAATTTCTACAAAAATACCAAAGGCCGTTACACCCGTTATAACGCCATCAAAACTTTCTCCAACGTGTTTAGTCATAAACTCAACTTGTTTGTATTTAATGCTTTCGCGTTCTGCTTCCATTGCTTTGCGTTCCATTGCTGATGCATATCGGCACTTGTCTTCCAGTACTTCTTTATTAGGATATAATAATCTTGAATTCGACAACACATTTTCTAAAATACGATGCACCATTAAATCGGGATACCTGCGAATGGGTGAGGTAAAATGTGTGTAATGTTCAAATCCCAAACCGTAGTGCCCGATATTTTTAGTTGTATAAACCGCTTTTGCCATGCAGCGAATTGCTAAACTTTCTAAAATACCTTGCTCCGGTGTGCCGCGAATTTCGAGCATTAATTTATTGAGTTCTGAAGCAATATTTTTAGGGGAATCTAATTTAAGTTTATATCCAAACCTACGCGCATTTAACGAAAACTCTTCTATCTTTTTCATATCAGGCGAATCGTGCACGCGATATACAAAAGGTACCTTAGGGAAATTTTTCGACAAATGAAATGCTACACGTTTATTAGCGAGCAACATTAAATCTTCAATCAACATGTGTGCTTCTTTGCGTTCCTTTACATATAATCCGGTGGGAACAAAATTTTCATCAAGAATAAATTTTACTTCCTTTGTTTCGAAAGAAATTGCGCCTGAGCTGAAACGTTTTTCACGGAGTTTAGTGGAGATTACATTTAATGCTAAAATCTCTTCGGCAAATTCTCCTTCTTTACCTTCAATTATTTCTTGTGCTTCTTCGTAAGTAAATCTTCTATCACTATAAATAATTGTTTTACCAAACCATTCAGAAATAATTTTTCCGTCTTCGTCCATTTCAAAAAGCGCGCTAAAACATAATTTATCCTCATGTGGTCTTAACGAACATACATTATTTGATAATTTTTCAGGAAGCATTGGAATCACTCTATCAACAAGATAAACGGATGTTCCTCTTGCATAGGCTTCTTTATCAATTGCAGATTCCGGTATTACATAATGCGCAACATCGGCAATGTGCACGCCAACTTCTATATTGCCGTTTTTTAACTTTTGATACGATATGGCATCATCAAAATCTTTTGCATCATAAGGGTCGATAGTAATTGTCCAAAGTTTGCGTAAATCTTTTCTGCTATTAATTTCTGCTTTTGAAATTTCAATCGGAATTTCTTCTGCTTGTTGTTCCACTTCTTTTGGAAATGCGTAGTGAATTCCTGTCTCCACTAAAATTGCTTCCATATCGCTCGCGTGATCTCCGGCGGGAGAAAGTCTGCTCACAATTTCACCAATCGGATTTTTCATTGCCGGCGGCCAATCTTTTACACGAACAATAACGCGATCGCCGTCGGTTACTTTGTGTTTTTTTATTTCATCGCTCGATAAATAAAAATCGTAATTATTAAATCTGTCGTCAGTAACTGCAAAGGCATATTTTTCGGAGATTGCAATTTTACCAACAAATAGTTCCTTATTGCGTTTTACAATTTCAACAATTTCGCCTTCCGGTTTTTTATTTTTTCCAAGTGAGGTAATACGCACACGCACCTTATCACCATTAAACGCGCGATTTGTTTTTCGTGAGGGTACAAATACATCATATAGATGACCGTCAACAATTACATAAGCATTTCCGCTTTGTGTCATATCAACAATACCAATCATAGTATTAATGGGATTTATTTTCGCTTTAATACGGAAAGTATCAGCTTCAAATTCTTCAATTTTCCCATTGCTTACAAGGTTTTGAATGGCGTCAAAAACACCATCCAGCTCACCGGATTTGGCTACCCATTTAAAAATATTTTTGAGCGAATATCCGCGTTCAGCTTTGTTGGAAAGGAAATCGTAAATTTCGTTTTCGAGGTTATAACCTGCTTTAACCGGTTTATTACCGGACTTCTTTTTTTTCTTTGGCATATGTAAAGATACATTTTGTCTCCCGAATAAGTTTAGTAATTTTCCGCTCGTTTGATATGAGTAGGTTTAAAAATTACTTCTATATTATATTGCTTGGCCGCTTGCTGTTTTTCCCTTTTTTGGGGGCTTCGCATCTGTTTGACTGGGATGAAATCAATTTTGCTGAGGCTTCCAGAGAAATGGTGCTCACCGGAAATTATACACAAACGCAAATTGATTTTCAGGAATTTTGGGAAAAACCTCCCCTGTTTTTTTGGATGCAAGCAATCAGCATGAAAATATTCGGCATTAATGAATATGCAGCACGATTTCCAAATGCAATATGTGGGATTTTGACTTTATTAATTTTATTTAATATCGGAACAAAATTGCGCGACCAAAAGTTCGGATGGCTTTGGGTGCTCGCGTATGTAGGTTCAATTTTAACCCAATTTTATTTTAAATCCGGCATTATAGACCCCTGGTTTAATCTATTTATTTTTTTAGGAATATATTATTTTATTGAATACTTAAGGCAACAATTTAAATTTCGGCAACTCATTATTTCAGCGGTATTTATTGGACTTGCAATTTTAACAAAGGGTCCTGTTGGGTTTATTATTTTCGGGCTGACAGTTGCAATCTATTTTATAGTAAATAGGTTTAAAAATTTTCCACCTATTCTGCACATTTTTTATTACTTAATTTTTGTAATTCTAACAATTATTCCATGGATTGGCGTTGAAGTTGCCCAAAACGGAACATGGTTTATCTCAGAATTTTTAACTTACCAATTGCGACTCGCAACAACAGAGGATGCGAGTCACGGTGGATTTTTTGGATACCATTTTGTAGTGATATTGCTATTTTGTTTTCCTGCTTCTGTTTATGCTGTGCGTGCATTTATAAAAAAACAGTCGGAGGACGAAACCGTATTGGAATTTAGAAAATGGATGCTGATTTTATTTTGGGTTGTATTGATTTTGTTTTCGATTGTGCAAACTAAAATTATTCATTATTCATCGATGGCATATTTTCCCTTAACATTTTTATCCGCCTTAACTTTGTATCATATTAATACGCAATGGAAAAAATGGGAATCGGTATTATTAGTATTTGTAGGCGTTATTATTATTATTGTTGTAGGTGGAATTCCTTTATTATTGCAACATCCGGATATTTTATCAAACTATATTAAAGATGATTTTACAAAAGCAACACTTAATGCAGAAGGTGGCTGGCAGGGATGGGAATTTGCTATTGCAGGGATATTAATTGTTGGTTTAATTGTGGGATTTTATTTTATGTTAAAACAACAGGCAGGCAAGGCAGTTGTAATTATTTTTATTGCTTCAATGCTCACTACAAATCTTGCTATTAATATATTTGCTCCAAAAATTGAAAGATATTCACAAGGAACAATGATAGATTTTTTAGAAGAAAAAAGTAGCCTTGATTGTTATACCGATGTTATTGGATATAAAAGTTATGCCCAATTATTTTACGGAAAACGCACTGCAGAGGATACTGATAATCCAACATTTATGAAGTGGCTTGAAAATATACATCCAAACACCCATCAAGATCCAATTGCAATGCGTAAATATTACAGCGAATGGTTGTTAACCGGATATACTGATAAACCTGTTTACTTTGTTACAAATATGCGCAAAGCAAATGCGTATAAAAAATTACCGCAATTGCAATTAATAGATGAAAAAAACGGTTATGTATTTTTTAAAAAGGAAGCTGTATTATGAAAACACTTTATTTAGTAAGACACGCAAAATCAGATTGGGATGACCCCGAGTTACACGATATTGAAAGGCCTTTGGCAGAAAGAGGAATTAGAGATGCAAAATTAATGGCAAATCTCCTGAAAGAAAAAGAAATTAAGCCCGATGTGATGCTAAGTTCTCCGGCTTTGAGGGCATTTTCAACCTGCAGGATAATGAGCGATATTATTGGATACGAAAAATCAGAAATTCTTATTGATGCAAAATTATACTTCGGAAATATTGCAGATATTATCGCATTATTGCAATCACAATCCCCCGATATAACAAGTTTATGCATATTCGGTCACAATCCTACTTTTTCAAATTTAGCAGTAACACTTTCACCTGAATTTGGTGGCGAAATGCCAACCTGCAGTATTGTCGCCCTACAATTTGATATTGCACGCTGGGGATTATTGGAACCCGCCTCCGCCAAATTACTGTGGTTTGAATATCCAAAAAAAAACCGTTAAACATGTATTCAAGAAACAACCTGTTTCCCATTTTTTACGTTTATAGTATAAATTGAATACTAATTTCACTTGTCAAATCTATATCCTATGCCTGAATTTATGGTAGATGTTAATTTGCACCACTCAAACAGTGATGAGTTTTTTAAGCTAATTCCGAGTCAGCGAGCCGTAGTTAACGATTTGATGATGGAAGGTAAAGTGACAAGCTATTGTGTTTCTGTTGATAGAGCTAAAATATGGATTACAATAGTTGCTTCAAATGTAAATGCTGTTATGGAAGAACTCGCAAAGTTTCCATTGATTGAATTTATGGATTATGAAATAGAACAATTATTATTTTACAATTCTGCATATCAAACATTTTCTCAGATAAGTCTGAACTGACAATTTCATCTAAATTATTTGTCAACTGTGGATTACTGACTTATCTGCAGGAAAAAGTCGTTAATTTAGCCGATAATTCATCTCAATATGGCTAAAGGTTTACTTTTATTTCCCATTACGATAGCGCTAGTTTCACTTGTTTATTTTTCATCTCCGGATAAAATAAATAAGGAAGAAAATGAAAACGAATTAGAAGAATTTGTCGCAAATGCAGAGTATGATGTAATACGCACAGCTAATCCTGAAACCGGAAAAATTCCTTCAGGTGCAATTATGAAAGCCTATCGCGAATTAAAAAGTCGCGGATTTTATTCCGGAAAACCCAATCCCTTTAAAACTACCGACGATGAAACCGGTTGGCAACAAATTAATGATTTTTTTCCTTCGCTTTCTGTTACACGAATAACCTACGATCCAAATAATACCCAAATATTTTATTTCTGCACCGGAGAAGGCTGGTTTAATGCGGATGCAATTAAAGGCTCCGGCGTTTTTAAGTCGCTTGACGGAGGTGAAACTTGGGCTCAACTTGCTTCTACCGATACTACTGCGTTTGATTATTGTCAAGATATTGTTGTGCATCCTGTTACGAGTGATGTATATGTTGCAACCAGAGCCGCAGGTTTGCAGCGCTCAACTGATGGCGGAAATACATGGGAAAAAGTGCTTGCTTTTGGTGTGGGTTCGTCAAAAAATTCTGTTTGTGATATTGAATTAACTGCCGATGGTGGTGTTTTTGCTTCTATTGGAATTTTTGAAACTGATGGTATTTACTATTCACCTAACGGAGATGCAGGCACCTTTGTAAAACAATCCGGTGGACTTCCCACATCTGGATATTATCGTATTGATATGGCAACCGCTCCCTCAAATGCAGAGGTTGCGTATAGCATTTTTTGTAACCAAGGCGATTATAAAGTAAAAGGCATTTATAAAACTACAAACAGAGGTACAACTTGGACCGAGGTAAATATGCCGGGAGGCGATAATCTTGTTGCAGCTTCGCAAGCGTGGTACGACCTTTCAATGGCAGTTGATCCCAATAACGAAAATGTGGTTGCGCTTGGGGGGTTAAATATTTGGAGAACTCAAGACGGTGGTGATACTTGGAAACAAATGACCTCAGGCGGATTAGATTCGACTCTAATACGTTATGTGCATGTAGATCAGCACGAAGTGAGTTTTAGAAATTCGGATGAAGTGTATTTTGGCAATGATGGTGGTATTTGGAAGTGCGATGATTTTACTTCAGAAACGCCTTTTTTATATAATAGAAATGATGGATATAATGTAACTCAGTTTTATTCGGTTGCTTTACATCCTTTTGCCGGAGTACAACAAATGATGGGAGGTACGCAAGACAATGGAACTCCTTATACCTATGAGGATGGCATTTCGGATTTTAAATTTGTTTCGGGAGCAGATGGCGCCTTTACAGCATTTAATTCAGAAAATCCTGAAATTTTTTACACTGCAACGCAATTTAAAAGACTGTTTCGATTTAACAATGGCGGCTTTGAGGTTCCTGAAACCATTACGAATCCGCAAATTGAAGATAATAATGTGTTGTTTATTAACCCTTTCGATTTGGATGCGTCAAATCCCGAATATCTTTATCAATGCACAAATAAAGGGTTATGGCGCTTTAGAAATGCCTCAAGTTCCGATACTTCGGGCTGGTCGAAGGCAGCAAACTTAAACGGTGGATTATCAGCAATTGGTACCTCGCCTGCTGCTCCTGGTGTTGTATTTATTGGCAGAAACTCCGGAGTGGGAGATATTTACAGGCTTGAAGATGCATATACATCCGATGAAACTTCCGTTCCGCCAAGTGCTGACCCAAACGATTTACTTCCTGATGCCGGTTTTACAACAACTATTTATTGTTCAAGCATCAATGTTGATTTACACAACGCAAATCATGTTATCGTAACTTATTCAAATTACAACCTCGTTTCTGTTTGGGAAAGTTCTAATGCATTGAGCCTTGAACCTGAGTGGCACAGTATTGAAGGCGATTTGCCTGATATGCCCGTTTATTGGAGTGCAATGCATCCTC
The DNA here is from genome assembly GCA_038223395.1 of Chitinophagales bacterium. GTDB lineage: Bacteria > Bacteroidota > Bacteroidia > Chitinophagales > BACL12 > UBA7236. The sequence goes on from JBBRGZ010000027.1 coordinate 10,463, forward strand.
AGCATCCTGAAATAGTTTACTTGGCAACTGAAATGGGAGTTTTTTATACAAATGCAGTGAATGGAGAAGCCACAATTTGGATTCCATGTTCGAGTTTTCCTTTAGTACGCACAGATATGTTGCGCATACGCGAAAACGACCTCAATATAGCTGCAGCAACACATGGTCGCGGGCTTTGGCAAGGGCAATTGGATGCGATGGGTGTATCAAATGACGTCAATTGGTTTGAAAGGGGACCAAACAACGTTGGAGGAAGAACGCGTACAATTATGGTGGACCCCAACGATGCCAGTGGAAATACCGTTTGGGCGGGAAGTATTGCCGGTGGTTTATGGAAAACAACAAATATCAATGCCGTTCCTATTGAATATCAAAGTGCTCCAATTGCTTCTTTAGTTGTATATCCTAACCCTGCTTCTCATCTCATTAATCTTGAGTTTAATGCAGGAAATAATCAGTTTGTTGCTGTAGAAATGTTGAATATGAATGGACAAATTGTGGGTAAAATTATGACTGGGTACAAAACCGGGATACAAAAAATATCTTATACTTTTCCTGCATCAATTACGAAAGGAATTTATTTTATTCATTTCAGAATTGGCGAGGCACAAATTGTGCGGAAACTAATAGTGGCATGAGTTTCAGGCTTGTTGTTATTTAAAATTTTAAATAAGTTGAAAACATTATTTTTAATCGGATATTAATTTGATAATCAATATTTTAATGCATTGCACCTTCAATTTTAGAAAAACCTTTTCAATATTGATTTTTATTTAGAAAGTTAATTTCATTTCGCATAATAGGCATAAAAATGCGTTACTCTAATAGATATCAAATTACAAATTAAAGGGGCATATTATATTTATTTTTTTATAATGTATGATTTTTACCTTAAAAAAGGCACCGCAGAGCTCTAAAACCTAACTAGTTATCTAATAAAAGTGGTATATTTGCAGGATAACTTTATAAGTTCACAGCCAAGCACAATAGAGGAATATCAATGAAGAAAAAAGGCAAAGTAAAATTTATCGATAGTGACAAAAGCAAATTTTACGCAACACTGCAAGCAAACGTTGACGAATATTTCAAGTTAAATAAACTATCAAAAAATGCAAATAGTACTATGGTTGTTAAATCAATCATATTGCTTTCTTCTTACTTAATTGCATTTGCGATTATAATATTTGTTCAACCTGCTTTATGGATTAGCCTATTACTGTGGTTTTCGATGGGAATTACAGCTGCCGGAGTCGGCATGAGTGTAATGCACGATGCAAATCACGGCGCTTATTCTTCAAGCAAATCAGTTAATTCAATGATGGGGCAGTCGCTTAATTTATTAGGTGGTTCTGTATTTAATTGGAAATTACAACACAACATCCTACATCATACCTATACAAATGTGGTACATATGGATGATGATATTGACGATAAAGTTGTGATGCGTTTTTCGCCACATACAGAAGTAAAAGGATACCATAAATTTCAATTCTTATATGCATTTTTATTGTATTGTGTGCTTACATTATATTGGGCTGTAGGAAAAGATTTTGTGCAATATGTAAAATACACAGCAAATGGAGTAAACCCAAATAATAAATCGGAAAATAGATTTACACTTGCCGGAATTATTCTCAATAAATTATTTTATTTTTTCGTATTTCTTATCATGCCTTATCTGGTTTTTCATATACCGTTTTTACAAGTTATGACAGGGTTTTTAATTATGCACGCAGTGGCAGGACTCATTCTTACTATTGTATTTCAGCTAGCCCATACAGTGGAAGGAACAAGTCATCCATTACCCGGTTTAGATGGTAATATTGAGAATAATTGGGCTATACATCAAATGAATACAACGGTAAATTTCTCGCGAAATAATAAATGGTTATCTTGGTATGTTGGAGGATTAAATTTTCAGGTTGAACATCATTTATTTCCTAAAATATGTCACGTGCATTATCCAAAACTTGCACCGATAGTTAAAGCAACTGCAGAAAGTTTTGGTGTTCCGTATTTAGAAAATGGTACATTTATGGACGCATTGCGTTCGCATATTAATACACTTAATCGCTTCGGAAAAGTGCCCGATATTAATGACGCAATCGGATAAATTAAACCTTATTCTTTAATAAACTTTCCACAACTCAAATCACCGTTTTGAGTCCTCATCTGATAAACATATATTTCAGAAGGCCAATTCGATGTATTAATTGTTATAACATTTGCAAATGTATTGTTTTGATAAACAACTTCGCCGGTTAAATTTATAATTGTAAGTTTAAATATTCCGTTGGTTTGAATGGTTATGTTTTCATGCGTAGGATTTGGATAAACAGCAATTTCAGATTGTATCAATGTTTCTATATCAACGGTTGGAATTATTTCGGGACACATACTAATTTGCATTCTGAAAATGCCTCCATATACTCCCATGTCGTTTCGCAAAGTGCCTAATGATGGGTATAATGCGAAACCTGGTTTCAAAAGGTCTTCAGGGTCGTTAAATAAAGGGGCGGGGTTTCCAGCATCAACACAAGGTGAAATTGTGTCAGTTAAAAAGCAGGATATTGTATCTAAAAATAAGGGATCCAAATTGATATTCCCATCACCGGTAGCAACCTGATCAACGTCAGTATAATCAAAAGTAAATAGTCCGCCGGAGGTATAAACCGGATTTCCGGTTGATTGCGCATTATCCCAAATAATGCTATTTGAAATATTTACGGTAACACTAAATGAGAAAATTCCACCACCTCTTCCACCAAAAGTGCCTGCGCCAATGGAGCTGTTGTGCGCAATGGTATTATTAACTACGTCAAGCGATTGAGCTATTGTTCCAGATGCCCAAATGCCACCTCCTCCATAGGTTTCTCCACCTGTATTATAAATAATTAAATTATTATGTACAACAGGATGCTCGCAATAATTGAATACTAATCCACCACCGTAACTTATTGCTTCGTTATAACTGATAATATTATTAAAAATAAAAGGACTTCCATCACCACAACGCATAGCTCCACCGCCTGCACCTGATACGCCGGCTAAATTTGTTATATGATTATTATAAATATAATTATAGCGAATTACCGGAGAAGCATATTGCATTAAGATACCACCTCCTTCTCTGTAAGTTCCTGCACCATATTCGTCAAGCCATTTGGTACCTTGCCCACCAGTGATTGTAAATCCCTGTATAATGCAATTTGCATCTTCACCAGATATTATGAGAATTACACTTGCGGTATCAGGATTTGTGGGCGTGCTTCCGTTAATTATGGTGTTTGCAATATCATTAAAATCAAATGTTGAATAATAATTACTTGTAAGCACAATATTTTTCCCCATTAAATTAATATTTTCAAAATACTCTCCAGGCGCAACAATAACCGTATCGCCATTAACAGAGAGATTTATACCTGATTGAATTGTAGAAGCGTCTGCAGGCACATGTATTTGAGTTGCATGTGCTGAATTAAAAAATAAAATTGTCGCAATTAGTAAAGTAAAATGTGTATTTAGATTTCTCATATCGCTGTTTTTATTTTGTTAAAATTATTTTTTGAGATGTAAAATTCTTGTTCGAATTTAATACTAATAGATAGCTGCCACTTATCATATTTATTGTGGAACTATTTAATATATAATGATTTTCTCCAATCTGAGTATTTGAAATATGCACAGTTATAATTTGTTTTCCTGCTGTATCGAATAATTGAAAGGGCATAGGTTTATTATATTCTAAAGTATATTTAATATCAACAAAATCTTTTGCAGGATTTGGTAAAATTTGCAATTCAGAGTACCGTCGTGATTGTTAGTATACAGCATATTATTTTCGCCTGGATATTTGCCATTTGTAATTTGATTATCGAGCAAACCATCGCTATTAAAATCAATCCAATTGCAACTTCTGCTATCGGAAAATGTATTCACTAAATCGCCAATAGAAATTTTTGAAAAGTATTGTGCATTCAAATTATTTATGGCACAGGCAGGAAGTAAAATGGCGAGTAGTTGTTTCATCATAGTGGCATATTTGTCTGAAAGTAAAGACAAATTGCAACTCGCATTATCATAATTATGTCAATTAACCTTTCTTTAAGTTTTGTTAATCATGCAATTTTTTTAAAATATCTGCATAAATTCCATCAGAAGAAATGCCATAACCTGTCACCAAAACACCTTTAATACCTGAACCTGTTTCAATTCCATACACCGTAGCTTCATCTGCAGGATCGGAGTTCCCTTCGTATCGGTAAACTTCCTTTATAGCAAAATCATTGGAAGTAAATTTTGCATTGTGACAACTGATACAATTTTCTTCGAGATTAAAATCTACGGTAAAACCCTGTTTTTTAAGATTTGCTAGCGCAGTTGTAACAGGTGCATAATGGAAATTCGGTTTCATATAATTGAAATAATTTGAATTATTAAAGGTAGTTACGATTTTAATAATTAGAACATAATTTCGCTATAATACGTTTCTTAACTGCATAAACAGCCGATGATTTCCTATTTTTGCCAAAATTTCAGTATAACATGCGTGAAATACGATTTAGAGAAGCCCTAAGAGAGGCAATGAACGAAGAAATGCGCAAAGACGCTAACGTGTTTTTGATAGGAGAGGAAGTGGCAGATTACAATGGCGCCTACAAAGTGAGCCAAGGTATGCTGGATGAGTTTGGAGCAAAACGCATTATTGACACACCAATCGCAGAATTAGGTTTTGCAGGCATCAGCGTTGGTGCTGCGATGAACGGATTGCGACCAATAGTTGAATTTATGACCTTCAATTTTGCTTTGCTTGCGATAGATCAAGTGGTAAACTCCGCAGCTAAAATGTTATCCATGAGCGCAGGGCAGTTTAATTGCCCAATTGTGTTTAGAGGTCCTTCAGGTTCTGCGGGACAATTAGGAGCGCAGCACTCGCAAATGTTTGAAAATTGGTATGCAAATGTGCCTGGATTAAAAGTAATTTCTCCTTCAAATCCATACGATGCAAAAGGATTATTAAAATCGGCAATTATAGATAATGATCCTGTTATTTTTATGGAAAGCGAAGTAATGTATTCCGAAATGGGTGAAGTGCCTGAAGAAGAATATTATATTCCAATTGGAAAAGCAGAAGTAAAAAGAGAAGGAACCGACGTTACACTTGTTTCTTTTAATAAAATGATGAAAGTTGCATTTGCCGCTGCCGACGAATTGGCAAAGGATAATATTAGTGCTGAAGTAATTGATTTAAGAACTATTCGACCACTCGATATTAAAACGATTGTTGAGTCGGTTAAAAAAACAAATCGTATTGTTGTTATTGACGAAAGTTGGCCTTATGGAGGCATTAGTGCTGAGATTGCATATCAATTACAAAAAGATGCGTTCGATTATTTAGATGCACCTGTGCGTCGTGTTAATGGTGCGGATACAAACATGCATTACGCTCCTAATCTTGTTGCAAATTATTTACCCGATGCTGCAAAAGTAATTCATGTTGTGAAGGAAGTGCTTTATTCAAAATGATATCAAAATGAAGTCCTTCAAAAATTAGGAATTGAAAAATAATTTAAATCACAACTCGCGCTTAAATATATTTTAATTGCAGAGCTTATTTGGATTTTGCGAATTTACTTTTTTTAAAAGGAAAATGAAATACAATTTAGCACAATAAAAAAAGCCCCGCGGACTTCGAGAGAAATCTTGGCGGGGCTCACATTTGAAAACCCAATTACCCTATAATTTTATAGACTTAACCCATAATTATAAATTTTGTTTGGGGAAGTCGGATATATTCCTTCTATTATAACATTCTTTCCAGACTTATCCTGCAAAATTTTTGCCAAATCGTTATAATTTGAAATTTTTTCTTCATCAATTGATGTAATTATGAAACCGGTGTGAATTCTGGTCTGCTGATACACTTTTCCGTTCTTAATTCCCATCACTTTTACACCACCGTCTATCTGATAATATTCAGCTTCCTTTGCATTAACATCTTCAGTTTCAATACCTAAACTCAAAACCATTTCATTTGTTTCGCGTTTTATAATTTCGGTGTTGCCTTTCTGATTTTTTAATAACACGACAATGTTTTTGCGGTCCTTGTCGCGTATTAACCCAACATTCACCTTATCGCCCGGACCATATTTACTTAATTGCTCCTGCAATTCGGGGAAGGATTGTATCGGGGCATTGTTGATATGGGTAATAATATCTCCAACTTCAATTCCTGCGTCTTTTGCTCCTGAACCCGCAACTACAGTGGATACATATACACCACCAAGGTCGTCTTTAGCAACATCAACTTCAACACCTAAATATGCGCGTTGAACAACGCCATATTTTTTTAAATCGGCAACTACTTTACTCACAATATTTACCGGAACTGCAAAAGAATATCCTGCAAAAGAGCCTGTTGGCGTTGCAATTGCGGTGTTAATTCCGATTAATTGTCCCTGCAAATTCACTAAAGCGCCTCCGCTATTACCCGGATTTACAGCAGCATCAGTTTGAATAAAGGACTCAACCGGAGTAGACGCATTTTCACCAAGGATATCAATTTTTCTTCCTTTAGCACTTACAATTCCTGCAGTAACGGTAGATGTTAAGTCGAAGGGATTTCCAACAGCCATCACCCAATCCCCAACGCGAACTGAATCTGAATTACCAAATTTAATGCTTGGTAAATTTTTCATATCTACCTTTAATATAGCAATATCTGTTGATGGATCAGTTGCAACTAATTCTGCAATAACTTGGTGTTTATCGAAAAACACAACTTCAATTTTATCGGCATTTTTTACAACGTGATAATTTGTAACAATATATCCATCTGCATCAACAATAACTCCAGAACCCGAAGCTTGCTGTTCGCTTTCTTCACCGTAAGAAAAATTATCGCCAAAAAACTGTCTAAAAATATCATCCTGAGAAGTTGTTCCACCGGTTTTCTTATACGTAGTTTTTACATGTACTACCGAAGGCGTAGTAAGTGCAGCGGCATACGTGAAATCTACAGGTGCCATGCCACTCGGGGCTACTGGAAAATTTAAGCTAGAAAACTGAAAGGGATTTGATAGTGAATTACCTTCAGCAAAATCCCTGTTGAAAAACTTTTCATAGGTTACAAGTGTTGCAATTGTACTTACTATTGCGACGCCGGCAGTTAAAAAGAGATTTTTTAAATTCATATTCATTTATTTTTTATAATTGTGATTACAACAAATTTCATGCACTAAACGTAAACAATTTGATTGTTGTATTTTCGCTTAACAATATTTAACCAATTTAAATCCTTTTAACGCATCAGATGCTATTAAAGTTTTATAAATATCAAGGAACAGGCAACGATTTTATCATTTTCGATAATCGCAACAATATAATAGACAAAAATGAAAGGGCATGGGTTGAAAATATTTGCGATCGGAGGTTTGGAATTGGTGCTGATGGTGTTATTCTATTAGAGAATGCGATTGGATTCGACTTTAAAATGGTTTATCTGAATGCCGACGGAGGCGAAAGCTCTATGTGTGGCAATGGCGGCAGGTGTCTTGTGAATTTTGCACATAAAATGGGAATACAAAAACAATATTATAAATTTTTGGCAGCTGATGGCGAACACGATGCCTACGTAAATTCCGATACCGTTTTTTTAAAAATGCATAATGTGGAAGTTGCCAAAGACGGAACCGATTATTGGGAATTAAATACGGGCTCACCACATTACGTAAAATTTGTATCCGATGTAAAATCTTTGGATGTAAAATCTGAAGGAAGAAAAATTAGAAATAGTGATAGTTACGCTGAAGAAGGAATAAATGTCAATTTTGTGCAATATAAAGATGGTGAACTCCTCATTAGAACATACGAAAGAGGAGTTGAAGATGAAACCTTTAGCTGCGGAACAGGAGTAACTGCCGCAGCAATTAGCTGGACTCTTGAAAATGGTTTGGAAGCGGGCACTCACGAAATAACACTGCATACACTCGGTGGCAAGCTCGTGCTGCGACTTATAAAACATGCAGAGGATACTTTTACTGATATTTGGTTAATCGGCCCGGGAACCTTTGTGTATGAAGGATTAGTGGAGTATCTTTAACCACCTTAATGCAAGATATACTAAAAGGGCGAAAATTAATACTGATGTTTATTTACGAAAACTTTTTTCATATTTTGAAATAAATTTGTAAATTTGTAACTAACAGTAACAAATGGTCGTTTTAAAAAGCATGGAAACTAAGGCAAAACATATTAAAGTAAATAAACCAATGCCTGATACCTTGAAAAAAGCGATACAGGCTAAAAAGGAATGGCAGCTAAAAGTTCGTAGTGGGGAAACGTCTGCACCTGCTTCTAAAGGCAAAAGGCTTGTCTAATTCTTATCCGGTATATTTAATCTCTCAATCAGTTACTTCGTTCACTTACGGATTTACTTGCACTAATGGCGTTGAGTATCAAGTTTCGTTTGATCCAATCAAACTTTCAAATATTGAGCACAATCAATCGGATAGAATTTATGCAATTGCATTTGCACCAAAGACTGAATCAATCGGAGAATCTAAGCATGATAAAAGAATAAAGGATACCATAGCCGCTTCAATTACTGGATTTATTGACCAAGAACACGTAGCAGTTGCGTTTATTTGCGATAGCAATGATAATAAAGAGAAGTGCCGTTACAAGCTTTTTGAAAAATGGTCAAGAGAATGTTTGGATGCCAAAACTTACGGATACGCCCCGAGGTCAATTGAATATCAAAACAATATGGAAGTTTTCGGGGGGATAATATGGAAAATGGCGGATGAAGAAATAGCCAATTACTTAACATTAGTTGACGAGGAGTTTAAAAATAAATAGGGGTCTTCGCCCATTTAGCAATTAAAAAAACCTTATCTAAAACACTAACAATGTAATTTAGCTAAAATTTTATTGCCCTTTCTTTTTTTGTTCCACCTTTCAACTGCCGCTTTTTTTGCTATTTTAGTTCTTTCGGCTGGTGTAAGTTTCACCGCCCTGACCTTTCCTCCCTTTTATCCTCGTAATCAGCCTAAATTCTGCATCTTAGTCGGTTTCTTTGGGTCTGTGGCTTGTTGTACTTCCTTTTTTGCTATCTTGTTAGAATCCATAATTCAAAGATAACAACATTTTAAAGTGGTAATTTTGAAACTGATTCACTACACTCTGTGCACATAATTTTTGGTTATAGATATAAAAGGATATCTTTGCGCGTCCAAATTTTTAACCCGGAATAAGCAATAGAATTAGTAAAATTGTAGTTTGTAATTAAA
>JBBRGZ010000028.1:0-19638 GCA_038223395.1 Chitinophagales bacterium
CCTTTTCGTAGAGATTATAATCAGTCCAGTATTTAACCAATTGATCTGTAAAATAATCTTGAGCTATTTTATATTCGCCGGTTAATTTTCTATCATTAAAATAACTACGCGCATATAAATATTGTATTGTTAAATTACTTGGTCGATATGTTTTTTTATCTACTTTATCTTTTTCAAGCGATATATAATCTTCCATCATACGTTCGTCGCAATAAACAATTGCACGCTCGCGCATGGCGTTTATTTTATTATTATTTTGTGCATCTACAACACCTAATTGTTGCAAATGTGCTAAGCCGGTAAGAATATATTGTGTTATATATCGGTTGTCTTCATATCCCTTAAACCATGGCCAGCCGCCGTTAGGTAATTGCAATTGTTCTAATTTATTTATGGCAGTATGCATTTCGTTTTGCATTCGATTAACATCAAATAATAATGCAACGCGTTTTTTGCGTTCGCTTTCGTTTTGCGCTTGTAATACCCACGGTGTTTCTTCTAATAATAACGATTTTAATTCCTGATTTTTTTCAAGATTTGATTGCAATGATTCAGGATTATTTTTCCATGAATCAAATACGCGTTTAATTTCGGGATTTGAATTTGCGATATAGGTTGCAATACTATTAGCATAATATCTACTAAAAACTTGCTCCGCACATTCGTATGGATATTCCATTAAATAAGGCAAAGCTTGCACAGCATACCAAGCAGGATTACTCGTGTATTCTAGCGTAACACTTTGATTGCGCAGTGTATTTGAATTACCGGAATTTTTAAGTTTAGCAAAATCAAAACTAGTTGTTTTATTTCCACGCACCCATAACGGCAACGATTCAGTAACTAAAATTCTATTAGTTAAAACAGGAAGTGCATTTTCTTCTCCGTCGGTAAAATCGCCGGCCTTTGCTTTAATGCGATAAACAACAGCGTCAATTCCCGAAGGGATTTTTAATTTCCAGCTTACTACTGCACTTCCCTTTGCATTTGTTGTAAAGGATGTTTCTTTATTTGTATTTTCAAATTGTACATCAACCGGTTGCATATTTAATGCATTAAATAATTCGAGTTGTGCTATACCTGTTAATGTATTATCGGTAAGATTTGAAATTTTAGCGGTGAGCTCCAAAGCATCTCCTTCGCGTAAAAAACGCGGGGCATTTGGTTGCACCATTAATTCTTTTTGCGTGATGACATTGCTGAAAATTTGATTGTTTTGCAATTCTTTGGTGTGCGCCAATCCCATAAAATTCCAAGTAGTTAATGCTTCCGGCATTGTAAAACTAAAGATAATATTGCCATCAGAATCAGTTTCTAATTGCGGATAAAAGAATGCTGTTTCGTTGAGATTTGTTCTTGCAGAAATTTGAGAAAAATCAGCTCCCGCATTTAAGTTATCAATTGTTGAAATTTCAGAATCCAAAGATTCCTTATCTGTGGCACCTTTAGATTTAATAGCCACTGGAGATTCACTTTTTTGTTCGTCCATTGATTTACCATCAAAAAACACTTCAGTGGCCTCATTACGACTGCCTTTTATTGTTATTCCTCTATAACCATTTGTTTCATAATTATCATTATAATCAAATCCAAACCAGTTTAAAATATCATAACTAAAACTTGCACCCGTGTAATTATATTGGTTTTCACCTTGCCAATAAAAATCTAAACCGTTTCCAAAACTTTCTGCTGCACTCCAAGCGTCGTACTTATAATTGTTTGACCAATAAATATTTTCCCAGTAATGTCCTTTAAAAGCATCAAGAGAAGCATCGTACATGCTTGCTAAAAACTCTGCTGCAACTTGCTCACCTTTATTACCTGTAATTTTTACTTTCCATGTTTCTTTTGCTCCCGGTTCTAATTTATCGCGATGAGTTTCTAGCGTTACCTTTAAATTTTTATTGTCCCAAGGTACGGTGATGTAATAATTTTTTGAATAAAATCTGCCATCCTTAATAAAATAGATTTGTGCTGATATTCCACCGCGGTCAGATTCTTCAATCGGTATTTCTATATCCATTAAACTCGCTCCACCTTTATTCATTTGTTCAGGAAGCGAAATCCATTTTCTACTTGTTATTCCATTACCCTTAGTTATTTCTAAAAGAGCCCTTACATTTTTTGCAGAGCTACCAATATTAATAATGGCAGTTTCACCAGGTTCTGCAGTTGCACTTTCCTTTGTGCTGAAAATGTATTGTGGTGTTGCAGTATACATTTCGGGACTTAAAACAGAAAAATATTTTACTGATTTTATTTCTTCTCCACTTTTATCTTTCGCCAAAATTTCAATCTTGTATGAACCCGGCTTTAATGTGGCATTGTTTAAAGTAATTTTTGTTTCCGGATTTGTATTCCAGTTTAATTCAGAAACTTTTGTTTTTACTTCCCAAGTTAAAGGATTGTTTTCGTCAGAATAAATATCAATTGGAAATAAACTATTGTAAGTTTTTTTATCGTAAACAAATTTATCCGGTTGACTCCAATTGCGGTCTCTTAATAATTTATCGGGAGCATTTAAACTGTAAATAATAAATTTGCCGGAAGCATTTTCGGGAGTACCATTTAGATTATATGTACTTATTTTGATGCTGTCTTTGTTGTTGGTGTAAATTTGCGCAGGTACCTCTGCATATAAACTCAGTGCTACATATCCTACATTTACATAAGTACTAGCACTTCTTGTTTCTCCTGAAACATCTGTAATATCTGCATACACTGTATATGAAAATTCCGGTTTTAATTTTTTATCTAAACTCAAATCGGGAATGGCAGTAAAATCGATTTTAAATTTTCCTTCTCCATCTGTTGAAGTAACACCATTTGTTATTTCCATAGAAGGAATATTCGGATAGGGTTTACGCCACCATCCGTAATCATACCAATAAGGAAATGAAGCATTACGCACAACACGGTATTGCATTTGTGCATTATCAATATTTGCTCCTGCATAAGATGTTGCTAATCCATTTACATGAACACTATCACCCAAAATAAAACTGCCTTTTACAGCATCGAAGCTTACAGAAAATGTAGGTCGTTTATACTCTTCCACCGAAAAATACGCCGTACCTGATTCGTTTTGAATATACATGTTCCCTGTTAGTCCCCCAATTGGTGCAGTAAAGTTGCCTGCTACCGAACCAAAGTCGTTAGAAACTAAATCGAGCGAAGCTATTTTTTGAGAATTCACATCAAAAAAAGTAACCGTAGTTTTTTTATTTGCTAATACCTTTTTCGTTTTTCCGTCAGCAGAATTTTCAGAAAGTATCGCTTTAAAATATACTGTTTGACCAGGACGATAAATAGATCTATCCGTAAAAAAATAGGTGTAAAAACTTGATTTTTGCTCATAATTTGATTTTTTATAAACATAAAAATTATTGTCGACGTCTAAAAAATCCTTACCGTTTGTAATGCTGAAATTAAAAAAATAATAATCATTAATGTTTGGATCCTTTACTTTAAAGTATCCGTTTTTATCAGTTGTATAAGTTTTATCGTCTTTGTATTTATTTTTCCTAGCACTGTAGTCGTATTCGCGTTTATAAGTTTTTATTGTTGCTCCTGCAACTGGTTTTCCACTTGTACGGTCAGTAATATAAAATTCTTTTCCTGAAATTTCGTCATCTTCATTTGAGCTTATAAATGAAAGATTTGAAATCCAAAATGCCTGAGCTGCAATATTGCTATTTTTTTCATCATAAATCTTTTCAGAACTCGCCATTACCACATAACATCCGTAGGGCAAAGCATCAATTTTTATTTCAGTTACGTGCTCATTATGATCACCATCGTTTGGCATTACCTGATTCCAAGATTTAAACACGGAAATTTTATTTAAAAAGGCAAAACGGTCTTCGTAACCCATTTCTTTTAAAAGCGCAAATTCGTCAGGTGTTAATTTTAATAATTTTAAATAAAGTGTATCTAAGTTTTTATAAGTAACTGATGCCCTAAAAGGTAAATCAGGAACATTAATTTTTTCAATTGTAAGGCCAATATTTTTTAATACGATTGATTCTCGTAATACTTTACAATTATCAGAACCCATTGCAGTTGGAAATTTATTAATTGTTGCATCGCAAATTTCTAGTGCAGTTTTTAATTCCCATTTATAATCTGTTACTTCAAGGCGGTTATATTTGTTTGCTGCTTGATAATGATAAGAAGCAATTAAATAACTAATACGCGCAGAACTGCTATCTTTTGCATATCGCCGTTCTTCATCCATTAGGCCTTTAAGATATAAACTATCTTTATTTGGCATCACAGCATTATTTTTTGCAAAGGTTAATCGTTTAATATCAAGGTCAATTAATGCATCGGGAAAAGGGTCATACAAATGCATTGTTGTAAGGTCTTGTAATACGCGCAATGCCAATAATTTTTTAGATGCGGTATCGGGGGTATTGTAATTAAATCCCGCAAAATTTTTATTATCACCAAAAATTACCGGGTTTGTTATTTCAAAAGTATAAGCCGGATCTGTAATATAACTTTCGTCGTTACTTAAAAAATCGAAGGCGCGATGGCCAAGAAAATCAAACAATGTTGGCCTCATTAATTTTCCATATTCATCACCACCAATTAATATATCTTTATAACTATTTGCGCTTACTTTTTTTAATGCTAGGCGATTTGAAATTGAAGAAGTATATAATTGTTGGGCTCTTGCGTGCAATGCCGTGATGTTCCATGTACGGATATCGGTATTCTCAAATCCCTCAGTGCTTGTTCTGTTTTGAATTGTATATCTGTTCGCGCTGTAATAATTCCAATACATTTCTGCAAGCATGCTTTGCAAAATATTTTTTTCAGGTGATGATGCTTTTCCTATTTTTTCTTCAAAAAATTGAATCGCAATTACATAGCCATCTTCTTCCAAAAGCGTAATATATTTTGCTTTATATATAATTGCCTTTATTGTTTGTGGCCCGTTCTCGTCTAATTCAGCGTGCTGCAATATTTCTTCTGTAGCAGTCAGTGCAGATTTTGGCAAACCTGCAGCATCAAGCGAGTCGACAGAACGCCAAGCATTATCGTAATTTGTCCATTCGGGCATTGCGGATTTTGTTTTTTGGTAGATTTTAACGGAAGCAAAAATTGCAGTAGTTAAAAAGCAGATTATTAAAAGTATGATAGATTTACTTGTCATTGTTGTTTTATTTGGTTCTAAATTTAAAATATAAGGTTCAGTATATATTGTTCTAAGATGAAATTTAAATGCGGATTACATAAATAGAGATAAAATAACTAAAAATATACTAAAATTGAAGTTTTATTGCGGTTTTAAATTTGATTTGAGGAGATATATCATCAATCCAATGTCAATAAGCGCATGCGCCAAAATTGCCGAGGTTAATCCGAAAAACTGCATCAAATACCCAAAACCTGCCGACACCACTAGCAAAACTATGCCATAAATAAAGAGCGGTTTGTCTTTTGGGTTTAAATATCCGTGAAGAAAAATGAATATTACTGCTGTCAGCCAAACGCCAAGCCAAGTTTGTATAGCGCCTCTAAATAACATTTCCTCTCCAATTCCTGCGCAAAAAGAAAGAAAGATAATGTTATTATACGACACAGCATATTTTTGCATTAAAGCAGCAAAAAAGTGGCGCGTTGCGTCTAACATGTTTTTTTGCAAAAGGAATAATAATACAACCAATGCAATTGCTGAATATGCAATTGCTATTAGAATTTGTTTAATAATTTCAGTTTTTAAATCAATAAGTATTACATCAAAAGATTTGTGCTGCAAAAAATATTGAATAAGTAAACCAGCGCCACCTAAGCCAAAGAGTGTTCCAAATCCTGCAATGTAAATAAATCTTTTACTCAATGTATTTAGAGCATTTTAATAACACTGCTGCTCGTTTGTTTAGTACTTGTATTGTGTCCATCATAACTATCTTTCATTTCCATACTTTGCGAAATGCGCATTTCAATTGGCCAGCCTGTTTTTTCATCAATAGTGCCAGTGCCTTTTACATAAGCAGAAAATACCATGTTTGCCATTTGAGAAATAACATCTGCAGGAAGTTGCGATTTATCAATAGAAACTTTCGTAACAAAATTTATAGATGCAATTCCATCTTTTCTATCAGCAAGTGTATAGGTGTTTGTAAGCAAAATAGGTAAACCCTGCAATGCAGAGGCCGTAGAAACGCTCCATGTATCGCCTATTTTTACAGCGGTATCAGGAAAAAACACAAAATAATTTTCCAGATTATCGGTAGGTGTTCCAATAGAATTTGCGATATAATCGTCAGGCACATCGCTTCCTACAATTGCTTTTATTTTTTTGATAATATTTTCATATCCTTGAATATCGGTGCCTTCACCTTGTTCGCTTAGCGTAAGTGTTAAAGGTGAGTTCACCATACAATCTTCAATCTGCCGGTCAACATCGTCGGTTGGATCAGGAAGCGCTTTTCCATAAGAATAATTTACAACACTTGAGTCGTCCTTAATTGATTTGCGTGCATCAATTAGTGTAAAAGTAATATTATAGGCATTTTTATCTTTAGCCAATATATCAAGTTTAACTTTGCCATATTTTTTTGATGTTGCAGTCATTTTTAAAGTGTCCATACTTTGGTAAGATGTATAGTTGGAATTATTTTCAACGTAATATGTTTTACCTATTTCAGGTTGAAATTTGAATATAATTTTTTCATCTGCACTTTTATTATTGTAATTAATACTAACTGCAGTATCATTTTCTATTATTGAAGTAGTATCTGAGCCGTCTTTTTGTTTATCATCACTCAATGTGCTGTCTTTACATGAGATGAGGGCAACTGCAAATGAAAAAATAATTACACTATTTAGAATTTTTTTACGAATTAACATTTTTATACATTTAAATTTGTCTGACTGTTTTGAATGAACCACAAAATTAAGAGAATTCCTATGCAAATTTCAGCCATCTATAAAAAATCGTTCGATGATGCTTACGATCAACTCAATGAAAAACAGCGCGAAGCCGTTAATACCATTGAAGGACCTGTATTAGTTTTAGCCGGGCCGGGAACCGGAAAAACACAAATTCTTGCCGTTCGTATTGGGAAAATATTACTTCAAACGGATATACTACCTGATAATATTTTATGTCTTACATACACCGACGCCGGAACCATTGCCATGCGCAAAAGGCTTACGCAATTTATTGGTCCGGATGCACATCGAGTTAATATTTATACTTTCCATGCTTTTTGTAATGATATTATTAAAGCAAATCTAGATTATTTCGGTATTCGCGAATTAGAACCGATAACTGAACTGGAAAATATTAATTTGCTGGAAAATATTTTTGATGAATTACCAATTCAACATCCTCTAAAAAAATTAAAAGGCGGTTTATACGACCCCGTTGCAAGGTTGATGAACCTTTTTAAAATGATGAAACAAGAAGCTTGGGACGAAAATATTGTGTTATCAGCAATTGATACTTATTTAAGAGATATTCCTACTCGTGATGAATTTATTTATAAAAAAGCAAACTCAAAAACGGGCGTTAAAGCAGGCGATTTAAAACAAAAAGCAATAGACGCCGAGAATGACAGAATGGAAAAACTTGCAGCAGCAGCAAAATTATTTCCTGTCTATACTACTGCAATGCGCGAAATGGGCAGATACGATTTTAGTGATATGATTTTGTGGGTAATAAAAGCTTTCAAGGACCCTTCGAATGCTGGTGTAAATATGTTGCTCACTTATCAAGAACGGTATCAATATGTTTTGGTTGACGAATTTCAAGATACCAATGGCGCTCAAAGCGAAATATTAAATTTACTTATTAGTTTTTGGGATGTGCCGAATGTTTTTGCAGTTGGCGACGATGACCAAAGTATTTATGAATTTCAAGGTGCGAGAGTAAAAAATATTTTGGATTTTTATAATGCTTTTAGCAGCTCAATTGAGGTAGTTGTGCTTACTGAAAATTACAGAAGTAACCAAAGTATTTTGGATGCTGCTAAGGTTGTAATTGAACATAATGGCGACAGATTAATTAATCATATTGCAGGATTATCAAAACAATTAATTGCATCGAATCCTGCCAGGCAAATTAAAACTGAACCGCGCATTTTAGAATATGAAAATACCTTGCAAGAACAGGCAGGTATTTTAATGGAAGTAGAAAAATTGCGCGATGCCGGAGTTGCTCTTGAAGAAATTGCAATTATTTATCCCACAAATGCACAAGCCGAAAATCTTATTTCAGCATTTGAAAAAAGAGGAATACAATATCAGGTAAATAAAAAAATAAATATTCTTATTTTACCAATAGTTAAACAAGTAATTACTTTATTGCAATATTTAAGTGAAGAATCGGGTAAACCACACAAGGCGGAACATTTGTTATTTGAGATAATGCATTATCCTTATTTTAATATTCATCCACACGATATTGCTGCCATGTCAGCTTGGATTGGCTCAAAACGTTCGCCATTAATTACTTGGCGTTCTGTAATTTCTGAGCCTGCAACATTGGCTCAAATTAAATTAAAAGATCATGAATCTATTATCAATTTTGAAAAAAAACTAACTCATTGGTTGCAAGAAACACATAATTTAACGCTACAGATTTTATTCGAAAAAATATTAAATGAAAGTGGTTTATTAAAATATATTTTAAATGGCAATCAACGCATTTGGAATTTAGAAGTAATAACAACACTCTTCGACCATATTAAAGCAGAAGGGATGCATATACCGGGAATTTCTATAAAAGATTTTCTTGCTATTCTCGATCAAATGGAAATTCATAAGATAAATATATCTGTTCAAAAATCAATTAGTCACGTTGGTGGTGTAAATTTTACTACGGCACATAGCGCTAAAGGTCTTGAGTTTGAGTATGTATTTTTATTGGGCTCTAATGCAGATAAATGGGAAAAATCGAGAGGTAGTTCGCAAAATTATGCTTTGCCGGATACGCTTACTTTTACTGACGACGACAACAAAGAAGAGAGTCGGCGCAGATTATTTTATGTTGCACTTACAAGAGCAAAACAACATTTGAATGTTTCGTATGCATCGCATAAAGCTGACGGAAAAAATTTCGAAGTTTCGCAATATGTTACCGAGCTTTCCGGTGGAGCGCAATTGCCGATAATTAGAGCACTAATTGATACAGAAACGCTTGTGGAGTATAAAATTACCGAGCTATCTGAAACAGCTCCGGTGGTTATTGATTTGTTTGATAAAGAATATATTGCCAAACAAGTTGAGCATTTTACTATGAGTGCTTCATCATTGAACAGTTATTTAAGTTGTCCCTTGCAATTTTATTTTCAACGTATAGTAAAAGTGCCGGCTGCAAAAAATGATTCTATGGCCTTTGGAACTGCTGTGCATTATGCTTTGCGAAGAATGTTTGAAAAGATGAAAGAATCGGAAGATAAAGTGTTTCCCGGAATGCCAATTGTGCTTACCGATTTTGTTTATGAAATGAAAAGAAATGAAGATTCGTTTACAGAAAAACAATTTCAAAATCGTTTGGATTTAGGCAAGCAAATTTTAACAGAATATTATAATAATTATAAAGATAATTTTAATAAAAATGTATTAACGGAATATCCTATACGCAATATCGAAATGGATGGCATTCCACTTACAGGTGTTTTTGATAAATTGGAATTCGATGGAGATAATGTAAACGTTGTTGATTATAAAACAGGAAGCGTAAAATACTCAGAAGATAAATTAAGATCGCCGGACCAAAAAAATGTAAATGGCGGCGATTATTGGCGGCAAATTATGTTCTATAAAATATTGATGGATGCTCAAAAATATAAACCTTGGGTAATGGTAAGCGGCGAAATTGATTATTTAGAAAAGAGCGACGAAAAACAATTTGTTAAACATAAATTTCAAATTGTTCAGGATGAAGTTGACACAGTAAAGGCACAGATAAGAGATACCTATCAAAAAATAAAAAATTTGGAATTTACACAAGGTTGCGGAAAAGAAGATTGTGAATGGTGTAACTTTATTCGCGACATAAAGCAAAGATGATGCAAAAATATACCGCACACCCTTGGCATGGAATTTCATCAGGCCCAAATGTTCCTGAATTGGTAACGGCTTTTATAGAAATAGTACCAACCGACACCGTAAAGTATGAAATTGATAAGGAGAGTGGCTATTTAAAAATAGACCGACCACAAAAATATTCAAATGTGTTACCTTGTTTATACGGATTTATTCCGCAAACATATTGCGGTGCTTTGATTGGAGCATATTGTTCGGAACGCACAGGTAGAAAAGGTATTTTCGGGGATAGTGATCCACTGGATATTTGTGTATTTACGGAGCGCAATATTGCACACGGTAGCTTTATTATTCCTGCTATTCCAATTGGTGGGTTTAGGATGATAGATGGAGGACAAGCAGATGATAAGATAATTGCGGTAATGCAAAACGACGAAATTTATTCCAGTTGGGATGATATTGACCATTTGCCGGCTGCTTTGGTAGAGCGGCTGAAACATTATTTTCTAACCTATAAAGCTATGCCCGGCGCACCAAATAAGGCAGAAATTACCCATACCTACAGTAAGGTAGAAGCACATGAAATTATCCGACTCGCTGCAGCCGATTACAGAAATCTTATTAAAGAATAAATAATACGTTGCACTAAACCCGGAATAAGCAATAGAAGTAGTAATAAATTGTATTTTTAATAAAATCAACTGTTTCAAGCCAAAAATAATCTATTTCAAATTACATGCTATTCATGGCAAGCCCAACTAAATCAATAGGTTAGTTGATTTTTATATGTCTATTGATTAATTTGGGCTAAACTTGCGAAGGGAATAGGAATATCCTAATTTTGATTTTATTACTAAACAAAAATCGTTGTTGGTTTAGTAAAATTCAGGAATTGTTTTCGCGTCCCATTTCAAAATAAAAAAAATTTGCATGTCAGATAAAACGAGTTTATATGCACCATTATTAGTAGAAACTGCTTGGGAAGTTTGCAATCAAGTTGGAGGAATATACACTGTTGTACGCAGTAAGGTGCCCGAAATAATTGATAAATGGGGCGAACAATATTGTATGATTGGCCCGCTATTGCACAGTAAATTGCCTGCAGAATTTGAAGAGGTATTTGAATATGATGACGATTTTGGGCAGGCTGTTTTAGACATGCGCAAAAAAGGTTTTGAACTGCATTATGGTAGATGGCTTACAGATGGAAAACCAAAGGTGGTTTTAATTTCACCCATGCAAGTTTTTGATAAACTGAAAGAAATAAGAACGGAATTATTACATGATTATAAAATAAATATTTTTAATCCCGATAGTTTATTGGAGGAAGTAATTTGTTTCGCGCATGTAGTTACACAGTTTTTTATTACGCTTGAAAAAAATGCTAAAGGCAATCCAATAATTGCACATTTTCATGAATGGATGTCAGGACTTCCGATTTCTGCAATAAAAAAAGATAATCTTCGTATTAAAACAGTTTTTACAACGCATGCAACTTTATTAGGAAGATATATTGCCGGAAACGACCAAAATTTTTATCGCAATTTAGGTAATTACGACTGGCTGGAAATGTCGCAGAAATTTTATATTGAAGCACAAACGCGCATGGAACGTTTAGCTGCTAACGACTGTGATATTTTTACAACTGTAAGCGAAATTACAGGCAAAGAATGCGAATTTCTATTAGGCAGAAAACCGGATATGATTTTGCCGAATGGTATTAGCTTAACGCGATTTATTGCAACGCACGAATTACAAAATCTGCACGGACAATTCAGAACAAAAATTGATGAATTTGTGATGTCGCACTTTTTTCATTCTTATACTTTTGATTTAGATAAAACGGTATATTTTTTCACATCAGGAAGATATGAATATCACAACAAAGGGTATGATTTAACACTGGAAGCATTGCGTTTATTAAACGAACGCATGAAAAAAGAAAACCTGGATCAAACAGTGGTAATGTTTTTTATTACCAAACAGCCTTTTGAAACAATTAATCCATTAGTGTTACATGCACGCGCAGCAATGGACGATATACGTGCAACATGCGAAGAAATGCTGAAACAAATTCGCGAGAAATTGTTTAAAGCAGCAGCAACAAATGTTGACCCGAACGTTCCGCTGTTAAATGATTTTATTGACGACTATTGGAAATTTAGATATCGCAAACAAATACAAAGTTGGAAAAGCGATTTCTGGCCAATTGTTGTTACACATAATTTAAAAAATGATGGAGAAGATGAAATATTAAATTATTTGCGCACGCACGATTTAATTAATAAGCCGGGCGATAAAGTAAAAATGATTTATCATCCCGATTTTGTTGCTGCAACATCTCCACTGTTTGGAATGGAATATCCGCAATTTGTAAGGGGATGTCACTTAGGATTATTTCCAAGTTATTACGAGCCGTGGGGATATACTCCGCTCGAATGTGTTGCACGCGGTGTTCCGGCAGTAACAAGTGATTTAAGTGGCTTTGGAAATTATTGTCAAACTAAATTCCGCAACTTAGATGATAGAGGAATCTATATTGTAAAAAGAAAAAATAAAACCTTTGAAGAAAGCGCAGAAGAGCTTGCAGAAACCATGTATAATTTTGTGTTACTTACTCGTCGGGAAAGAATTATTTTGCGCAACACAGTAGAAAGTTATGCCGAAAATTTCGACTGGAGCAACCTTGCTGTTAATTACGAAAAGGCGTATAAACTTGCTTTGAAGGGACGAGGGACATAGGATAAGGGACAAGGGATAAGGGACAAGGGACATGGGACAAGGTTTTGAGTAAAGAAAATACTTGATTAACACATGGTTATTTTATTGTAATAAAAGGATTTCAATTTATAATTCTCTCCGAATGCAAACTCATTGCTCATTTTGGTGAAGGAGGAAAGGTGAGTGGTGAGCGGTGAGTGGTGAGTTTGGTTTTGAGTAAGAAAAGAATTTGATTGTCACACGATTATTTGATTGTAATAAAAAGGATTTCGAATTATTATTCACACCCATTTCCCTTATCCCTTGTCCCTCGTCCCATGTCCCATTTAACGTTACCACTTAAATGACTTCGGCGAATGAATAATGAGTAATGAGCAATGAGTGGAATATTCGAAAGACTCATATTTTTATTCCTATTCATTAACCCAAAACCCAGTACCCCGAACCCAGAACCAGCCTAACGCTGACGCAGTCGGCAGTCATGCTCCGAACCTAGAACACGGAACTCCGAACCCCAGAACCTAGAACTCGAACTAAAAATAAAAAAGGCGCAAAGTATAAAACCTTGCGCCTTTTTATTAAAAAGTTTTGAATTGTATTCTTACAATTTAACAACATTACCTGAAGTAACTGCATCGCCTGCTACAACACGGTAGATATAGCTACCTGCAGGAAGAGAAGTAACATCAACAGTATAGGTATGATTACCTGCTGCTTCAGTACTGTTAGTTTTAGTAGATACTTCTTCACCCATCATGTTAAAGATGCTGATAGTAACGTCACTTGAATTTTGTAAAGTGAAGTTAAAAGAAGCACTTGAAGAAACAGGATTAGGAGAAACATTAATTGTTCCTAAAGATGTAGGTGTATCAAAAATACCTAACACGATAGGATCAGAACCATCACATTTGAAGCAATGATCCCAGCAAAATTGTAACATGATATCTTGACCAGGAATAGTTAATAAACGGTTTACGTTTCCGGCACCGTCATCAGAACCACAACCATCAGCACCAATTGTATTTGCCGCATCAACGCCTTCGTTAGTTCCCCAATCATTATTTACAAATTTGTAAGGCTGCTCTAAACCAATAGAAGCTTCAGGATAAGTTACAACAATACCCCAAACATTGCCGCCAAGGTCGGTCATTGCACAAGTTGGATCAGACGGAGCCCATGAAACCATAGCAACACCATCATTTGTAGCAGCTAAAGCGCCAAAGTCACCACCAATTCTAATGCCACCGGCACCAAGTACATTGCCTGCAGCAAGGTAATCGGTAATGTCAACCATATAGGTAACTTTTACCTGAGCTGATAAAGCAGCAGTGATAAATAATACTGATAATAAAGAGTAAATTTTTTTCATAACTAGATTTTTTTAAAAGCTTTAAAAATGAATTTCACCATAAAGTTAAAGATATTTTAATAAAGTATGTTTAAATTTTTTTCAAAATATTTTCTGTTGAATTAATCGATCAACACTTAGTGGCGATAAAATTCTTCTAACACATAATTTGCAATTTTTTCTCCTTGCTCAAATCCGCTACTTAAACTTTCTTTATAATGTATTCCACCATAAAAGCGACTATTTGTTGCTTCATTTGCAGCCTCTATAAAAGAGCTAAAGGTTCTTGATGGCAGGTCGAAATCTGTTTCACTTGCATCGGTAAAAGTAAAATTATTACCAAAGTAATAAGTAAGGATAGTTGCGCTACAAGCGGATGTTGTGCTATGTCCGCTTGTATGTTCAGGGAAAGCCGGTGTTTGAAGAAAGGGTAACCAGCCGGCATCTATATATAAATTAATATAGGTAACTGGTCGTAATACATTGCTTCTATATTTTTCTGCCCACGCACTTATAATTGCATCTGCATTCGAAATACTTAATAAAGCATAAATAAGCGATGCTTTAACAATTTCAGTTTCTGTAATTTCTATGGCTTCTCTTGTAATGTCGAGCCAATGACCAACGGGCGATATTTTTTTCTCAGCAAACTGTAAATGTCCTATTGTATTGGTAGCAAATGGATTATCATCCCAAAAACGCGCAATCAATTGTTGCTCAGTAGATAAAGGAGAGGCAATTTGATACACTTCAAATGCTTGTTTGTAAAATGCAGATTTGGTATCGGTACTAAATGGGATATTGGATTGCACTCTAAATTGAAAAGCAGAATCCAAAACAAATGTTCGGAGTTTACCCCAATAAGGTTCCATAGCATCGGAATAATCGGGTGGAGTTGGCACCCATGAGCCTTCCTTTTCCATCAGTGTATACCGCGGAAATGTTCTGCTTTCTGCATAGCCATCCAAAGCTGACCAAGCGATTATTTTTTCAGCAACCAGTTTTCCAAAATTTTCTGAATTTTCAATTTCTTCTGAAAGTAATTGAAAATTGGCACTCGCATTTAATCGCAACTCTGCAAGTGCATTATCTATATCTGCTTCTGAATATACAAAAGATTTTGCTGTATAATAAAATGCAAAAATTCCGGCTAAAGGATAATTAATTTGGGTATTGTTTTCCGGCGGATTAATTTCAGGGAAATTATGTATAGTTTTATTCAAAGATGCATAACTTGTATCACCTAAGCGTATAACAGAATAAGCGGCAACAGTTGTATAGGCATAAATTCTGCTTGATGCCGGTGGAGTAAAAACATCGTGTACTATAATATTGGTTAATGTAGAAACAGCGTTATTTAATAATGTAGTTTGTGTTTGTACACTTTGAAATAAAAGAAGTAAAAGGCATAATCCGATTATTTTTTTATTTGCCATTTTAAGTTTGCTTCTTTAGATTATTAATTATTGATTAATAGTGTTTGTACATATCCATTATACTTTGCAATGATAATATATTTTTTACCTTTCATTTCAATCAATTGTATATTTTTGGTTTCGCCGAGAATATATAAGCCGCTTTCTGATGAGGATATTGTATTAAAATTTCCCTTGCCATCACCAGATAAAAAAAGTCCGTAGCCTGCGTCAATTCTACCTAATTCAGGTCTTATGTCATAATTATTTCCCGCCGCAATAATATCCAAATTACCATCGCCATTAAAATCGTTGAGTAGGATGCTGTTAATATTAAACCATTGCGCTTGCCTGGGTAATTGATGTAAAATAAATTTTCCGTTTTGTTGTTCCAAATAAACGGATTCAAAAATTTCTGTTTTAAGCGTTGGTATTTGATTGATATTTAATTCGGGAAATAATGTTTGTATTGTAGCATTTCCATAATCTTTATAAAAAATAAATTTTTTCTTTAACATTGGTATCTGATCTAATAAATCGTCGTGCGAAGCGTAAGGATGGGCAATGTTATCGTTGTAAAAATACGTGAGTATGGGGTCTATACTTCCATTGGAATCAAAATCATAATTGTATAATAAAACGGGTTTTTCTATTGATGCACGAATCTGATTATTTGTTCCACGATTGCCCACCACTAAATCTAAATCGCCATCATTATCCATGTCGGCAGCGGCTATTGTATTCCACCATCCGGAAGTATTTGCAAGTGTATATTGTTCAGTTGCTTCTTCAAAACGATTTCCTTTATTAATAAAAATGCGAATTGGCATCCAATCGCCAACTAGAATTAAATCGGGTTTGTTATCCTGATTTACATCCACCCAAAGGGCATCGTTAATCATGCCGGCTGTTAAAAGTGGCTGACAAATTTTTTCTGTTACATCCGTAAAAAAACCGCCCTGATTTTCAAGTATTAGCGAAGGAGGAGAAAGCGGAAATTTGCGGGGAATTAATTTCCCTCCAATAAAAATGTCCTCATCGCCATCGCCATCAAAATCGCAGGTTTTAATGCAGGCATTGCTGTTTTTATTTTGGGGGATGTTGTTTACGGAATGCACAAATTGTCCCGTACCATCATTAATATATAATCTGTCTTGATAATTTTCTGAGTTTTCGGGTGAAGTATTTCCTCCACTCACAACAAATAAATCTAAATCGCCATCATTATCTGCATCAAAAAATTGTGCGTCTACATCGTTAAAAATCGAATCGTTTGAGATGGCACTACAATTTAACGGGATAAATATTTCTGCTTCATCACCCAAAAAAAGTTGCCCTTTATTATTTTTAGATGCACCAATATAGATGTCAAAAATTTTATCTCCGTTAATATCTCCTTTTGCTAAAGCTGGTCCGCAATCGGATAATTTATAGGGTAATAAGGGTTCGCGTTTAAAGTCAATATAATTTTCTTTTTTGTGTTTATACAGTAGAACTGTGTTGCTTTCATCTTTAAATAATTGTTTTTTATTTTGAGATGCTTTATCTGTAATTTGAGCTTGGTTTTCAGCTATAATTATGCGCTGATTTGTTGGAATATTATTTAAAGTTAAAGATTTTTTATCAGAGAAAATAATTTCTAAATCAACTGCGTCAACATCCCCCAAACCAAAGTGCAGTATAGCTTCTGTTGAAGATGCATAACCTCTTGTTGGCATTACTTCGCGCGTTAGTGTTTTTCCTTTTGCTGAAATTATAACGCGACTTCCAATTGCATTAATATTTTGTTTTTCGCCAATTAATTGAATTTCGAGAAAATGATTATTATTAAATGTGTTGCTATTGTTTTCATAAATAAAAGCGGTATCGTTAATATTATTAATTACGATATCTAAATCGCCATCATTATCTAAGTCGGCATAAATTGCGCCGTTTGAGAACGACGGTTTATTTAATCCCCAACTTGAAGTTTTATTTTCAAATACCAAATTTTTATTTCCTGAATACATATAATTACTTACCTTAACCGATGGCATTTTTTCTACTAATGCAAGTGTATTTATTTTTTTACCTTGTGTAAATGCAATTTTTTCTTCGTCGGCATATGTATATTTCATAAAATCCATATCAGTAAAATCGCGACGATATCCGTTGGTGATATAAATATCTTGAAACCCATCGTTATCAAAATCTGCAATAAGCGGCGCCCAACTCCAGTCGGTAGCTGCAATACCTGCGCTATTTGCAATTTCGGAAAAGCTGCCATTGCCATTATTTATTTGCAGTGTATTATGCATCACTTGGTGGCCATAACCATAATCCACTGCAATTTGATATTTATCATAACGCGTAGGGCCTTGCAAAATCTTTTGTCGATAATTGTCTTCAGGCAACATGTCAACCACAAATAAATCGAGTAAGCCA
The DNA here is from genome assembly GCA_038223395.1 of Chitinophagales bacterium. Lineage (GTDB taxonomy): Bacteria > Bacteroidota > Bacteroidia > Chitinophagales > BACL12 > UBA7236. The sequence continues at coordinate 17,914 of JBBRGZ010000028.1, forward strand.
TCATTATTGATATCGGCTAAATCGCATCCCATAGAAAAATTGGATGTATGTCCGAATGCAGTTTGCAGTGTTTCTGTAAATGTGCCGTTTGTATTATTGAGATATAAAAAATCGGTTTCATTATAATCGTTTGTTACAAAAATGTCGGGGTAATTGTCGTTATTTATATCCCCAATAACAATACCTAAACCAAAATTAATAGGGCTTCCATAAATACCTGCTTCGGCGCTGATGTCTATAAAATGATTATTTTCATTTCTAAATAATTTATTTCCAGCATAGATATCGCGTTGATTACGAATTTCTTGTAAACTGAATCCGCGAGTTTGAGTAACTGCATGATTTAATAAAAACATATCTAAATCGCCATCCATATCCATATCAAAAAATGCTGCTTGTGTACTAAAAGCAGAATCGTTTAAACCATATTCTTTTGCTTTATCCGTAAAGGTTAAATCGCCGTTATTGATATATAATTTATTGCATCTGTTGGCAGTAGAAAAGGGACCTGTGCGACAAACATAAATATCCAAAAGACCATCCGAATTAATATCAACCATTGTTACTCCGCAACTCCAACCGGTAGTTTTGGTTAATCCGGCTTGTTGCGTAATATCATTAAAAATCAAGTTTCCTTTATTGATATACAGTTTATCGGAAACCATATTTCCAGAAAAAAACAAGTCAGGCAAACCATCATTATTCAAATCGCCAACGGCAACTCCTCCGCCATTATATAAATATTGGTAAGCGAGCACATTTATGGTTTCGTTTTCAATGAGTTGATTGTTAAATGTTACCTGTGTTAAGAGTGGTGATTTTAAGGTGAAATATGTGTTTTGTGCATGAACAGATAAGACAGAAGCAACACATAAACAAAGTGTTAAGTGAAAGTTTAATGTTTTAATAAAAGGAAGTTTGGTAAAGATATTCATACGTATATGCTCAAAATTATCTATAATTTAGCAGTGTGAGGTGTTTGCGATTATATGTAATAACACATAAAGCAGTAAAAACCTTACAAAAAAATTTAAATTGATGTTAACAATGAGTAAAATTGCATTGCGATTCAGTTCAACAAAAAACATTATCCCTACTTGAACAAAAACGCAGCTAACTTTAATAAAACTAAACAGTACAGAATGAATCTAAATTTACTTATCAAGAGAACTTTTATTTTGATGTGCATGCTGATGCCCGCAGCTTTATTTGCACAAGCGGCAACTCTTTCGGGGGTTGTAAAAGATCAAACCGGTGAAACGTTGCCGGGGGTTTCTATTTTAATTGAAGGCACTGGCAAGGGCACGGTTTCAGATTTTGACGGTGCATATCTATTGGCATTTGATGCGCCGGGCACTTATTCAATAAGTTTCACTTATGTGGGATTTAAGAAAATGACTAAAGAGGTAACGCTTACTTCGGGACAAAACATGAAGCAAGATTTGAGTTTGGAAGAGGATGCGCTTTTACTTGAATCTGTAATTGTTGTTGGTTATGGAACGGTTAAATCAAAAGACTTAACAGGTTCGATAACGAATGTTGGTGTTAAAGACTTTCAGAAAGGAAATGTTACAACGCCTGAGCAACTCATTTTAGGAAAAGTATCGGGCGTTCAGATTACTTCAAATAGTGGTATGCCCGGTTCTGGAAGTCGCATTCGTATTAGAGGAGGAACTTCTTTAAATGCAAGTAACGATCCATTGATTGTTATTGATGGTGTGCCTG
>JBBRGZ010000029.1:0-19321 GCA_038223395.1 Chitinophagales bacterium
TTGGCATAACGAAATTCAATATCGAAATTATAATTTTGCCGGCGATTTACAACAATTATTATTAAGAACAGGTATAGGATACAATTTGACTGAAAATAATAATAATGTGCTAATCGGTTATGGTTTTATTAATTCTCAAAAATATTTGCCGAATTCAGAAGAAAAAATTGCATCAAACGAACATCGATTATATCAGCAATTTATAACCCGTCAAAACTTTAGTCGAGTATACTTGCAACATCGCTATAGGCTCGAAGAAAGATTTTTAACTGAAGACTTTCAAATGAGATTCAGATATTTCTTATCTATGAATCTTCCCCTAAATAATAAAGAAATGGTTAATAATACAGTATACCTTTCAGTTTATAATGAAGTATTTGTAAATGCACAGGATCAATATTTCGATAGAAATAGATTCTATGGTGGGCTTGGATATGTTATTAATAAAAATTTTCGGTTTGAAGCTGGTTTCATGCAACAAAAATTACAGGAAACACAACGGGGCCAATTTCAAATTATCTTTTTTAACAATTTGCCATTTAGGCAAGATTAATAAATTGAAGCTTCTTTAATTAACGATAAATGGCAAATTTTTATATTTTTTCATATTTTAAAAGGTGTTGAATACAGCCTTTTAATACATAATTTTCAACTCCGCAGCTTGCAGCACCTCTTTATTATCACTCTCAAAATTATGTACAAAAATTACCGCAGTCATATTATCTGCATCCCAATTATCTGCAAGCACAGTAGTGTATTCAAAAACATAAACACGGCCGGCAACATTTTCTTCAGGTAAATTATCGCCAGCATAATAGGTTAGCATTTTTCTTAATACATGGTTATGAACATAATCTTCAACCTCTCCAACTCCTGAAACAATTTGTGCAGCAATAATTCCACTCTCAGTCAAAGAAACACTGATATGATTTGTAAGATTAACATCACTTGTATACTTTATTGTAACTGTTAAATGCAATGCTCTTGTTGCTGCATCATAACTTTTAACAGCATAAATATTGCAAGGCGGAATCTCACTTAATCTTTGTGTTGCATAACTTCCAATATTTTCAGGCGGCTCGGCAAGATATCCATCGGAGCTAAAATCAACCCTATCAATAAAACTGGCAGGATGTCCTGAAACAGGACCTAAATAATCATCATCAAGTGCTTCTGCTTCCGGAGTTAATAATATTTGATCTATATAAAGTGGATCACCAAAATAATTATATTCTGCAATTGCAGCAACTTGTCCTGGATGTGCTGCTATTGCTGCAGCAATTGCCTCATGTGCTACGGGACAATTTACACATGCAGCGCCTGTAAAATCTTCAATTAATACAATTTTATTCTGCGCCGCTTCGGGTGTTTCTAAATACGTTTCGTATGCATTTTCAGTCAGATTAATTTCAGGCCCAACTTCCTTGCATGAGGAAATTAGAGCAATAAGAATGAAACTTACGAGTGTTAATCCCGTGATACTTAAAATATTTTTTTTCATAACAGCCAATTCAATTTGTAATTAAAAAGTTGTAATCAAACCTGCTTTTAATCCACTAAATGCAGGTTCATATCGGCAAACCCCTCCGGTGCAAACTATACCGGCAATTTGTTTAACATAATTCAATGTTATTCTTGATGAATTATGTGTGTATCCTCCAAAAATGGAATAATAATGTAATGCCTTTTCTGTTAATAATGGGTCGTAATTCCACATATCGCTTAAAGCAAAACTCCATTTTGGAGCAATATTATATTCAATTAATCCATATACCCAGCTTCCGTAATCCTGTTTGCAATTTTGATATTGCAATTCTACGCGCATCGATTTTTTTCTGCTAAATTTATATGTAATTTCTGCAAAAGGTGTTATCGCATGAACTACCGGAATGTTCGGATGGTTTTCGAAAATTTCTTGATTATAAGTAATATATTGTCCTCCTAATAATAATTTATATTTCGATTTGCGCATCTCAAAATCAACAAATACTTCTTGAAAAAGTTGTAGGCTATCATTGTTTACGTTGGAGTAATTAGCATTAAATGTATACCCTTTTTTAGGTGTAAATGTAACATTCACTTGGTATGCCAATTCCCCCAATTCCTGCGCTACTGCTTGATATCGCGCGGTTAATCGCAAAGTATTTTGTTTTGTAAGCGATGGTAAATAATCCATAATGCCATCCAATAAAGTTTCATTTGGCGATACGCGCATTACCCAATTATCTACCATGCGCAATTGACCTGTAATACCAAATCCATTGCCGATTTTTGAAGTGGAATATCCCAACGAAGTATATAAAACATGTCCGTTTGCATCCACCAAAGTATTTGTAATATCCTTAATCGCTTCATGACTTTTTTGTGCATATTCAACATACCACGAAACATCTTTTACTGTAAGGGTATTGTAAATAGATGCGGCATACATATTATATTTTGGAATAAATCTGTCTTCCAAATCATATCCATTTATTTGGTTGACAATAATATTCATATTATCCTGATCAATAGTTCTATTAATAAAAGCTGCTCCCGGTAAAATAAATATTGTGGGTTTTTTTGTTGGAATTGTACCTTCAATATTTACACCTTTAATTACTGGGCTGTACCTCGTAAACAAATCCTTCATTTGTCCGCCAATTGCCTTTGCAGTCCAGTTTTCATTTATATCATATTCGAGTTCTAATCCAAATAATGCATTATCAATTCCAAGTGGCCGTTCTTCATACGCGCGGTAAAGAATTCCACTTCCAAATTGATCGTAGATATAACCACCTGTTACAGTTAGCGCATCAATTTTTTTCTTGATATACCATCTCCCAATTCCGGCATCTGTATAAGGAATTCCGGGGTTGTGTAAATTGGAATTATTAAAAATATCTAAACGCAAACCCGCTTCTAACCCAAATTGATCATTGCGATATAATGTATTAAGCCACATATCTGCTCCGCTTAATAAATTATCGTAATGCGGAGTTCCTGTTGCACCAATGGCTGAATCGGGCTGATAAAATTCAGTATTTACCTGCAAATCTCCAGAAAAACTGCTTTGCCCATATCCTGAAATAAGGCAAAAGCAACATGTAAAATAAGTAAGCGTCTTTTTCATATTGTATCGGTTTCCCGGCACGAAGTTAAACCCAAATTAATCAATAGGCCATTAAAAATCAATTAATCTATTGATTTAGTTGGGGTTACCCAGAATACCAAAAAATTGAAAATTGCATGTTTTGGAATTGAAATAGCTGATTCCATTACAATTACTTTTTTTATTATTTCTATTGGTTATTCCGAGTTAAAAACCACAACCGACATCAAAACATATTCGTCATCTTTTCTATGTGGTTGTATAATGCTTTTCTTGTAGTAGTGGTTGTTCAACTATTGTAATTTTCAGGTAATATTCTATTTTTATGGCTCCAAAAGGGGAAGTTCACTGCCTTATATGGCATAAAAATTGCCTTTCAAGGCTATCTTTGAACCGTAAATCTTACCAATGAAAAAATTTGTCCTAATTCCTGTAATAACGCTTTTTTGTCTGCAATTTGCTCAGGCTCAAGACCCTATACCAGATTTAGACCTCTACGATATCGCAGGAAACAAGGTTGATATTTCTGATTATAAATCAGATGGAAAGATTCAAATCTTTAGTTTTTGGGCTACTTGGTGTGTTCCTTGTAAAGAGGAACTCAATAATATGGCCGAAATTTATGAAGATTGGCAAAAGGACTACAACGTAGAAATTATTGCAGTTTCTATCGACGATGCCAAAACAAGAGCAAACGTAAAATCTTATGTCGAAGGTCAAGGATGGACATATACAGTGCTTTTAGATTCTAATAAGGAGTTACACAGACTTTTGGGCGGGCAATCCGTGCCGTTTACAGTTATTACCGATAAATCGGGAAACATTGTTGAAAAGCATACCGGTTATATTGAGGGAGATGAATATGTTTTGGAAGATAAAATAAAGGAGCTTTCAAGCGAGAAATAACCACGACAAAATTATTGCGAGGAACCCATTGGGTTCCTTTTTTTTGTGAAATTGATGTTAAACACTGTTAATGCTTATTGAATAGTGCGAACGTATGGCATCAATTACTGTTAAGTTGTATAAATTTGACTTTTAGGTAATGAATAGACTGAAAACATTTGGTACGGTATCCGGTATTTTTTTATTGATATCCGGCTTTTTATTTGTAACAACGGGTGCAGATTGCAATCGCATGAAGCCAACCGCTGTTGTAAGCGATTCTCTTCAAATTGCACAATTAATTCTATTAGATAACGGTAAAATTCCTGTTGAAGATTTTTTTAAAAACCCGGAAAAAACATCCTTTAGTATTTCTCCCGATGGAATATATGTTGCCTATCTTGGTCCATACGAAACACGATTAAATATTTTTGTACAGAAAATTGAAGGAGATGAGCAACCACTCCGCGTTACCTCAGAAACTGAGAGAGACATCACGAATTATTTCTGGAAAAATGATAATACACTTCTATTTATAAATGATGCCGGAGGTGATGAAAATTTTAAGCTTTACGCAATCGATATCACCGGAAAAAATAAAAAAGATCTTACGCCTGAAAAAAATGTACGCATAGAAATAATTGACGAACTCCACGATTTTCCGGATGAAGTAATTATTGCAATGAATAAAAATAATCCTGCACTATTCGAACCCTATCGCCTCAATATAAAAACAGGTGAAAAAAAGCAACTGGCTCAAAATAAAGATATCGTTAATCCGGTTACAATCTGGAAAGTTGATAATAATGGTAAACTGCGACTTGCAATTAGCGTAGAAAAAGGAACAAACACACACCTCTTATATCGGGCAACAGAAAACGAAGCTTTTACTTCAATTTTGGTGAGCGATTGGAAAGATATGGTCGAGCCACTTTTTTTTGATGAGAATAATAAATTCATTTATGCACTCTCAAATCTCAATCGCGATAAAGCAGCATTGGTAAAAATAGATCCCAATAATCCTGAAAATCCGGAAATTATTTTTGAGCATCCCGATGTGGATGTATTATATGCAGAACGTTCCCCAAAAAAACATAAATTAATTTCATGCTATTATGCCACAGATAAAAAACACACTGTATTTTTTGATGATGACCTGAAAGAAATTAATAAAGAAATAAAAGAACAATTTCCAGGTAATGATATCTATTTTAATTCTATAGATGATTCAGAAAAAAATATCATAATAAGAACATATAACGACAGAACACCCGGCGATTTTTATCTATATAATGCGAATTCTAAAAAGTTAAAACACCTTGCAGAAATAAATCCCAATATTAAAAAGGAACAAACTTGCGCCATGCAAGCAGTTTCATTTAAATCGCGCGATTCTATTTTAATAAATGGCTATTTAACCTTACCTCAAGGCAACATTAATAAAAATCTTCCTACTGTAGTTTTAGTTCACGGTGGACCAATGACAAGAGATTATTGGGGGTACAGAGCCGACGTTCAATTGCTTGCCAGCAGAGGGTATGCAGTGTTTCAAATTAATTTTAGAGGTTCGTGGGGTTATGGAAAAGATTTTGCATTGAAGGGGTTTAAGCAATGGGGAAAAGACATGCAAAATGATATTACCGACGGTGTTATCTGGTTGATTAATCAAAATATTGCTGATGCAAATCAAGTGGCAATTTATGGTGCTTCTTATGGCGGATATGCAGCTCTTGCAGGCGTAACTTTTACGCCTGATTTATATGTTTGTGCAGTAGATTATGTTGGACCAACTAATTTATTTACTCTCCTGCATAATTTGCCATCGTATTGGGAGCCTGAAAAAGAAATGATGTACGAAATGATTGGCGATCCTGTAAAAGATAGTTTAATGTTAATGGAGGCTTCTCCGGTGTATCATGCCGCAGCTATTAAAGTGCCGTTATTTATTGCTCAAGGGGGAAACGACCCACGCGTAAATCGCAGCGAGTCGGAACAAATGGTGGATGCTTTGCGCCAAAGAAATATTGATGTTGTATATATGGTAAAAGAAAATGAAGGTCACGGTTTTAAATTAGAAGAAAACCGATTGGATTTTTATAAAACGATGATGGGTTTTTTAGCCCTGCACATGCAAGCAAATAAACCTAAACCATAATATATTTATTCAGTAAATAAATCAGAAATAATTGCATCGGATATAAATTTCCCCTGAGGCGAAATAATTAAAAAATCACCTTCTCTTTTTATCAGCCCTAATTTAATATAAGATTCAGCACTCAGTATTAAAATTTGTTCGTGCTCTTTTCCAAATCTTTCAGAAAATGCTTTAATATTCAATCCCCACATGGTTCTAAGTGCTATCATTATGCACTCATTTATTTGTTGTGATTCTGATAATTTTTCAAACTCAAAATCGGGAATTCTATTTTTTATGCTCTCAATATATTTCGAATTATTTGCAATATTCCACTGCCGCGAAATGCCATTAAATGAATGTGCCGAAGGCCCCAATCCTAAATAAAAATTTCCAAGCCAATACGAAGTATTATGCCGTGAATATTTTTGCTGTTTTGCAAAATTCGAAATTTCATAGTGCTCAAATCCATTATTATTTAATACATCAACCAAAATATCAAATTGTTCTGCCGCCTGATTGTCATCCGGTGCTTTTACCTTCTTTTTTGTAATCTGATGTTGCAATACAGTTTTAGGTTCAACAGTTAATGCGTAAGCCGAAATATGTTCTACCTGAGAGTCAATTAATTTCTGAATATTTAACTCCCAATCTGCGTTAGACAAACCCGGAATACCATAAATTAAATCCGCCGAAATATTGTTAAACCCTGCTTGTTTAATTATAGTTAAACTATTTTCTGCTTGAGCTACATCATGCGAGCGATTCATCAACATTAAGTCGGCATCTCTAAACGATTGTATACCTAAACTGATGCGATTGAGTCCTATCGCTTTATAATCCATCAACTTTTGTAATCCAATATCATCCGGATTGCATTCAATGGTAATTTCTACATCTTCAGAAATAATAAAATGTGATTTTATTATTTCTAGTATTTTGTTGATTTCTTCAGGGGATAAGAGGGATGGAGTTCCACCTCCAAAATAAATAGATTGTATTTCTTTATTTTCGACATAATCCTTTCTTTGCCCAATTTCTTCAAGTAATGCATCTATCATTTCAGCTTTTAATTGAAGAGATGTAGAAAAATGGAAATTACAATAGGTGCATGCCTGCTTACAAAAGGGTATATGTATATAAATTCCTGCCTTGTTTCCGTTAATCTGCATTGCAGTGCAAATCTATTCCTAAATTTGCATACAGTTAAATGCTTTTAAAACTTCAAATAACGTTTTTATTTTTTCTAACGCTGTATACCCTGCAAGCACAGGATACTACGTATTACCTGCAAATGGTTCAGTATGAAGATAATCCCATTGCCGAAAAAAGAATTGGCAAAGCAGAAACTCAATTTAATTCACCCCTACAGCGCAGCAATTATTTGAATAATTTTTTAAATGATTTTTATCGGGATGGTTATTTGGCAGCTTCTTGGACTAAAGAAAAAGAAGAAAATGATTCTCTATTTATCAGCATTGATATAAGAAAAAAAATACATTGGGTTATATTAAATACCGAAAATACAGATGCAAATTTTTTGGCAAGTATCAATTACAAGAAAAAAGATTTTGAAAATAAACCTTTTAAATATGATGAAGTTGCAAGCCTGATGATTGATTTATTGCGATATGCCGAGAATCATGGATATCCATTTTCTACTGTTGCTCTCGACAATATTCAATATAACGATACATCAATTTCAGCTAACCTTAAATTTCAAAAAAATCAATTTATTATTTTTGACACTATCGAAATAAAAGGCAACCTACTACTTCAGGCAAATTATCTGCAACTCTATACAGGTTTGCACCCGGGCGAGCCGTATAATCAGCAATTAGTAAAGGATTTGGACAACAGATTAAAAGAAATTCCCTTTGCATCGGTCACCCAAAAAACGCGCATTGAATTTTCGGGAGATAAAGCAAAAGTGATTGTGTTTTTAGATGATAGAAAAACAAGCAAATTTGATTTTATTATCGGCGTTTTACCAAATAATGAAATTACCGGACGATTAATAGTAACCGGAGAAGGCAGATTAGATTTACAAAACATTTTTAATGCAGGTGAAGTTTTTAAACTACATTTTTCAAAATTAGAAAGCACAACCAAGGAATTGCAAACTTATTTTGCCTATCCCTATTTACCAGGAATCCCACTTGGACTCGAAGCTGATTTTAATTTATTTTTGAAGGATTCTAATTTCCTTGAACTGAGTTCTTCTGCCGGTTTGTTATATCAATTTGGCGGAAGTAATAATGTAAAAGCCTTTGTTTCATTTTACAGTTCTGCTATTTTAAATATTGATACTGCATACATTCTCAGCACAAAAACATTGCCTCCAAACCTCGATGTAAACGAACGCGCCTATGGTTTAACATGGAATTATGAACACCTGAATTATCGTTTTAATCCACGCAACGGATATGGTTTTTCGTTAACAGGTTCTATCGGAAACAAGAAAATTAAACAAAACAGCAGCATTCTTACCCTTTCTGACCCGGAATTTCCGGAATACGATTTTGCAACACTTTATGATAGCATTGATGAAAGCTCCCTCTCAATAAAATATAAATATAACCTGCGATATTTTATTCCATTTTTAAAACGCAACACGCTGCTACTGCAAACACATGGTGCGGCCATTCTGAGTCCAACAATTCTTCAAAATGAACTACTTAGAATTGGTGGCAATAATGGTTTACGAGGTTTCGACGATCAATCTATACCCGTTTCTCAATACCATATTCTTACCGCAGAATTACGTTATTTGCTTTCTCAAAACGCCTTCGCATCTCTCTTTACTGATATTGCATTTGTCGAAAATAAAGGTATTGGTAAATCTACTGTCGATTATCCCTACGGTTTTGGGGCGGGAATTAATTTTGAAACAAAAGCAGGTATCTTTGGACTCGATTATGCTTTAGGAAGCCAAAATGGAAATCCAATAAGTATAAAAAATGCAAAAATTCATTTTGGATATGTCAATTATTTTTAATTGAAAATAAAACAGAACATACTTTTAATTTTAATTCCACTTGCGCTGCTCATTTGCTGCCGGAGTACTGCACAAAATATACAAAATCCAATTGTAAATCCGACCCATGTAGCAGATTTAAGTCAACCCGAAAAGCAAATTATAATTCCGAGTGCGCAAGACACAGCTGAAGTAATTAACCAATTACAATTTGAGAAATTTCCTTACGATTCTCTTTTTAGTTTGCAGGATATTGGAGGCCATCAAATAATTGCTCAACAAAAGCATGTAAGGAAACGTGACTTTATTTTACCCGCTTTGTTTTTGGTGATGTTGATTTACGTAGCATGGTTACGCTATGTATTTGCAAAGGAATTAGGTGAAAATGTAACAGTTATTTTAAATTCAAATCTCGGTCAGCAAATTTTCCGAGACCGGGAATTTTCAGCCAACATTTTTAAATTACTCACTTTTGTCAATTTCACCATTTCTGCCGGTGTTCTGATTTATTTGATGGCGAAATTCTACAATATTCAAATGCCTTTTGAAGCACCTGTATACAATATAGCTGTTAGTATTGTCTTCATTATTCTATTGTATATTATAAAACGTCTTATATATTCAATTCTATCAGTCACGTTTAAGGTGGGTCCTCAGGTAGCTTTTTTTAGATTCAATGCACAAGTTATTTACCACCTTTTAGGTATCGGTTTGCTGCCCTTCATCATTTTAGCGGTATTTGCCGAACCACCGGTTAGCTCTTGGGCGCTTTATGGAGCTTATGTATTAGTTTTATTTGCCCTTTTCTTAAGGCTGATTAAGGGGTTTTCAGTAATTAAAACCTTCGACAGGTTTTCATTCGTCTATTTTTTATTGTATTTTTGCGCCCTCGAAATAGCGCCAATACTAATAGCAGTGAAATTATTTACAATTTGGGGTTAACTGAAGGAAAACCATTTGCCGATGAACAACAGCCAAAAACCGTTAATAAAATCTGTAAAGTCCATTCTTGTTTCGCAGCCCCAACCTCCTGAAACACCAAAATCGCCCTATCAGGAAATTGCGGAGAAATATAAAATTAAAGTTGATTTCCGTCAATTCATACAGGTACGCGGTTTAAATTCCAAAGAGTTTAGAAAACAACGTATTAATATTTTAGATTATTCAGCAATTATTTTTACAAGCAGAAATACCATTGATCACTTTTTTCGTCTGTGCGATGAACTGAGAATTCGAATGCCGGAAATGACAAAGTATTTTTGCATCTCCGAAACAATTGCAGTTTACCTTCAAAAATATATTCAGTACAGAAAGCGCAAAGTGTTTTACGGCTCCGGCAAAGAAACGCAACTACTCGATTTGTTTAAAAAACATATCACCGAAAAATTTTTATTACCTGGAACAATTAATCACAAAGATTTATTTTCAGAATATTTAAGGGCTAATAAAGCTGATTTTGCTGAAGCAACAATATACGAAACAGTTCCTGCAGACCTTAGCGACATGAAGGGCAAATTAAATTACGATATGGTGGTACTTTTTACTCCAATTGGTGTGCAAAGTCTCTTCCAAAATTTTCCTGATTTTGTTCAAGGAGAAACGCGTATCGGCGGCATGGGTTCCTCAACTCTCAAAGCTATGGAAGACAGCAATTTGCGCGTGGATGTTAAAGCACCAACACCAGAATCTCCATCTATAATTATGGCATTGAGCAATTATATTGCAATGGCCAATAAAAAGAAATAAGGTTTCTAAACCAATTCAATTGTTATGCGGTTTTCATTATGAAATAGCAAAACATCTATGTTATTCATTTGAGTTAATGATGTGATTTTATTACCATTGTTTATTAATTAACTTCCAATATGCAAGAAAAAAAAGCCAACCATCTCATACATGAAAATTCTCCCTATTTATTACAACATGCATACAATCCTGTTGAATGGTTTGCTTGGGGTGATGATGCATTTAATAAAGCAAAAAATGAAGACAAACCCATTTTAGTTTCAATCGGTTATGCCGCCTGCCATTGGTGCCATGTTATGGAGCACGAAAGTTTCGAAAATGAGGAAACTGCAAAATTTATGAATACCTGGTTTGTTAATATTAAAATTGACAGAGAAGAACGACCGGATATTGATAATATTTATATGAATGCCTGTCAAATTTTAACCGGCGCAGGAGGCTGGCCGTTAAATATTTTTTTAACACCCAATTTATTGCCATTCAGTGGAGGCACCTATTTTCCTCCAAAACCTGGTTATGGAAAACCATCCTGGATGGAGGTGCTTATGTATATGAAAGACGTATTTACAAATAGTCGCGATAAGGTTGAACAGCAAGCCGCCACACTTTCTGATCATATTCTTAAAATGGATAATGCCTTTGTATCTCAATTAACAGAATTGCCACTACCTGCAAATGTTTTTAGTCAAGATGAAATTGAAAGTGCAATTAATGGGCTGCAAAATAATTTTGATACTATTGATGGTGGATTTGGTTCAGCACCAAAATTTCCCGGTTCAATGAGCTTATTATTTCTTTGCAGAACACTTTTTTATATGCCAAATGCCACCATAGAAAAACAATTACACCTCAGTTTAAATAAAATGCTCGAAGGAGGCATTTATGATCAAATTGGCGGTGGATTTGCAAGATATACTGTAGACAAAAAATGGATAATTCCTCACTTCGAAAAAATGTTATATGATAATGCGCTATTAATAACAGTATATGCAGAAACATACAGAGCTAAAAAGCAAAAACAGTATCTTCAAATCATTATCGAAACTATCGATTTTTTAGAACGCGAACTCATGAGTCCTGAGTTTGGATTTTATGCATCGTATGATGCCGATTCTGAAGGTGTGGAAGGTAAGTATTATACATTTTCTATAGAAGAAATAAATCAAATATTTATTGAAGATAATGCCTTTGTATGCAGATTATATAATATCGAACAAAATGGAAATTGGGAACATACAAATATATTATTTCGGACAACAAATAATGAAGCCCTAGCATCAGAATTTAATTTGTCTTTAGTAGATGTAGAAATTAAAATAAGTGCAATTAAAAAAAGGTTATTACAATATCGTGAAAAGCGCATTAAACCGGCACTCGACGATAAGATAATCCTTTCTTGGAATGCACTTACTTGCTCTGCGTATGTGCAGGCATTTAAAGCAACAAATTTGCTGCGATATAAAACAATGGCAATTTCAAATTTGAATTTTTTAATTGCAAAGTTTAGTGATTCTGAGCATCCCAATCAATTATTTCATACCTATAAAAATAATATAGCAAAACACCCGGCATTTATCGAAGATTATGCAGCATATATTCAGGCATTATTAGACGTTTATGAAATCACTTCCGATATACAGTATCTTGAAATTGCAATCAGTTGCAACAAATATGTAAATGCACATTTTGGCGATAGCGACGGGCTGTTTTTTTTCACAAACAAAAATCAGAAAGACATTCCTATTCGCAATAAAGATTTTTACGATAATGCAACCCCGTCAGGTAATTCAATAATGCTCCAAAATCTTATTCGATTACACATCTTTACAGGTAATAATGAATTATATCAGCAGTCTGTAAGAATGATTTCGTCATTAAAGGTTTCTATGATAAAACATGGTTCATCATTTGGCAATTGGCTTACTGCTGCTTTACAATTTGTTTATCCGATTGCTGAAGTTGTAATTATGGGTAAAGAAGCGCATGAAATGGCAGACAAAGTGATGCAGATGTATTATCCGCATTTGCTGATGCAATTTTCAAAAAAAGAGAATACGGATTATCCGCTTTTAATGGGCAGATATTCAGAAAAAGCCACATTCATCTATTTATGTAAAAACAATGTTTGCAATCTTCCTGTCAATTCTGCAGAAGATTTAGCTGAAGCGCTCAAAGAATTTTGATAAAACTGTGTTTTGAGTTAATTTTAGGTCAGATACGAAAGCTTTTTAGTTTTCGTTATTGTGTTTAATAAAAAGAATGAAAAGAATTTTACGTCATCTTGTTGCTGTTTTGTTGTTATTTGGCTCTGGTTTCTTAAAAGCACAGTCAACTCCTCTATTTAGTTTTGGTCAGCAAGATCCACAATTCACACAATATATGTTTAATCCGGTATATTTTAATCCGGCAGCGGTAGGTAATGAGGAGGCTTGGGTTTCAACCTTAGTTGTGCGAAATCAGTGGGTAAGTTTACCAGGCGCACCTGTGTCACAATCCTTCACTTCTCATGTTCCGGTCTATAAACTGAAAGGAGGCGTTGGAGTCTCAATAGTGAATGATATTGCAGGTCAGCAGAGAAACACTGGTGCTATGTTAATGTATGCCTATCACAAAAATTTCAAAAACGCTACCCTAAGTTTTGGAGCGGGTGCAGGGTTGATTCAGCAGAGTATCGATGGAAGTAAATTGGTAACCCCAACAGGTAATTATGAAAATAATGTAAACCATAACGACCCTTATTTGCCTGTCACGTTAAGCTCCCAAATGTTACCCGACGCGTCGGCAGGTATTTATTTCTTTGGAAAATATTTAAGCGCGGGTGTTGCCGCAACGCATGTTCTTGCACCAATTTTAAACGGAAAGGATGCAAACATTAGCGATGTACAATATTACCCCAACACCAACGTTTATGTTAGTTACAAGGTGGAGTTGAACAATAAAATGGACTTAACTCCAAGTGTTCTTTATAAAACTGATTTTACTGAAAGTATAGTAGACATCAATGCAATTTTTGCATACAATAGCAATATTTTAGCAGGTGTATCGTTTAGAGGATACGCAAATAGCCAATTCGATGCTATTGCTATAGTTGCAGGATTAAATGTTACAGACAAATGGCGTGTAAGCTATTCCTATGACATTACAACATCAGAGTTAAATACAGTCAGTTCAGGATCGCATGAAATTGTGCTCAGATATAGTATCCCGGTTGCAAAACCAAGAGTAGGAAAGATGATTAACAATCCGAGATATTTATATCATTAACAGCCCAAAATTTGTGTTTATAAAGAAAGTTGCTAATTTCACATGCTTTTAAAATCAAAAGCGAGTGAAAAAACTGTATCGAAATACCATTTTATTCAATTAAAATGATATTTTTACACGGTGATTCAAGTATCAAATCATGTCAAGTATGAAAAGAAACCTGCCATTTTTAATTTTTGCATTCGTAAGCGTCCTCGCTGCCACCGGTTGTAGTCACTCAAATTGGGATGATTATCGAGGACAGCTGCTCGGAATGCAAGACCGCCCGGTTTGGGAACCTATCAATCCTTTTGGAATGGTGTACATCCCTTCCGGAACCCTACACGTTGGACCCAGCGACCAAGATGTGAACAATTCACTTTGGCAACGCACAAAATCCATCTCAATTCAAGGGTTTTATATGGATGACGCCGAGATTACAAACAACGAGTATCGTCAATTTGTATTCTGGGTGCGTGATTCAATTTCTCACGTACTGCTCGACCACTATGTGGAAGCTCAAGAAGGTGAAGCAACTGAAGAGCCAAAAATCGATTGGTCACAACCTATCGATTGGGATGATGAAGAAACAAAGTCCCGACTTGAAGAAATATATCTTCCAGGCAGCGAAACCTACTATGGCGATAAACAAGTTGACACGCGTCAATTAATATTCAGCTATCGTTGGGCGAAGTGGAAAGAAGCCGCTTCAAAATCTAATCGCGATAAAAATATTTCAGATTTTATGGTTGAAGAGCCAATCCAAATCTATCCAGATACTTTAGTTTGGGTGCATGATTATACATATTCATACAACGAACCAATGACACGCCAATATTTTTCTCACCCGGCTTTCGACGATTATCCTGTAGTTGGAGTTTCTTGGAAACAAGCAAGCGCATTTACTACTTGGAGAACAGATTTTTGGAACGACTGGAGAAGAACGCATGACGAAGTTATTGTAGACGACTTCCGTTTACCAACAGAGCACGAATGGGAATATGCAGCGCGCGGTGGAAGAGACGAAGCACCTTACCCTTGGGGAGGTCCTTATGTTAGAAACACCAAAGGTTGTTATTTAGCAAACTTTAAACCCGGCCGTGGTAACTACCCTGAAGACGGTGGATATTATACAGTTAAAGTATATTCTTATGCACCAAACGATTTCGGTGTATATAATATGGCAGGAAACGTTTCTGAATGGACTTCAACAGCATTTGCTGAAAATAGTTATTCATTCATTCACGACGAAAACCCGGATTATAGATACGATGCAGATGAAAATGATCCACCGGCAATGAAAAGAAAAGTAATTCGTGGCGGCTCATGGAAAGATATCAGCTATTACATTCAAACGGGCTCAAGACATTGGGAATATCAGGATACAGCAAAATGTTACGTAGGTTTCAGATGTTGTATGACATTCCTTGGTCGCTCAATGAGTGATTTCTAAGAATTAATTTCCTAACCAAATAGTGAATACACAAAATCACCAATTTTAACAATCATTCTAAAACTAAAAATTTAAAACAAAATGTCAGCATTTTTCGAAACCGATCGTTTTAAACGTCTCAAAAACCTCATTATCGGACTAGGTGCATCAGTAGTACTTGTTGGAGCACTCTTCAAAATCCTCCACTGGGAAGGTGCCGATTTCATGTTAATGGTAGGTATGTTCACTGAAGCCTTTATCTTTTTATTACTTGGTGTATTGCCTCCACACAAAGATTATTATTGGGAGAAGATTTATCCGGACCTAGATATTGCACCTGAAGTTGAAGAAGCTAAATCAGGAAAAAAAGTTCATAAAATGGAACCAAGAGAAAGCGTTACTAGACAATTGGACAAAATGCTTGAAGAAAGCAAAGTTGAACCTATGATGATTGAAAGATTAGGCGACAACCTTAAAAAATTAGGCGACAATATTGAAAAATTAGGTGATGTGCAAGATGCTGCACTTAATACAAATGAGTATTCTACAAAAATTAAGGATGCCTCAAATGCAGTTGCCGAAATGCGTGATGCATATTCTAATGCTGCTAAAGCTATGGAACAAATCACTTCAACTTCTGTAGATACAACTAAATACCATGAGCAAGTGCAAATGGTGACCAAAAATTTAGGTCAGTTAAATGCAATCTATGAACTGGAATTGCAGGATACAAATAATCACCTAAAAGCAATGAATAAGTTTTATGGCAGCTTAAACAGCGCTATGGACAATTTGCAAGAATCTGTTACCGACACGGCAAAATACCGCGAAGAAATTGGTCAGTTATCAACCAACTTGGCTGCATTGAACCGCGTATATGGTAATATGTTAAGTGCAATGAGCGTAGGTGCTAAATAAAATTTTTAAGAAAAAGAATTATTAACTTATAAATTATAACTAAAAATGTCAATACCTAAGGAACCACGCCAGCTCATGATTAACCTCATGTACCTGGTGCTTACTGCCCTCCTGGCATTGAATGTATCTGCGGAAATTCTGAATGCCTTTAATACAGTAAATAAAGGTATTAGTCAAAGTAATGATATCCTGACTACCAAAAATGAATCGTATATGACTGCGATTGAAGGAATGGCAGCAACCGACCCTCGTCCTACTACTCAGGATAAGTTGGTTAAAGCTAAGGAAGCACAGGAACTCAGTAACGAATTTGTTGCATTCATTGAAGAATACAAAACAAAAATTCAAGAACTAGCCGGTGGACCCAATCTAAAGGATCCTACTAAATACTTGAAAACTGAAGGTGAAATGGAAAAAACCAGTCACTTTATGTTGAAGGAAGGCAAAGGAGTTGAATTAGAACAAAAAATAAAAGAAACAAGAGATAAATTTCTTGCGCTGACATCAGGTGCTCCTATAGATGTTCCTCTTCAGGTTGCTCCTGTTCCGGAAGCTGCAGGTAACAGAGAATGGGCGGATTATAACTTCGACCGTGTACCTGCTATTGCAATCATGACCATTCTTACCAAAATGCAACAAGATGCTAAAAGTACTGAAAGTACTATTTTAGAGTATCTAGCTACTGGTATTAATATTAATGACTTCAAAGTGGATCAAATGGCAGCAATAGTTGCTTCACCTTCTTCTTATGTAAGGAAGGGTGCTGAATACACTGCGCAAATTTTTGTTGGTGCAACTTCAAAAGCTATTAACCCAAAAGTATTTATGGGTTCATTTACAAGTGAGGTTAAAAAAGACCCTGCCGATGCTACAGGAAAAGCATTTCTTGAAATTGAAGGTGAAAAACCACCATTGAATAATATAAGTGAAATGACTGTGGTGAATGGTTTTGCAACAATTAAAGAAAGCGCAGGTGGCGGAAGAAGCTACCAAGGTGTTATTCAGGTGCCAAAACCAAACGATCCGGGTAAATTCAAATATTATCCATTCGAATCTAAATATGAAACCTTTGAAGTTGGTAAAGCAGTTGTATCGCCTACATCAATGAACGTATTATATATAGGTATCGATAACCCAATTAAAATTTCTGTACCGGGTTTTGCCTCTGAAAAAGTAACAGCTTCAGGTTGTGGTATCACCAGAGTAAAAGGTGAAGAATATATTGCAAGACCAACAACACCTGGCGAAGATAAAATTGTTGTTTCAGCAAAATCTGAAAAAGGAAACGAAGTTTCTGAAGAGAAATTCAGAGTGCGTCGTATACCGGATCCATATATTTATATTTTAAATACTAAATCTGGGCCACTAAAATTAGGAGAATTTAAGGCCTCTGATGCCATCACTATTAAAAATCCGGATTTCGTATTCCAGGTTCCATATAATGTGGTAAGTTTTGAAATGGTATATGCGCCAAAACAAGGAAATGTTGTTTCTGACCCTTCAAGCTCTAGCAAATACTCTTCAACTATGAAAGGTATTCAAGCGAAAGCAAAACAAGGAGATAAAATTGTTATTGAAGCATTAGTTAAAATGCCTGATGGCAGAACAGTGCCTGTTGCAACCTCATTTAAATTAATTTAATTGCGGTTAAATAAAAATTGATCAGTATGAAAAGAATATTTGTTTTATCAATTGCAATTCTTCTAACAAGTTTAGCCGTTCATAGTCAACCTGTTTCTGCAGCAAGACTAGACGGTATATACAAAAGAGAATTGTTGGGTACAAGGGAAATTATTCCTTATGATGATATTCGCGAAGCCGACATCTTTTGGGAAAAAAGAATTTGGCGCAATATCGATTTTAGAGAAAAAATTAACCTTCCCTTTACATGGCCCGTAGACCCATTTGTACAAGTGGTTTACGATGCTGTAGCTAAAGGTGAACTTACAGCTTATAGTCCTTTATACGATAATTTTGCGGAAGGAACTGCTCTTACTAAAGAAGAAATTCTAACTAAATACAATAGAGTTGATACTTTGCTCATGTTTGATGAGGAAACATACGAAGAAAGAACAGTGCTTATTCCTAATCTTTTCGATTATCAAACAGTTCAAAAAATCCAAATTAAGGAAGATTGGGTGTTTGATGAAGAAACTTCAACTATGGTAGTTCGTATCATTGGCTTGACAATGATTCGTGATAGGTTGGACCCTACTACAGGTGAGATATTAGGACAAGAACCGATGTTTTGGGTGTATTATCCTGATTTACGCAACATTATTGTGCGTCATGAAGTTTTTAACGAAAAAAATAGCGCAAGAACGCTTACTTTTGAAGATATTTTCGAAATGCGGTTATTCAATAGTTATATTGTTAAAGAAGATAACGTGTATGATCGCCTAATTGAAAATTATGCAACAGGTATCGATCAGGTACTTGAAAGTGAAAAAATTAAACAGGTTATATTTGATTACGAACATAACCTCTGGGAATTTTAATTATCTTTCTTTTCTATTCATACTTGAACGGAAGGCCGGCTTTTTAAGCCGGTCTTCTATTTTTACCCAGAGTTGAAAATTGCCTAAAAACATTATAGGTATCTACTAAACACCCACAATTTTCTTACTCTGGGTTACCCAGAATAGAAAACAACTCAAATTTTTAAGCATATAAAAAATCACTCATGTTTTCTTATTCAGGGTTATCCTTAATATAACTCTGAATAAATATTTATCCAAGTAACTAAACACCCACAATTTTCTTACTCTGGTTTACCCAGAATAGAAAACAACTCAAATTTTTAAGCATATAAAAAATCACTCATGTTTTCTTATTCAGGGTTATCCTTAATATAACTCTGAATAAATATTTATCCAAGTAACTAAACACCCACAA
>JBBRGZ010000030.1:0-19297 GCA_038223395.1 Chitinophagales bacterium
ATACCGATTGGAATAAAGTTTCTACAATAACAGCAATGATGAGTGGACCACAAATGCAAATAGATATTGCGGATATTCAGGCCTCGTTTGCGATTATTGATTATGATGAAAAAATAAATGATGCTGTTACTGAAGATGAAATAATTATAACTGAAACCGGAACCTACAATCTTGATAATGCATTCATCGATATTACCGTTAATAGTATTTCAGATAGTGTACATATCTATGCGCAACAATATTGGGTTGATGCCGATAATTTCAAAACACCTCATCCGGGAATCCATTTGAATCCTGACAGATATTGGAAAATTAGCGGAAACATTCCAAATGATTTTGATGCCACAGCAAAATTATTATTCAACGGACAAATGAATTTAAGTGGAGGATATTTGGATAATGCACTTATGACAAATAGCGACGACAGTTTGTTATTGTTTTACCGTGCTTCACCAACTACTGAATGGGTAATTTATAGCGACTACGAACTTAATAATTGGGGCAGTACAACTGATAAACGCGGTGCATTTGAATTAAGCAAATTAAAGGCGGGAGAATATGTATTCGGAATGATGGATGCCTCAATACCGGATGCTCCATTGAATACTGTTTTAGATTGCCCTGATTTTTTAGAAATTAAAATTACTGAAACAAATAATCTTAAAATATTTCCTAATCCGGCAAACACAAATATATCTATTCAATTAGATAATCCTGAAAACAATATCACTATTAAAATAATTAATTCAAGCGGCGATACCGTTAAAATTATACCTGTACAATACAAAACACAAAGCGCTTCAGTAAAGGAACTACCTGCAGGAACTTATCAACTCTATGTTGAAAACAGCCATTTTGAAAGAATTGCGTCACAAATGCTTATTATTATTCATTAATATTGCGCAAATTAAATTGCGATGAATAATATTACTGTTATAGGTGCAGGCACTATGGGCAATGGAATAGCGCATGTGTTTGCTATGAAAGGCTTTAAAGTAAATCTAGTAGATGTGTCAGAAACAGCCTTGGAAAAAGCAATTAAAACGATATCATCAAACTTAGATAGAATGGTAGCAAAGGAAAAAATAACCGCTGCCGAAAAAGAAAATACACTTGCTAATTTATCTACTTACACATCATTAGATTATTCAGCAAATTCAGATTTAGTAGTTGAAGCTGCAACAGAACGTATTGACCTTAAATTAAAAATATTTTCTGAATTAGATTTAATTTGTAATGCAAATACCATTTTAGCAACCAATACTTCTTCAATTTCTATTACAAAAATTGCATCTGTTACAAAACGACCGGAAAAAATTATCGGTATGCATTTTATGAATCCAGTACCACTGATGAAATTAGTTGAAGTGATAAGAGGATATGCAACAAGTAATGATACTACAAATGCGATAATGGATGTATGTAAAAAATTAGATAAATCGCCGGTGGAAGTAAATGATTATCCGGGATTTGTTGCTAATCGCGTTTTAATGCCTATGCTCAATGAAGCAATTTATTCCTTGTACGAAAATGTTGCTGGAGTTGAAGAAATTGATACCGTTATGAAATTAGGAATGGCGCATCCAATGGGTCCATTGCAATTAGCTGATTTTATTGGATTGGATGTTTGTTTGAGTATTTTACAAGTATTGCATACAGGGTTTGGCAATCCAAAATATGCGCCTTGTCCGCTATTAGTTAATATGGTTACTGCCGGATATTTGGGCGTTAAAACAGGGGAAGGATTTTATAAATATACAGCCGGTAGTAAAGAAATTACAGTTTCAGAGAGATTTAAAAAATAAATTAAAGTGTTCTTTTTCAGACATTACATTAAATAACGATTGCTCCTATGAGGCTTCTGCCTTGAGGAATTAACCCAAATTTAAAAGATTAGTAAATTATGACTCCAGTATTTGCAAAAGCATATGGCACAAATGAAGTACACTTTCAATTAGAAGATTGTGATGCAAGAGTTGAACCTAAAAAAGTATTGATGTGCACACCTAATTTCTACAATATAGTAGATGTAAAAAATGTGCATATGCAAAATCAAAAAGGAAAAGTAAATTCTGAAAAAGCAAATATTCAATGGGATGCCATTCGCAATACCTATCTCGCATTTAAAGCCCAAAAGTATCTAGACGAAGTGCATGTAATTGAAGGCGTTGATGGATTAGAAGATATGGTATTTGTTGCCAATCAAAGTTTTCCATGGGTGATGTGGAATGGAGAAAAAGTAGCGTTAATGAGTCGCATGCGTCACGAAAACAGACAAAATGAAATCCCCTATTTCGAAGACTTTTATAACGATAATGGATATAAAATAATCGAGTTGCAAAGTAAATATCATTTTGAAGGTATGGGCGATATGATTGCACACCCAGGTAAAAGATTATTATATGGAGGTTACGGATTTAGAAGCGACAAACTTGTATATGAAGAAATCGCAAGATCATTAGATGCGCCAATAATAACGCTTGAATTAATTAATGAAAATTACTATCATCTAGATACATGTTTTTTACCCTTAAATCACGCTGAAGTATTAATCGCACCCGATGCTTTTTCGCCTGAATCTATTGCCATAATTCGCAAAATGTTTGAAGGTGTTTATGAAATTCCGGAACAAGAAGCACAGGAAGGATTTGCATGCAATGCTCATATTATTTATGGTACAAATAAAATGAGTTCCGCCGCAATTATTCAAAGAAATAATCCTGTATCTCTTAATATTGTTCAACAAAGTGCACATTCTGTTGTTGAACTAGAAACGAGTGAATACATAAAAAGTGGTGGAAGTGTATTTTGTATGAAAATGATGGTTTATTAATCCGTTTTATCAAGCAATAATTTATGAATTATTTTGTAACAGGTATTGGCACTGATGTGGGAAAAACAGTAGTTTCGGCAGTTCTTGCAGAGGCTTTGCATGCCGACTATTGGAAACCTGTTCAATGTGGCGGATTAGATTATTCAGATGCACAACGCGTAAGAAATTTGGTATCAAATAATAAAAGCCAATTCTATCCTGAAACCTATGTATTTAAAACACCGGTTTCACCTCACGCCGCTGCTGCTATTGAAAACACAGAAATTGATATCGACAAATTTGTTTTGCCAAATACACAAAACAATTTGATAGTAGAGGGTGCAGGTGGATTAATGGTGCCATTAAACAGTAGATTTTTAATTTTAGATTTGATAAAAAAATTAAACCTTACTGTAATTTTGGTTTCAAAAAATTATCTCGGTAGCATTAATCATACTCTTCTTACTACGGAAATATTGCGCATACATCAAGTGCCTGTTGCCGGAATTATTTTTAACGGCATTGAAAATAAAGATTCAGAAGCCATAATAAAACATTTTAGCGGACTTCAAGTTTTCGGTCGTGTGGAATATGAAGATGTAATTGACAAAGGATTTATTAAACGCAATGCGGAAAAACTCAAATCCATAGCAAACGCTTTACAACATTGAACAACGATTCATACATCTGGTACCCATTTACGCAAATGAAAAATGCGCCGGAGCCAATTCACATTGAGTCTGGGCAAGGCACTTTATTATTTGATGTAAAAGGCAATTCTTATATAGATGCAATAAGCAGTTGGTGGACGAATATACATGGCCATGCACATCCTTATATTGCACAAAAAATGTTTGAGCAACAACAGAAACTTGAACATGTAATATTTGCAGGCTTTACGCATACACCAGCACTTGAACTTGCAAGTCGTTTAATTCAAAATCACCTACCAAAATCCGTTCACAAAATATTTTATTCTGATAATGGCTCTACTGCAGTTGAAGTGGCATTAAAAATGGCGGTTCAATATTGGTATAATATCGGTAATGCAAAAAAGAAAATAATTGCATTTGAAAATGCTTACCACGGCGATACATTTGGCAGCATGAGCGTGAGTGAACGCGGTGCATTTACTAAACCATTTCACAATTATTTATTTGATGTTATTTTTATTCCTATTCCAAAAAAAGGCGAGGAAGAAACAAGTTATCAGGCAATGAAAGCCGCATGTACCAATAATGATGTTGCAGGATTTATTTATGAACCATTGATTCAAGGTGCCGGAGGTATGCTGATGTATCAACCTGAAGCGCTAAACAATCTTCTACATATTGCAAAACAACATGAAGTGATATGCATTGCTGATGAAGTGATGACAGGTTTTTACAGAACCGGAAAAATATTTGCTTCAGATTACATTTTAATTAAACCTGACATTATTTGTTTAAGTAAAGGCATAACAGGAGGCACAATTGCATTAGGTGCAACGGCTTGTGCTCAATTTATTTTTGATGCTTTTTATCATACCGATAAAATGAAAGCATTGTATCACGGCCACTCTTTTACAGCAAATCCTTTAGCATGCACTGCATCTTTGGCAAGTCTTGATATTATTGAAGAAACCAACTTTATACTTAAAGTTGAAAATATTGTTTCAAAACACAAACAATTTACCGAACAATTGCAAAAACATGGCAATTTCGAAAATATTCGAATGCACGGAACAATAATCGCATTTGATTTGAAGACAGATAGCAACACAAATTATTTTAATAATCAGCGCGAAACCTTATATCAATATTTTATGCAACGTGGCATTTTATTGCGACCACTCGGAAACACGTTATACATAATGCCACCATATTGTATTACAGATGAAGAATTGCAAAAAGTGTATACTGCAATTTTATCTTACTAAAGAATTAAAATTTTATTCCCACTCCGGTCTTTTTTTAGAAAGGAAGGATTGAATTCCGTATTTACAATCTTCAGTATTCCGTGCAGTAGCATTTACTTGAGCCGCATAATCCAATGCTTTATCAAAAGCCATATCTGGAATTATAGCCATCATTTGTTTTGTAGCCTTTAGAGATTCTCTGCTACAATTGGCAATGATTCCCTGAGCAAAATCAATAACATGTTTTTGAATCAATTTTTTCTCTACAACACCATTTATTAATCCCGAACGATACGCTTCATCAGCATAAATTAATTTTCCTGTAAGTAACAATTCTTTTGCAACACGTTCTTGCACTTTGCGCAGTAAAAATAGCATCACAATTGCAGGAACAAATCCAATTTTTACCTCTGTGTATCCAAATTGTGCCTCTGGTACTGCAAATGAAAAGTCGCACACAGTTGCAAGTCCACAACCACCGGCTATTGCATGCCCTTCCACCTGTGCAATAACAGGTTTTGGCAAAGTATAAATCATTTTATACAATTCCATCAAACTTTGTGAGTCTGCAAGATTCTCTTCATAACTGTTACCTTGTAAACTTTGCAAATATCCGAGATCAGCACCAGCACTAAAAACTTCGCCTTCACCTTTCAAAATAATTACTTTTATTTCAGAATCAGCATCTGCATTATTAAAAGCCACTTTTAATTCGTCTACAAGCTTAGCATTAAAAGCATTGCGTTTATCAGGTCGGTTGAGCGAAATGCTGCAAATTTTATTTTCAGTTTGATATAGAATTGTTTCGTACATACTTCAAAATTAAGCTAAAATAGATGAGCTAAAAAAAAATAATAGTAACATTAAAAATCTACTTTGTAATAAAACAAAGGTAAAAATCCCAATTGATATTCTTCTCGTACCGGATTTACTGTAGGATCAGCAGGATTTGGCGCATATGTTAAACCTAATACGTTTTGAATATTAAAAACATTTACCAGGTCCACAGCTATTTCATGTGTGATGTGTTTTTTCTTCCCGTTAATTTTATAACCAAGCTTTAAATCTACTCTAAAATAATCTTTGAGTTGAATTGTATTGGTAAGTGAGTCTATATAAACTAATTCTTTTGCTGCCAGCGTTGCATCTTCATTAACCGGAGTAGTTAACTTACCACCTGCATACGTCATTTTTATACCTGTTGTAATAACATCTTTTTTATTTACTGTTATCTCATATCCACCCAATATATTTGTTGCATAGGAGCCGTTAAAATCTGTTTTGCGTTCAATTCCATCGCTGCCTGTATATAAAGAATTATAGATAGAACCTGTAACCAAAAAAAAGAAATGATTAGAAAAATATTTCTCAAGAGTTAATTCCAATCCATAGTTTTTTGCTGTTCCTGTATTTTCTAAAGAGTCAGGAAAAAATCGGGAAAAACCACTTCCTTCATTTGCAAGTGAAAAGGCCGAAGATTTTTTTTCAACCGGCACATCGTATAAATATTGATAATACATTTCTACATTCATCCGCAGATTTGAGGAAAGTGTTCGCTCATAACCCACAACATTATGAATACTTCTAATAAACCCAACATCTTTATTTATTAAACCATAAGTTCCATCTGCTTGCAATTTTCTGAAACTATATTGATAGCTGGGCAACATTTGACTATGTAATCCAAAATTAAGTGTCATTGCCGATTTAGTATCAAGAAAATATTTTAATCCTGCGCGTGGTTCAATTGCTTTTGAGTTTGAGTTTATTGTAAATAATTGACCATGTAATCCGCCATTTAAAATCAGCTTTTCACTTACCTTGTATTTCCATTGAAAATAGCCTTGAAATAAATATGCGCTTTCCATAAATTGATATCTATGATCAAAATCCCCGGTAATTAAATTCAAATTAGAATCCACGTGATTATAGAAATAATTTTCTACACTAACGCCTGTTTTAAAACTTTGGCGATTGTTTATTTTTTTATTCAAATTATAAATTGCTGATATTTTTTGGTCTCTAAAATAGTAACCGAGATTTGGCACTATAGAATCAATATCGAAGGCTGCATTGCGATAAACCAAGGCATGGTTAGCGTGATTTTCTTGCCATGAATACGCTAAGGTAAATTTTCCATAGGTGCTTGCATTTATTTGATGCGAATAAGACATACCAGCTGTTGCCATACTCGTTCCAAAATATTGGTCTCTGTCGCTATCACCATATAATTCAGTTTCTTCTTTTGTATAGTCACTTACAATAATATCAATATCACTTTTACCTCCAACACCAAATACATTTATTGCGCCATTTTTTATTGGGAAATTTAACTTTACTGCACCGTCAAAATAATTTGGAACGGCACTCGTTCCAATTTCAAGATGCAAGAATTGAAATAATTTTAAAGTAGAATATCTGAAGCTTGCCAAATAACTTGAATGCGTTGTTTTATTAATTGGACCTTCAGCAAATAATTCTGTTCCAAGAAATCCAAGTTGCGCACTGTATTCCTGTTTTTCGTCGTTGCCTTTTCGCATTTTTAAATCAAATACACCTGCAATTGCGTTACCATATTCTGCTGGAAAAGCCCCGGTAAAAAAATCGGAATTACTTAAATATTTATTATTAATTATCGACACTGGTCCACCAGTTGTACCTGCAATTGCAAAGTGATTTGGATTTGGAATATCTATACCTTCCAAACGCCATAAAACGCCTAAAGGAGAATTTCCGCGCACAACAATATCATTCCTCGAATCATCCGCTCCTTGCACTCCGGCAAAATTACTTGCCATGCGGGCAGGGTCTCCCCTACTCCCTGCGTATCTGTCTGTTTCTTCAACACTAAATGTATGTACACTTCCCACAGCCATTTCGTTGTTTATTTCTCTACTATTATTATCAGAAGTTATAGTAACAACATCTAAAATTTCTGCACTTTCTTCCATCTCCACATTTAAAATAATTTCTTTCCCTGCAGTTACAATTACATTATTAATAAATACATCATTATAACCAATAAAACTAAATCGCAAAGCAACTCGCCCAATTGGAACATTTTCTAATCGATAAATTCCATTTTCATTTGTATAAACGCCTTGCAATAAAATAGAATCTTTAAAAATTACAACAGTAGCATCAGCAAGTTTCTGATTAGATTCCTTATCAATAACCTTACCTCTAATAGTTTGGTTAAGGTCTTGACTAAATAAAAATGCAGGGACTAAAAAAAATAAAAACAGTATGTTTTTTTTCATGGTGCGCATTTATTGTCAAATGTAAATAAAACCTATTGCAGAACAGGCATAAAAAGGCATTAATATAATCGCAACATACCTTTTGGAGCATAAAAAAAGGCAGCACAAGGCTGCCTTTCTCATTTAATATCATTTGAATTACATAGGCATATCCATGTGCATCATTGAATCGCAAGTTGTTTTGCACATTCCTTGCATACTAGTCAACTGCGCATTCATGTCAGTTAATTTTGTGTTATACATTGCAAGTTTTGCATTCCATTCAGCCATACCTGCCATTGCAGCTTCGTCAGTCATATTATCATCATGACCTTTTTTCTTCCAATTAGCATAAGCTTGAGTGTCTGCTTTCCATTGCTCCATTGCAGCAGCATAATCAGTTTTCATGCCTGCCATACCAGTTTTGATAGTAGTGCACTGAGCCATCATCATGTCGCATTTTTCTTTTTCTTCACCTTTCATTTTACTCATGTCCATTGCCATAGAGCCGTCCATCATTTTGTTCATGTCAGCCATAGTCGTATTCATGGTAGTACCAAACGCCATCATTTGATCTTCAGTAGCTTTCCAGCTAGTTTCAAATGTAGTCATTGCAGTTTTAGTTTCTTCGCTAACGCCTTTGCTTCCGCATGAAGTCATTAGTAATGTTGTAGTTAATGCCATTACAGCAAGAATTCCCTTTTTCATAATAGTTTTGATTTTAGATTATTTGGTTAGTATATTGATTTTAGAGACTGCAAAGTTAACTATATTTTTTAATACATGAAATTGTGTTAAAATAACTTTTAGCCATTGCCAACAAATCCTTACTTTAACATAAAGTATACAAAATCAACAACTTACATCAATTTTTTTAACATATTCCGCATTCAAACCTCACTTGTAATTCTCAATTTAGCCTAATTTTTGTAGCGAAAGCTCCAGCATTCTGATTTTTTCTTCCGCATCAGCCTTCTTTTTCCTTTCTATATCAATAACCTGGTCGGGAGCGCCTGCAACAAATTTCTCGTTGCTTAGCTTCTTTTCTACGCTCATTAAAAATCCTTTTTGATAAGTAATTTGCTCTTGCAATTTGGCTTTTTCCTGATCAATATCTATCTTTTTGTTCACCGGCAAATAAAAAGTTTGTCCTCCGGATATAAAAGAAATTACATTTTCTATGTCGGATGTAGTTTGCTCAAATGCCGAAATATTACCGAGTTTACTAATTACAAAATCAACATGCGCAAATCGGGTTTTATCTCCCATAATAAACAAGTTCAAACTTTCTTTCGGACTAATACTATTCTTTGCTCTAACATCACGAATTTTGCTAATCACATCTTTTGCCATCTCTCCTTGTTGCAATGCATCAGTATTTATTTCACTTGCAATAGGATAATCTGCTACAATAATATCTCCCATTCTTTCTTGGAGTATATGATAGATTTCTTCTGTAATAAAAGGCATAACAGGATGCAACATTTTTAAAATTCTATCAAAAAATGCAACCGTTATATCATAGGTTCTTTTATCAATAGGTTTTCCAAATTCAGGTTTAATAAATTCGAGATACCAACTACAGAAATCATCCCAAATACACGAATACATTTCCATTAAAGCATCACTTATTCTAAAATCATCAAAATGCGTATTTACCGTTTTAATTGTATTATTTAATTTGGCATCAAACCACTTAATTGCAACTGCATTATTTTTATTATCACCATCCACAATTTCCCAGCCCTTTATTAAACGCATTGCATTCCAAATCTTATTATTAAAATTTCTTCCTTGTTCAATGAGTTTTTCATCAAAAATAATATCATTACCTGCAGGAGAACACAACAACATGCCTAACCTTACAGCGTCAGCTCCATATAATTCAATCAGGTCGAGCGGGTCGGGTGAGTTTCCAAGTGATTTACTCATTTTTCTGCGTTGTTTATCTCTTACTATTCCTGTTAAATACACATCGCTAAATGGTTTATCATCCTCAAAAATGTATCCGGCAATCACCATTCGGGCAACCCAGAAAAATAATATTTCGGGAGCAGTAACTAATGTATTGGTAGGATAATAATACGTGATTTCTCCCTCAGGATTTTTTAAACCATCAAACACACTTATTGGCCATAACCAACTGCTTGCCCAAGTATCTAAAACATCGTCATCTTGACGAATATTTTTATATGCAATATTTTTTTCTTTAAATAATTTTTCCGCTTGTACTTGTGTTTTAGCAACAACAAAATCTCCATTTTCATTATACCAAGCAGGAATTCTATGGCCCCACCACAACTGACGTGATATGCACCAATCGCGCACATTTTCCATCCAATGTTTATAGGTATTTATAAATTTATTGGGATGCAAACGAATATTGCCATTAAGTACATTTTCTAAAGCCGGACCTGAAATTTCTTTCATAGAAACAAACCATTGCATGCTCAGTTTTTTTTCAACTACGGCATTAGTTCTTTCAGAATATCCAACAGAATTTTTTAAATCTTCAACTTTTTCAAGCTGACCTATTTCTTCTAATAAGGCAACAACTTTTTTGCGTGCAACAAATCTATCAAGGCCAACAAATAATTGAGCATTTGCATTTAAAGTTCCATCATCATTAAAAGTATCAATTACTTGAAGTTGATGTTTTTTACCTAATTCATAATCATTTTCATCGTGCGCAGGTGTAACCTTTAAAGCTCCTGTTCCAAAATCTTTTTCAACATAAGCATCTGCAATTATTGGAATCTCTCGATTTATCATTGGCACAATTGCAGTTTTACCAACAAATTTTGCATAGCGTTCATCTTCAGGATGCACGCAGATAGCGCTATCTCCCAAAATTGTTTCAGGTCGTGTTGTAGCAACTGTTATAAATTGTTCGCTGTCTTTAATTTTATATTTTACATAATATAATTTCGAAATAACATCTTTATAAAATACTTCTTCATTACTCAATGCAGTTTTTGCTTCTGGGTCCCAATTAATCATACGTAAACCACGATATATAAATCCGCGCTTATACAATTCAATAAACACATCAATTACGTCAGAATAATAACCTGGGTCCATAGTAAAACTCGTTCTTTCCCAATCGCAGGATGCACCCAATTTTTTTAATTGAGATAATATTATCCCACCATATTTTTCTTTCCATTGCCAAGCATATTCCAAAAATTGATCGCGCGTAAGACTACTTTTTTTTATTCCCATTTCGCGCAACATGCCAACCACTTTTGCTTCGGTTGAAATACTTGCATGGTCGGTTCCGGGCACCCAGCAGGCATTTTTTCCCATCATACGGGCGCGACGAATTAATACATCTTGAATCGTATTATTGAGCATATGCCCCATATGCAACACACCGGTAACATTTGGGGGAGGAATTACAATTGTATAAGGTTCACGACCATCGGGCTCTGAGTGAAAATATTTGTTTTCCATCCAATGGCTGTACCACTTATCTTCAATTTCGGCAGGGCTATATGTTTTTGAAATTTCCATAATTTTTACAAAAATAAGATTTGGAAAGCATTTTGGATGATAAAAATAAAGATGGTTAGAGTAATTTCTCCATTTTTTTGT
This sequence comes from Chitinophagales bacterium, assembly GCA_038223395.1. GTDB lineage: Bacteria > Bacteroidota > Bacteroidia > Chitinophagales > BACL12 > UBA7236. The sequence goes on from JBBRGZ010000030.1 coordinate 11,543, forward strand.
TTCTTGCATATTTTGAATGCGATTATTTATACTTAAAATCGCAATAAGGATTAAATGTCTTACATATTTAGACCTTATATTTGCAGGTAAATGAAAGGCAAGAAAGTTGGTATAATCCGCGAGTCAAAGTTTCCACCTGATGCAAGAGTGCCATTGATTCCAACCCAAATACAAACGCTTTTAAAAACACATCCTCAAATAGAAATTGTGGTGCAGCCGGGTAGAGGACGCTGTTTTGCAAATCATGAATTTGAGGAGCGCGGAATTCCATTAGTTGAAGATCTATCTGATTGCGATATTATTATGGGTGTAAAAGAAGTGCCTTACGATTTACTAATACCAAATAAAACCTATTTATTTTTTTCGCATACAATTAAAAAACAAGCTCAAAATAAAAAATTATTGCAGATGTTGCTACAAAGAAACATCACATTAATTGACTACGAATGTTTGAAAGAAGAAAATGGAAATCGCGTAATTGCTTTTGGAAGATGGGCGGGAATTATAGGTGCACACAATGCTCTTTGGACATTGGGTCAGCGATTGGATGAAGGACATTTAAAACGTGCAAAAGATTGTCGAGATTACCACACTTTAAAATATCAATACAAGGGATTACAAATTCCTCCGGTAAAAATATTAGTAACAGGAACAGGTAGAGTTGGACGCGGAGCAGCAGAATTTTTTAAGGAAATTAAAATAAGAGAAATTACAAAAGAAGAATTTCTTACTAATACTGTTAACGAAGCAGTTTTCTGTATTTTAGACAGTGATGATTTATACGACAGAATTTCTGATGGCGGTTTTGATAGAAGCGAATTTCATAAAAATCCAGAATTATACATCTGCAATTTTACAGATTATTCTGCATCTTGCGATGTTTTAGTCAATTGTATTTTCTGGAATCCCAAAGCGCCGGCGTTGTTTTCAAAAGCAGATATGCGTGAAAAAAATTGGCGTATTAAAGTAATTGCTGACGTGAGTTGTGATATTAATGGATCAGTGCCTGCAACTTTGCGTTCTACAACAATAAACGAACCTGTTTTTGGTTATGATGTAAATACCGAAAGTGAAATTGCACCTTATATTCCAGAGTCAATAGACATTATGGCTATAGATAATTTACCGAATGAATTACCAAGAAGTGCAAGTGAAGAATTCGGAAATTTATTATCTGAATTTGTTTGGGATGAATTATTTAAGGAGGAATCTGAAATGATTAATGGCGCAAAAATTTGCTCAGGAGGAAAGCTCAATACTCCGTATTTGTATTTGAGTGATTATGCAGGCGTTTAATAACGGTCTTTACGTTCATTTAATAATTCAAATAACACATTGCGTGCTCTAAATAATTGTGCTTTAACAGTACCTAACGGCATATTAAGTTTATCTGCAATTTCTTCATAACTTAATTCATCAAAATAACGCAATTCTACCAGCGTTTTATATTTGGGATTGAGTTCACTTAAAATAGTGCGCATCAACAAAGCGCGTTGTTCCCGAATATATTTTTCTTCGGGATTAGGAATATTTGTTTTCAGTCGAGCATGGGCAAACTTAGAGCCTTCATCATTTTCATCGTCAAGACTCAGTGTTTGCAATTTTTTCTTTCTGATAAAATCAATCGTATTATTTACTGCAATTTTAAATAACCAAGTACTGAAAGCAAAATCAGGCGTATATTTTTCGAGGTGTGCAAATGCTTTTCCGAATGCTTCAATTGTAAGGTCATCGGCATCATCGCGATTATGCACCATTTTTAATAGCATATAATTAATGGAATCTTTATATCTACCCATTAATTCGCTGAATGCATGCTGGTCGCCATTGCGCGCTTTTGTTACCAGTTCCATGTCCTCCCTTGCGCGTTCAGACAGGTTGTCGTTTAATCCCATCTGTATTTTGTTTTAAACAATGCTGCTTTTGCAAATCTAAAATAATAAATTATTTGCATAAAGTCAAAAATTTCTATGCTACTTTTTAAATCCTTTTCATCCAATTTGTTCATTGCTTTTGAAAAAGTATAACGCAATAAGATCCAACGCAAAATAATTGCACCGGCAACAACATACCAAAATTCAAATACAATTACCAATAAAAAAAAGCCTGTCAACCAAAATAATATATGTGTAATGGGTTGCAACCCTAAAATAAATTTGTGTTTGAACTTATAATATTTAGCGGTAGAAATATGTCGCGTTTTTTGTTCGTACCATTCTTCCCAAGTTTCTTTGGGGCTCGAATAAGTAAAAGAATCGGGATTAATAACTATTTGTGAATTGCGCTTGGTAGCTACTTTATTGATAAATAAATCATCGTCACCGCTCGGTATATTTCGATGTTCAAAAAAACCATTATTATTAAAAAAAAGTTGTTTGTTATAGGCAAGATTTCGCCCAACACCCATATAAGGAAATTTTGCAAGTGCAAACGAAAGATAATTAATTGCCGATAAAACAGTTTCGTAGCGAATCCGTTTATTTAAAAATCCGGGTTGTTTTTCATAAGCGCCATAGCCAAGCACAATTTCTTTATTCTGTTGAAATCCAGCAACTATATTTTTTAACCATTGATTGGTCGCAGGATAACAATCGGCATCAGTTAAAACAACTAAATCGTTTGCAGCAGCTTTTAAGCCAAGCGTTAGTGGGAATTTTTTCCCTGCCATCATAGCTCTTGCTGTTCCGGTTTTTGTGCGTTTTAAACGCGGTTCTTTTTGTGCAAGAAAAAATAAATATTCCGTTGTTCCATCCTCCGAGTTATCATCTACTACAATTACTTCAAAATTTGGATAGTCTTGAGAAAATATTTGTGGAAGGTTTTTTTTGAGATTTAAATCTTCATTTCGCGCACAAATTATTATCGAAACAGGAGGATAGTTATTTGGCTCCGCAACCTTTGACTTATAATTTGCTAGTCTGAGGTAAAAAAACATCAAATAAAAAATTTGAAAAAAAGCGGCCGCACAAAATATATAAAATATGCCCGTATAAATTAGTAGTATGTCCATAGTTCTGCTTCGGCAAAGGTAGAAGATTGATATATGGAGTTAATTAATATTTGATATTGTATTGCAACATATTCACACCCTGTCCACAATTACCCTATTTTTGCGGCGTGTTTTTTAAACTAAAAGAGAAAGATGCGCAATCCAAAGCGCGAGCGGGAACTATTCAAACTGATCACGGTGTTATAGAAACTCCCATTTTTATGCCCGTTGGAACCATTGGAACCGTTAAAGGCGTGCACTTTGAAGAATTAAATAAAGATATTAATGCTGATATTATTTTAGGAAATACCTATCACTTGTATTTAAGACCCGGAACAGACATTATCGAACAAGCCGGTGGTTTGCATCAATTTAACAGCTGGGAAGGGCCCATTTTGACCGATAGCGGTGGATTTCAGGTACATTCTTTGGCTAAAATTAGAAAAATAAAGGAAGAAGGTGTCACCTTTCAATCGCATATTGACGGCTCCAAACATATGTTTACCCCTGAAAATGTAATGGATATCCAGCGGAAAATTGGCGCGGATATTATCATGGCGTTTGACGAATGCACATCTTACCCATGCGAGTTGCGGTATGCTGAAAAAAGTATGCATATGACGCACCGTTGGCTAAAACGATGCATAGAACAGTTTAATAAAACGACGCCAAATTATAATTACAAGCAGTTTCTTTTTCCAATAGTGCAAGGAAGTGTATTTCCTGAATTACGCAAACAATCGGCTGAAGTTATTGCTGAAATGCAATTAGAAGGAAATGCCATTGGCGGATTAAGCGTTGGTGAACCGCACGAAGACATGTATGCAATGACCGAAATTGTTTGCAATATTCTTCCCGAGGATAAGCCGCGTTATTTAATGGGCGTTGGTACACCGGCAAATATTTTGGAATGTATTTCGTTAGGTATCGATATGTTTGATTGCGTTATGCCAACAAGAAATGGAAGAAATGGCATGTTATTTACTGCAGAGGGTATAATTAATATTAAAAATAAAAAATGGGAAAACGATTTTAGTTCAATTGACTCAACATCAAATGCTTTAGTTAGTCGCCGACATTCAAAAGCATTTTTACGCCATTTATTTATCTCAGGCGAAAGACTCGGGCCACAAATAGCAAGTATCCATAATTTGAGTTTTTATTTATGGTTAGTAAAAGAAGCAAGGATTAAAATTATTGAAGGTAATTTTAATGATTGGAAAACTCTTATGGTTAAAAAAGTGAGCTCAAGATTGTGAAAAAAATATTAAATATTATTACCTATCCATTTAGGCGACTTTTAAGCCTTACTGACCAATATGTGGTGGGTAAATTTATTGTTACTTCTATTTTTGCGCATATACTTATTATATCAATTGCCATTGTAATAGACTTTTCAGATAAATCGGAAAACTTTGTTGAACGCAGTGCGCCATCGAACGAAATATTTCAATATTATATTGATTTTATTCCATTTATAGGTTCAATTCTCGCGCCATTATTAATATTTCTTGCTGTAATATTTTTCACATCACGCATGGCATATAACAGCGAAATAATTGCCATGATGAATAGCGGAATGAATTTTAATCGCTTTCTGCGGCCATATTTAATATGTGGTTTTGCCGCCATGATTTTATTGTTGTATAGTAATTATCAGCTTGTTCCTGAAACCAATAAACGCAAACTAGATTTTGAGGATAAATATATTCATACACCAAAAAATTATGGAAATAATCTGCATTTAAAATTGGATAAAAACACATTCATTTCGTTGGAGAGATTTAAATTTAAAGACAATGAGGGATTTAATGTTTCGCTTGAAAAATATGAAGGAACCGGGAAGGATAGAAAACTAGCAATGAAAATAAATGCTAATAAAATGACCTATCAACCGGGAAAAAATAATTGGCATTTTACAGATTTTAAACGCTGGGATATTTACGATATAGAGGAAAATTACATTCAAGGAAAAGGCATGGATACCGTTTTAAATCTTGTGCCTACCGACTTTGAACAAGATATTAGAATAAAGGATGTTTTAACCTATAAACAATTACAAGACTACATAAAAGAAAAAGAAACCGAAGGCACCGGCGAACTTCAATATTATCGTGTTGAACAATATCGTAGGGCATCTTCTGCGATTTCTGTTTTAATATTGGTAATCATGGGAGCAGCCCTTGGGTCTAAAAAAATTCGCGGAGGAAACTGGTTTAATATTATTGCCGGCGTTGCATTAAGTGCGCTGTATATTTTCTTTATGCAATTTTCAACAAGTTTTTCAACAAACGGGCAATTGCATCCCATCATCGGAACAAATATTCCGAATATGTTATTTGCGCTAATTGCATTGTTTTTAGTGCGTTATGCAAGCAAATAAATAAGCTAAAATTAAATTAAAACGGCGGTTCATCATTCATATCTACGCCATCCATATCATCCATTTTAGATTTGCGTGTGATAGTTGCTTTATTATCGGTTAACACATTTGCGAGTGGTGTTAAATTACCCGGAACATACATCTCATCGAGGTCTACAAACTTGATAAATTTATCAATGAAACGCACACGTACGTTTTCTAACGCACCGTTTCTATGTTTAGCAATAATAACTTCGGCAATCCCCTTTGTAGGATTACCACTTTCATCAACATCTAAACCGTAATATTCAGGTCTATATAAAAAACACACTATATCTGCATCTTGCTCAATAGCTCCCGATTCGCGTAAGTCGGATAACATTGGTCGCTTTGTGCCGCCGCGGTCTTCTACCTTGCGACTTAACTGCGAAAGTGCGATGATTGGAATATTTAATTCTTTGGCAATGGATTTTAATGAGCGCGAAATTTGAGAAATTTCCTGTTCTCTGTTTCCACTTTTTCCAACTTCACTAGTAGTCATCAATTGCAAATAATCGATTACAATTAATTGAATATCATGTTGCATTTTTAAACGGCGACATTTTGCGCGCAATTCAAAAATATTTATTGCAGGAGTATCATCTATAAAAATTGGAGCTTCACTTAAGCGGCCTGATAATTTTACCAGTTGAATCATTTCGTGTTCAGCAAGATTTCCTTTGATAATTTTTTCGGCAGGGATTTCTGTTTCGGCACTAATTAAACGTTTAACAATTTGCTGTGCACTCATCTCCAAAGAAAAAACTGCAACTGCCTTTTTAAAATCCACTGCTGCATTTCTTGCAAGCGATAAAGTAAAGGCTGTTTTACCCATAGAAGGTCTTGCAGCAATAATTATCAAATCCGATTTTTGCCATCCTCCGGTTAATCTATCAAGACTAGAAAATCCGGAAGGACAACCCGTTAAAGAATCTTCGTGTTTTCTTGCTTCATCAATTTCTTTTATGGTGGCAGTTAATAAATTATTAATGTCGCTATAACTGGTCCGTAGATTTTTATCTGCAATATTAAAAAGATTTTGTTCTGCTTTGTCTAGCAATTCAAAAACATCGGTAGTATCTTCAAATGAATCGTGAACAATTTCAGTAGAAATTCTAATAAGTTCGCGCTGAATAAATTTTTGGGTAACAATACGTGCATGGTGCTCAATATGTGCAGCACTTGCAACACGATTTGTAAGTGTAGTTACATAAAAAGGACCACCTGCTTCTTCCAAATGACCCATTTTGCGCAATTCTTCTGTTACAGTTAATAAATCGATGGGTTGTGTTTTTTCAAACAACCTGCGTATTGCAGTAAAAATAATGCGATGTCTATCGTCGTAAAAACTTTCGGGACGCAATATTTCAATTGCATTGGTAACAGCATCTCTGTCAATCATAAATGCACCTAACACTGCTTCTTCTAAATCAATAGCTTGTGGAGGCACTTTTCCATAAACAATTGTAGACAGATCGGCTTGTTGGCGTTTTCTATCAATATTTTTGTAATTGCTGTTTTTGTTATCTAATTCTGGCATTGTTGTGTTGTTTAGTTGTTCTACGACTTTGTGCGAGCATCAACCAATAAATTCTTTAGCGCATTGCGCTGCTTATTTTTTAGGATAAAAAAGGAAATTATTGCTTGAAGCGGGATGCCAAAATTATAACCACATTTCTAATTTCTAGCATGATTTCGCATATATAAATTTACACAATTTACTAATCCTTTTTAAGCCTGATTTTGTTGTAATTTACTCAATATTAAAAAAAAATCCGCACCGGTTATCCACAAAAAAATGTTTGTGTTAGCAATTGGTGTAAAACTAAATATTGTAAAAGAGTAGATTAAGTGCGCATAATGTTTTATATGGAAATAACGTATTTTAGTTGAATTTCATTTCTGAAATAAAAAAAACATGCTCATAAACCGGGAGCATGTTTTAAATACATTAATAATCGTATAGAAAATTTACTTAAATGCATCAATTCCGGTAATGTCGGCACCTGTTATCAGTAGATGAATATCATGCGTTCCTTCGTAAGTTATTACACTTTCTAAATTCATCATGTGACGCATGATGGAATATTCGCCTGTTATACCCATCCCACCTAAAATTTGTCTTGCCTCGCGTGCAATATCAGCTGCCATTGCAACATTATTTCTCTTTGCCATTGATATTTGGGCAGCCGTTGCCTTTCCTTCATCTTTTAAAACACCTAATCGCCAAGCTAATAATTGCGCTTTTGTAATTTCGGTAATCATTTCGGCTAATTTTTTCTGTTGTAATTGAAATCCTGCAATAGGTTTTCCAAATTGTATTCTTTGTTTTGCATAACGCAAAGCAGTATCATAACAATCCATT
>JBBRGZ010000031.1:0-19213 GCA_038223395.1 Chitinophagales bacterium
CAAAACTGATTGCGCGGTAACAAATACATGCATTCCTGCAAAAAATGCTATAAAAAGAATTTTTTTCATGACGGCCCAAAGTTAAATATAAATCGATGAGTTTGAATATGTTTTAGATGAATTCCCGTTTTTTAAAGGTTAATGTTTCAAATTGCAATTTTGTTACAGTTGGATGATAAATTTTTTAAAATTTAAGGCCGATTTTGACAATATTTTCGCCATTTTACTTCAAATTTTCTCCCTTTTGGATTTCCGCTTACCTTTACCGATATGGGAATAATTTCGGATCCTGACGCATATTTTATGCAAGAAGCGCTTAAATTGGCAAATAACGCCTTGCAAGAAGACGAAGTGCCCATTGGGGCAATTATCGTTTCAGGCACACAAATTATAGCAAAATCGCATAACATGGTAGAGCGCCTAAAAGACCCAACGGCACACGCCGAAATGCAGGCTATAACTGCAGCCTGCAATCATTTTGGGGCAAAATATCTGGTTGATTGCACGCTATATGTCACCTTGGAGCCTTGTCCCATGTGCGCTGCGGCTTGTCATTGGGCGCAAATTGGTCGTATTGTTTATGGGGCCTCCGATCCCAAAATGGGTTATTCGCGCTATGGACACCTTTTGCATCCAAAAACGGATATTAGCATTGGAATAGAGGCAGAAAAAGCAAAAGAACTGTTGGTTAATTTTTTCAAAGGGAAACGTTAAAGCAAAAGTATTTCAAGACAAAATTTTTAACACAAAATTAATTTTAAACTGAACCTGACACATTGATTTACTGTTGTTTTATTGTAGCAAAGGTTTAATTTTTTAATGACAGCGATTACCTTTGTAAGATTAAATCCACATATCATTTTATTTACTCACTTATAAAAAAATAACGAATTATGGCATTTCAACTACAAGCGCTTCCTTATGCTTTTGATGCATTGGAGCCGCATATTGACGCAAAAACAATGGAAATACATCATGATAAACACCATGCTGCTTATACAAATAATTTAAACAATGCAGTTGCCGGAACTGAATGGGAAAATAAATCTATTGAAGATATATTGGCAAATGTTTCAAAAATTTCTCCTGCAGTTAGAAATAATGGCGGCGGATTTTACAACCACAATTTATTTTGGGAAATAATGGCACCAAATGCAGGTGGGGTTCCAACCGGCGATCTTATGGAAGCAATCAATAAAGATTTAGGTGGATGGGATAAATTTAAAGAAACATTTTCTGCAGCAGCAGCCACACGTTTTGGCTCTGGTTGGGCATGGCTAATTGTAACAGCCGATAAAAAATTAATGATAACCTCAACTCCAAATCAAGATAATACTTTAATGGATTTTGCAGAAGTGAAAGGAACTCCAATTTTAGGCCTCGATGTTTGGGAACACGCCTACTATCTTAATTATCAAAATCGCCGACCTGATTATGTTGGTGCATTTTATAATGTAATTAATTGGCATGTTGTAAGCGAAAAATTTAAAGCTTCGATGAAATAACTTTTTGTTTTTTTTGGAATAAACCCTTGTTAAATAATTAGCAAGGGTTTTTCTTTTTAAATTCCACACAAAAACATATTAATTTGCAGCAAATATGAGCTTATGTTTTACAAAAAAGCAATCACAAGAACTCCGGGAAATAATTTTAGTGAAGGAATAACAACGGCGGAGTTAGGAAAACCAAATTTTGAATTAGCTGCGCAGCAACACGCTGCTTACATTAAATGCTTAAGCGACATTGGGGTGGATGTTCAAAATCTTAATGCCGATTTACAATTTCCCGATGGTTGTTTTGTTGAAGATACTGCTGTAATATTTCCGGATGCTGCAATCATTACTAACCCGGGAGCAAAAAGTAGAACGGAGGAAATTGTTTCTATGCGAGAGATATTAGAACAATATCGCCCATTATTTTCAATTGAATTACCAGGCACACTCGAAGGTGGAGATGTATTGCGTATAGACAAACAATTTTATATTGGTGTAAGCGAACGAACAAATTCGGCAGGTATTCAACAATTTTCTAAAATTGTTTCTGCCTTTGGATACACAACGACTGCAATCCAACTTACGTCAATATTACATTTAAAAACCGGGTTGAGCTATATTGGGAATAATACCATTTTAGGCATTAAAGAAATGTTAGAACACAAAGCATTTTTACAATATCAAAAAATTGAAATCACGGCGGGAGAAGAATATGCATGCAATTGTATATTAATTGCTGATAATACTTTAATAATTCCATCAGGCTTTCCTAAAATTGGAGCAACATTAGAGGATTTAAATTATAAACTCATACCGCTCAATATGTCAGAATTTGAAAAAATGGATGGCGGTTTAACCTGTTTATCTCTGTTATTTAGTTGATTATCCACTAATTGGTCACATTAGTCGCATTTAAATAATCTTAACATTGGCATTTCCTATTTTTGCAATTCAACAGGTATTATTTGCAATTTTTAAAAAACAGATATCAACCATTTTTACATCAAATACACAAAGGTATTTTTGCAATTATTTTGTTGTGTCCGATATTATTTTCTATGCGATTGCCGGAATCAGTTCCTACATTAATACCTCCAACATTTGAAGGTGTAATTCCGGAAGGTGATTTTGAAAAACTTGTAATTCCTTTAAAACGCGTAAATAATTTATTGCTTATTGAAGCGCGTATAGATACGTTGGTAGGTAATTTTATTTTTGATACCGGCGCAGCAAAACTCGTATTAAATAAAACGTATTTCAGAAACTGGAAAGCAAGTTCAGGAACTTTAGCTTATGGAATAGGCGGTGGAGTAGGTCAATTGTATCATCAAGAGATTGATTCATTAATTATTCGTGATTTGTTTTTTACCAATTTAGATGCTGATGTAGTAAACTTGGGCCATATCGAAACTGCAAAGGGTATTAAAATTTTGGGTTTACTTGGAGCCAATTTATTTACTGATATGGAAATGGTTATTGATGAAAAAAATAATACACTCACCTTATATAAAACCGATAAAAAAGGAGAGCGTATTTCTCGTGAAATAGATTCATTAATAGCCAATGTAGAAATTCCACTCGATTTAGATAATAATATTCTATTCCTAACCGGGAATTGTGCAGGAAAAAAATTGCGTTTTTGTTTAGATACCGGTGCAGAAATAAATGTTTTGGGCAACTCAGTAAGCAATAAAGTGCTCAACCATTTCACATTAACCAACCAAGCCATGTTGGGTGGCTCCTCCGATCAAAACCTAGCAGTACTAAGAGGCGAACTAGATGCATTGCAAATAGGCAACGATACGTTAAAACAAATGCCATTTATATTAACCGACCTTAGCAATTTGGCGTTGGTGTATAACACAACACTGGATGGCATTTTGGGATATCCTTTTCTATCAAAAGGCAAAGTGATATTGAATACCAAAAAAAAGAAATTATCTATGTATTTTTATAAGGAGGAAACTGATGACTAAAAGACTTCTTACATATTTAACCTTGTTTTTGATATTGATGAGTTTCAATATTCCCGAAGCTTTTTGTCAGCCGGTTAATGGCGCTATTAAAGTTGAAGGAGATTATATGATTGTGCGTTTCGACAAAAGAAATACCGATGAGTTTAAAAACTTGTTGTTGTATTTTAATTTGCATGAAGACAGTTTATTTCAGTTCCAAAACATTGGGAAACTTGCCAATGAAGGTTGGGCAATAATGCACACAGAAAAAAACTATATAGAAATCGGTCGCGCTTTAAATGCCGATGTTTCTAAAATAAACTGGGGAAGTCAGCCCATCTTTTTTGATAATGTTAATCCACCAGGAGAGCCCGGTTATCCCGGACCTGTAGCATACGGCACCAACGACTTTAAAAAATCCCAAAATGTTTTTGAAAATAATGAAGGGAAAACACTGTTTTTTCTCAAAGGAAACTCAGATGCGCAACAGGTATTTTTGGCAGGCAATTTTAATAATTGGAGAGAAGCAGCAAATGCCATGCAAAAAACCGATAGTGGTTGGATTGCAACAATCAATTTAGAGCCCGGTAAATATTATTACAAATTTATTGTAGATGGAATTTGGAGTTTCGATCAAAACAATAACTTGAAAGACTTGGATGGTTATGGCAGTTTTAACAGCACTTATTTCAGAACCAATTATACATTTTCTCTTGTCGGCTATCTCAACAAAAAAAATGTAATTGTTGCCGGTAGCTTTAATGAGTGGCGCGAAAAAGAATTAAAGATGCATCGCATTGAAGACGGATGGCAATTGGATTTATATTTGAATGAGGGCACGCATACTTATAAATTTATTGTTGATGGCGATTGGATATTAGATCCGCAAAATAAAAATGTAAGAAATGATGGCGAAAATAATTTTAATTCTGTAATTGCACTTGGCACTCCTGCAAATTTTATTTTAAATGGATTTACAGATGCAAAACAGGTTATTTTATCAGGCACATTTAACAACTGGAATGGCGATGAATTAATTATGACAAAAACGGAAACGGGTTGGTTTTTGCCTTATGTATTAGCGCCTGGCAATTATGCGTATAAATATATTGTTGATGGTAAATGGATAGCCGATCCTGACAATCTTTTTTTTGTTGGAGGTGGCGATATAAAAAATTCGGTAAAAATTGTGAAGCCCAATTTTACATTTACTCTTAATGATTTCCCGCAGGCAAAACAAGTATTAATTAGTGGTGATTTTAATGGATGGGCCGACCCTGGATATACAATGATTCATGGAGAAAACGGATGGATTTGTCCCGTGTATTTATCGCCGGGAAAACATCTTTATAAATATATTGTAGATGGAAAATGGATAATTGATCCGCACAATACGTTATATGAAGAAAATGAATTTAATACAGGAAATTCAGTGTTATGGATGAAATAAAATTGCACAATTATTCTACTGTAACGCTCTTCGCTAAATTTCTTGGCTGGTCTACATTTCTTCCCAAAAGCACTGCAATATGATAAGCTAATAATTGCAGCGGAATAACACTTAATAAAGGCGTTAATGCATCTTCAGTATCCGGAATACGAATTACGTGTTCTGCCATGGCTTCAATTACTGTATCACTTTCAGAAATTATTGCGATAATTCTTCCTTTGCGTGCTTTAATCTCTTGAATATTGCTAATAATTTTATCGTGCGCACTCATATTTGTTGCCACAACTACAACAGGCATATTTTCATCAATTAATGCAATAGGACCGTGCTTCATTTCTGCTGCCGGATAACCTTCAGCATGTATATAAGAAATCTCTTTTAATTTTAATGCACCTTCTAAAGCAACCGGAAAATTATATCCCCGTCCTAAATATAAAAAATTACTAACGTGCATGTATTCTTCAGCCATTTGCTTTATCAGTGCATTCGACCTTAATACTTCAGTTACTTTTTCAGGAATTTTACTTAATTCAATTGCAATAGATTGATATTTGCTTTCAGGAATTGATCCTCTTTTTCTAGCAATACTCAATGCCATCATTGTAAGAACAGTAACTTGTGCAGTAAATGCTTTTGTACTTGCAACACCAATTTCTGGTCCCGCGTGTGTGTACGAACCTGCATGTGTTGCGCGTGGAATTGACGAGCCAACAACATTACAAATACCAAAAATTGTTGCGCCTTTTGCTTTTGCTAATTCAACTGCTGCAAGTGTATCTGCAGTTTCTCCGCTTTGCGAAATTGCAATTACAATATCATCTTCATTAATAACCGGATTGCGATATCTAAACTCGCTTGCATATTCAACTTCAGTAGGAATACGTGCTAGGTCTTCAAATAAATATTCGCCAACGAGGCCTGCGTGCCAAGAGGTGCCGCATCCGATAATGATTATTCTTTTTGCATTAATTAATTTCTTTTCGTATTCTTTTATCCCCCCTAAAACAATAGAATTTTTCGAGCCGATTAACCTTCCGCGCATACTATCTTTAATAGAATTGGGTTGCTCGTAAATTTCTTTTAACATGTAATGATCGTAACCACCTTTTTCAATCATATCTAATTGCATTTGCAATTCTTGCATGTAAGGTGTTATTTTTTCGTTGTGAATTGTTTTAATAATGAGTTCGCCCGCTCTGTTTACTACGGCAATTTCTTCATCATTTAAATACACAACGTTGCGTGTATATTCAATAAGTGGACTCGCATCGCTTGCAATAAAAAATTCGTCTTTTCCTATACCAATTACTAATGGCGATGATTTTCTTGCGCCAATTAATAAATCGGGATTTTCTTTCGAAATAATTACAATTGCATAAGCACCAATTACCTGATTTAACGCAATACGTACTGCTTCAACTAAATCTGTATTTTCGTTTAACTGAATATCTTCAATTAAGTGAATTAAAACTTCAGTATCTGTATCAGATAAAAATTGGTGACCGCGTTTTATTAATTCTGTTTTAAGAGAAGCGTAATTTTCAATAATGCCGTTGTGAATTATTGCGAGATTTTTCGATTCGCTTACATGTGGATGCGCATTTGTTGTATTTGGTTCGCCGTGGGTAGCCCAACGTGTGTGACCAATTCCTATAGTTCCTTTAATATCTTTTCCTTCAACTTCTTTTTCGAGTTCGGCAACTTTGCCAGCCATTTTGTAGACGTTAAGATGGTTGTCGTTTATAAGTGCAACACCAGCACTGTCGTAACCGCGATATTCTAAACGATGCAGGCCCTTTATTATAACCGGGTAAGCCTGGCGATTTCCGATATAACCAACTATACCACACATGCTTTTACTTGTTTATTGTTGTGTATGTTATGGAGAGACTTGGTTTAAAAAAATCTCTTTCTGATTGTACTCCACCCAAAGTTACTGCATTTGGAATTCTATTTCCGGGCTGACAAATTAAAGCGAAACCATAATTTTCCAGCGAGCCTTGCAAAATTTCCTGCACATGCTCTGTAATGATATATCTGTATTGAAAAACAGTTCTTCCGGCGTCGCTTTCTGCCTTTATAACCACTCCACCAATATTATTAGTTCCAAAATTATCATCCACAATAGAAGAATATACTTCTATACTATATAAAGCGATATAATAAAAATTGTTTCCTGTTGAATCGAGTTGAATTAATTGAATTTTTGGTGGCGGTGCAAAATTTCTGCCGTCGTATCGAGTTACAGTTAAAATGAGTTCTGCCTTATTAACAGAAACATCTTGAAGATTTTGAAGTGTTGGAAATTTAACGATTGTGCGCAATCCTCCAAAACCTTGAACAAAAGTAACAGCATCGCCATTTTCAGTATCCGGTGTTAGTAGTAAATCATGAACTGGTGTTGCATCAGGATAACTATGCGTAAAGTGATTTGTTTTTACTCCATTTAAGGGAAGTGAAACTGTTAAAGAATCTGCTTCAGTGTTGTGATAATAAATACGCAAACCTGTAAGCGAAGAAGCCATATCAAAATACATCATACCATCAGAAAATCCATTTGTTAGTGTATCTGCAGTAATATAAATGCCTTGTAAAAAACGCACAAAACTGCTATCATTTTCTAAATCTGTAGAATCTAAATCCAATAAATTTTGTCCGAATGAATTACTGAGTTTGATGCGCAAATGCGGTTCGAAAGCTGAGCCATCGCCAAGTATAACACTATCAGTTAAATTGGGAACAAATTCAGTTTTTTTACCAATTTGAACAGGTAAAATATGAAATTTAGCATCAGAATAATACAATCTTCCTGCTTCTAATTTCTCTGTCATGCGATAAACCGAAATATTCTGTTTTGCTTCTGCATCGCCGTAATAACCGGCATAATCTAAAGTTAAAACAACAGAATCAATTCCTGGCGCGTCGCCAAAAAATAAATTATTAGTAGGCAGTAATACTTGCGCATAAATATTTCCGGAAGAGTTGCCATAGGTTTCGCTAGAAATACTTCCCAATGCGTAAAATACATTCTGACTTGTAACAATTGAGTCATCATGCTCGGTATATGTTACAATTTTAAAAGTATCTACCCTTGTGGAATTTAGAAAATCTTCATCGGGAAGTAATTCTTCACCAATAAAATTTGATTTTCGGCATGAAGCTGTAAGGACTATCAACCCGCCAAAAATTATTAAAGCTGCATTCTTCATGAGGCCTATAACGGTAATTTAATGTTAATTATTAGTCGAGTTGGTTATAAAATTCGCTGTATTTTGTCAAATATTCTTCCTCAGTAAATTCGAGTACCGGTTTGCCCAGCGCTTTAAGATATTTGGAGATGTCTTTGTCAATTTCTTTGCTTCCAATAATTACGCCATCAGAAAAAGATGCAGCGCCTTTGCATAAACCAATGTTGTTGTATTCGGCATAATTGGCGAGGTCTTTTTGTTCAATATTTACACTGATTGGTGCTTTCTCCAAAAATTTCTCCTTCGATAAGGTTTCCTTAAACATGCCATCATACATAGAGTAAACCACCTTTGCGTTCTGAAAAACGGGTTCGTTTTGATAGGTAGTTTTAATATACATCGGAATTAAGCTTGTCATCCAACCGTGGCAGTGAATAATATCCGGTGCCCACTGGAATTTTTTAACTGTTTCGAGAGCTGCTTTACAGAAGAATACCATACGTTCGGCATTGTCTTCATAAAACTTCTCATTTTCATCGTGAAAAACGTATTTTCTTTTAAAAAGGTCGTCGTTGTCCAAAAAATACACTTGCATGCGTGCTCCGGGAACGGAAGCTACCTTTATAATAAGCGGATAATCGTCGTTGTTCAAAATAATATTCATTCCACTCAAGCGAACTACCTCATGCAAACGATGTCTTCTTTCATTAATAACCCCATACCTCGGCATCAGCACTCTAATCTCATTCCCTTGATCCTGAATATATTGCGGAAGAGCTCTTGCAATATCACCTATATCTGTTCCGTTTAAATAAGGCTGCATTTCCTGCGTTATAATCAACACTCTTTTCTTACTCATCGATATTGCTGTTTTGTTTTTTGCGTAGCTATTACTTCCTAAGTCTGTTGAGAAGTTTAATTTTGCTGCAAAGTTACAAAATATAGTTTAGAATTTAATTATACAAGCAATAGCGTAATACACCCTTAAAAGCCAATAAACCTCAATAAAATCAAGGCATGCAGATTATAAATCACCGTAGCACCTTAACACCTCTGCTCCAAGAAGCCCGCCAAAAGGGACTCAAAACAGGGTTTATTCCAACCATGGGCGCACTGCATCAAGGCCATATTTCGCTCATTTCGGTGAGTAAAGCCACCACAGACCTTACTATTTGCAGCATTTTTGTCAATCCAACCCAATTTAACGACCCAAATGACTTGGCAAAATATCCAAGACCTATTGAGCACGATATTGCACTTTTAGAGGCGGCAGGTTGCGACTTTTTGTATTTGCCGGAGGTAGAAGATATTTACCCTGCAAGTCAAAAAGCAACAGAAAAATTTTCTTTTGGGGGGATTGAAACTCTGCTCGAAGGAGAAAGTAGACCGGGACATTTTGCCGGCGTTGCGCAGGTTGTTAAAATTTTATTGAAGATAGTACAGCCAGATAAATTATTTATTGGGCAGAAGGATTTTCAACAATGTTTGATATTGAAAAATTTGATTCAACAAATGCAAATGCCGGTAGAAATTGTTGTTTGTCCCATTTACCGCGAAATGCACGGTTTGGCAATGAGCTCAAGAAATGTGCGACTTTCAGATGATAAACGTTTGCAAGCCGGAAGCATTTATGCAACACTGCTTTATGCGCATTCTTTGCTCCGCATTTTATCTCCTGAAAAAATTGAAAAGATTGCAATCAAAGCATTAAATACCCCAAAAGGATTTAAGGTAGATTATTTTAAAATTTTGGATGCTTCTAATTTAAATCCAATTACTTCTTATTCTGATAAAGTGCAGATTGTAATTATTACATCTGTAATTGTGGATGGGGTGAGGTTGTTGGATAATGTTTTGGGTTAGGGATGTGGGATGTGGGACATGGGACATGGGATGTGGGACATGGGATGTGGGAAATGGGAAATGGGCCAAGGGAGAAGGGATGTGGATTTTGAGTAAGAAAAGGACTTGATTAGCGCACGTATAATTGATTGTATAAAACAGGATTTCAATAAACAGTTCTACCTCAAAGTAATCCCAATTCTCATATCCCATATCCAGTTATTGGTTTCCACTTGTTTAATTTCGGAGTATGAGAAATGAGTGGATTTTGAGTAAGCACAGAATCTGATTAACTCACGGATATTTGGTTTTAGTAAAAAGGATTTCAAATTATAATTTTCACTCCGAGGTAAACTCATTGCTCTTTTGGTGAGTGGTGAGTTGTGAGTGGTGAGTGAATTTTGAGTGGTCAACTTATTTTATAGTACACACGGATATTTGATTGTATAAAAAAGGATTTCAATAAACAGTTCTACCGCAAAGTAATCCCAACCCAAATCCCATGTCACACATCCCATATCCCATATCGCTTGTTTAATTTTTATCCCGCGAAATTGGTTAAAAACCCTAATTTTAAACTTCATAGAGTTTCAATTCTCATTTGCAATTATGATGAAATTTGGTATCGTTTTTTGTCTCGTTTTGGTTTGTTTGCAATTACAAGCGCAACAATATATTTTATATTCACCCAATGGCAATTTAAAATGCAGCTTGCAAATTGATAACGCCGGAGCGCTTTCTTATACTCTGCAGAGTGGGAATACAGAATTAATAAAAAATTCTCAATTAGGATTTAATTTAAAGAATGCAAAGCCATTGAAAAGTGATTTTGTTTTTGTTTTTACCGACACTTCTGTAACAGACGAAACGTGGAATACAGTGTGGGGTGAATCGAAAACTATTCGCAATAATTATCATAGGCGAATATTAACTGTTCAGCAAAAAACGACAGGTATTATTTTACAAATTGAGTGCAAAATTTTTAATGATGGTTTAGGGTTTAGATATCTGTTTCCGCAGCAAGACAATTTAAAATATTTTATTATCAGTGATGAGCTTACCGAATTTCATGTAAATGGAAATCACAATGCATTTTGGTTGCCCGGCGATTTTGATACCAATGAATATGCTTATACACAATCGCGTTTGAGTGATGTACATGCAATAGAAAGTGCGCAAAAATATCCTGAAATTGCAACGCGCAATCCTATTGGCGACAATATTGTGCAAACTCCTCTTCTCCTTAAATCGGATGATGGATGGTATATGAGTATTCACGAAGCTGCGCTTGTTAATTATGCAGCAATGGAATTGATAGTGGATAAACAAAATTTTATTTTAACAACAACACTTGCTCCTGATGCCCTAGGAAATTTATGTTATTTATCCGCACCCTGTTCTACACCTTGGAGAACAATTATTGTAAGCAAAAAAGCAACAGATATTCTTGCTTCGCGCATTATTTTAAATTTAAACGCGCCATGTGTAATTGAAAATACAACTTGGATTAAACCAATGAAATTTATTGGTATTTGGTGGGGAATGCACGTTGATAAATACACTTGGAATTATTCCAACTCAAAAAATATTAATATTGAAACTACCGATTGGACTAGTTTAAAACCAAATGGCAAACACGGTGCAACAACAGAAAATGCAATGGAGTATATCGACTTTGCAGCATCAAACGGATTTGATGGTGTATTAATTGAAGGTTGGAATGTGGGTTGGGAAGATTGGTTTGGCAATTGGAAAGAAAATGTTTTTGATTTTGTAACGCCTTATCCCGATTTTGATGTAGATGCAGTTCAAGCATACGCAGAAAAACGGCATGTGCAAATAATAATGCATCATGAAACTTCCGGTTCGGTAACAAATTATGAAAGGCGATTACCTGCTGCAATAGATTTTATGAAGGCACATAATTATCATGCAGTTAAAACGGGTTATGTAGGAAAAATAATTCCGCGCGGCGAATATCACGATGGACAATGGATGGTAAATCATTACATATATGTTGCCGAAATGTTTGCAAAAAATGAAATTATGTTAGATGCCCACGAACCTGTTCGGCCAACGGGCTTGAGTCGCACGTATCCAAATTGGTTGGCGTGTGAAGCTGCGCGTGGAAATGAATTTAATGCGTGGAGTAAAGGCAATCCGCCGGAACATGAAACGATACTTCCTTTTACAAGATTATTGGGCGGTCCAATGGATTATACACCCGGAATTTTTCAAATTAAAATGGATTATTACGACGCAAAAAAAACAACACAGGTGCATACTACACTAGCAAAACAATTAGCACTTTATGTAACTATGTATTCGCCTTTTCAAATGGCTGCAGATTTACCCGAAAATTATCGTGCGCATCCGGATGCATTTCAGTTTATTAAAGATGTACCTGTTGATTGGGATGAAACAAAATACATTTCTGCAGAACCCGGCGATTATATTGCAATTGCACGTAAAGAAAAAAATGGAAACAATTGGTATCTGGGCGCCATTACTGATGAAAATGCAAGAACACTTAATTTGTCTCTCGATTTTTTAGACTCAGGTAAAGATTATATTATTACTATTTATTGTGATGGTGAAACTGCTGACTGGAAAAACAATCCTATGGATTATCGCATAGAAAAATATCGTGTTAATTCCAAAACAATATTAAGTCAAACACTCGCGCCGGGTGGAGGCGCTGCAATGGAAATTACCTTAGCAAAATCAGATGAATTACAGGGTTTGAAGTTATACAAGAATAAAGGGAAATAAACAATTTGGTATTGGGTAAATACCAATACTTAAATATGTTTATACAACGCAAAAAGCCCCCGAAGAGGCTTTGCAGTTTTTAAACGATACACGGTTGGAGGCCGTTCTTAAGCAATTGGATAATTCATTACTTCTTGTTGTCGTCTTTTACTTTAACGTCAATTTTATTATCTCCATCATCCACTGTAATTGAACCACCTTTTTTATTAAGGTCGATTTCAACATTAGACCCTTCTTTAGAATCCACTTTCATTTCGCCATCATCTTTAATAATGATTGTTGTGTTATCAGGATTTGTAGCAGGGGTTGATGTTTCAGCGTCTGCAGGATCGTCCATTTTGTCCTTATTAGAACATGCTGCAAACGAAAATAATGATAGGGATAATAGTAATACTTTAAATTGGGTACGCATAGTTAGGTTATTTATTTAGGGAGTATAAGTTCAAATTTCGTGCGCAAGAAATAACTCATTTAATTGAAATGCGCAATAAGCTAGTAGTGCACAGTTATCCGGCCCAAATAGAAATGAATATCCCACAAAAAAAATGCAATAAATCTAATGGAAATTGGGTAAAAATTTCCCCTGAAAATGGTTATTTACCTCAATATTAATAATCTATCAGCGTCTAAACGTAGCATAATAAATATTAAGATTGAAAAGGCAAGAACGGAAGAGCCACCATAAGAAATAAAGGGAAGTGGAATTCCGATAACAGGAATGAGTCCAATGGTCATTCCTACATTTATCATTATCTGTAAAAAGAAAAAACTTACAACACAATACGCATATACTCTCGAAAAAGGAGAGCGCTGTCGTTCGGCAATAAATATTACTCGCAGAATAAATACAAGATAAACACTTAAGAATAGGAAGGTGCCAATAAATCCATATTCTTCTCCAATGGTACAAAATATAAAATCGGTACTTTGCTCTGGTACTTGATCCGATTGTGTGAGTGTGCCTTGTAAATAACCTTTGCCTGCAACTCCACCGGAACCTATGGTCATTTTACTTTGGGTGATATTAAATGTAAGGTCGCTGTCGTCGTTTATTACTCCAATAGTTACCAATACTCTTTCTGCTTGATAATCTTTTAACACTTTGGTCATGATATAATCAGAACCATAGGTTACAAATGTGCCAATCAATAAATAAATAATAATGGGCGCCCAAACAGGATGATTTTTTTGTTTGCGCACAATTAAATAGGAAGAAAATAAAACAAGAAGTCCCAATGCAGAACCCACAATTCTAAATTCTTCATTTTTTAAAGCTAAAACCAATAATATGATAGAAATAATAAAAAGTACTAAAAATAAAATCCCCTTAAATTTTTCTTTTCTTATTAATCTTAATGTATTTGAGGATACGTAAATTAATAATGCAATTGATAATACTGTAACTATAATTATATGGTCGTATAATAAGGAAAATACAAAAGCAAGCATAATGGCAACAACTAGAATTACTTCATTTATTTTAAATCCTTCTCTAAAAACCACAATTACTAAACTCGCATATACCAGAGCAGAACCCAAATCGCTTTGCATAATAATAATTACCATTGGCACACCAAAAATGAGATATGCAATCATTTTATTTTTAAAATTGCGTGGTTGTCCCACTATCATACTTAAAAACTTTGCCAACATGAGTGCCGTTGCAGTTTTACCAAATTCGGCAGGTTGAAACTGAAAGGAACCCACTTGCAGCCAACTGCGTGCACCATTAATATCATCAGCAACAAAATAGGTTATTATTAAAACGACCAGCATAACTCCGTAAAAAATAAAAGCAAATTTTGTAAAGAAGGTGCTGTCGAAAGTGAGAATGCTAAATCCTACAATTAGGGAAATAAACATCCATATCATTTGTTTGCCGTGTGTTTGCGAAAAATTAAAAAAGCGACTTGTATCAGAATCATAACTTACTGCAAAAACTGTAAGAAGACCAAAAACTAATAATGCAAAATATAACCCAAGTGCGAGTTTGTCAACATTTTGCATGATAGAATTTTTTTCTCTCATTGCTTATTCGGTAAAATTGCAGCTTGAACTATAGGCGTAGTATTTTCTTTATCTGAGTCTTTAGGTTCGGGTTCAGCTGCAGGTTTTGGTGATTGAATCAGGTTGGTATCAAACATTTTTTGTTCGAGATATTTTCTTCTTTCGGCGATATTTCCGTTGAGATATTTTTCAATAACTAAACTTGCAATTGGCGCAGCAAATGTTGCTCCGAATCCTGCATTTTCTACTATCACTGCCACTGCAATTTGAGGATTAATTTGGGGTGCATAACAGCTAAACCAACTGTGACTTTTTCCGTGCGGATTTTCTGCTGTTCCTGTTTTTCCGCAAACCTGAATAGAATCTAACCTTGCAACTTTTGCTGTTCCGAAATTAACGGCGCCTGCCATTCCTCTTTGAACATAAGCAAAAATAGAATCGCTAATTCCTGTTTCATGTTTTATTTTAAATGTTTGCAATAAGGAATCTTCATCATCGGCAAATTTTAAAACATGTGGCGTATAAAAAAAACCGCTATTAGCAATAACTGACATTGAGTTTGATGATTGCAAAGGAGTAACAATTAATTGATCTTGTCCTATTCCTAGAGTTACACAATTAGATGCTTTCCATCTGTTTTTGCCATAAATTTTATCATAATCTTCCGGATCGGGAACGTTGCCATTTCTTTCGTTTGGTAAATCTATTCCGGTGCGCGTTCCAATACCCCACAAGGCAAGGTGTTCGTTAAAATCGAGTAAACCGGCGCTAGGAGTTGCGTGGTTATGTTCCATAAAATACTTGAAAGTAAAACAGAAATACGAGTTACAAGAATTTGCAATACCGAGTTCTACATTGCCGGCATATGGGTGATTGTGACAGTCAACAGTATGTCCACCCATTGCATAACCACCATGGCAGGCAAAACCATCGGATGGTAAAAGGCTGCCGATATCCATTGCTATGCTTGCCATAACGGGCTTAAATGTGGAGCCGGGAGGATAATATCCGCTTAACGCTCTATTATTGAGTGGAAGTTCCTCATTCATTAATAGGTTTCCGAAATTTTTTGCGCGTTCGCTGCCTACTAATAAGTTGGGGTCGTAATTCGGTGAACTTACTATTGCGAGAATTTCACCGGTTGAAGGTTCAATTGCAACCAAAGCACCTTTTTTATTTGCGAGTAATTTTTCAGCATACACTTGTAAATCAATATCAATTGTAAGCGTAATATTTTTTCCTGCAACGGGCGCTTTATCTTCACTTCCATTATTAAGTGGACCAACTTCGCGACCAAAACGGTCTATTACAATATTTTTATATCCTTTTTCGCCGCGCAATAATTTTTCGTAACTTTTTTCTACACCCGTTTTTCCGATGATGTCGGAATTTCGATAATATCCATTCGATTTTTTTATGTCGTTGGAATCTACTTCTGCTATATATCCTAAAAGTTGAGCGGCTGCTGGATAAACATATTTTCTAACGGGACTAATTGAAGAATAAAATCCTTTAAACTCGTATAAATATTCTTCTATTCTACCAAATTGTTCGGCAGAAATTTGGGAAACAAAAACACTCTCTCGCATACGTGAATATCTTTTAGCTTCCGCCATTTTTTTAACAAAGTAAGCTTTGTCAACACCAACAACCTTGCAAAAGCGGTCTGTATCCATCGCCTTCACTTGAGAAGGCACTACCATGAGTTTATAACTAGGTTCGTTATAGACTATCAGTTTGCCGTTTCTATCGAAAATTTGTCCTCTATCGGGGTCAACTTGCTCGCGTCTTATGCCTCTGTCGTCGGCAATTTGTTTGTATGTAGAATCAACAATTTGTAAATAAAATAATCGTATAATAAATATAAGAAAAATGGCCACAATGAGCCCCTGAATGATATAACTGCGGGGTTTTGTATTTTCAATAACTGCCATATGCTTGAAACGGAATAAAAATGAAGAAAATGATATGCAAATTTCGAAAATGTTTTTGCATTTATATCAATAATTAAACATATAAAGTTATAATTTTTTTCGCACTCTTCGTGAAGAAAATAGAAAAGCAAAAATTACAATCAGCAAAGTAGAGATTAATGTGCTAAAAATAATTTTTAACAAGAGGTAACCTATATCATTTAACCAGAAAACTTGCAATAGAAAATAAATGCTGTGATGAATAAAAATGGTAGTGATTGTAAATAAGGTAAACCAAACAACGCCTAATTCGGAAAGTGAAGGAGTGCTCACACTTTCATAACCAGTAATTGGGGTATAAAATTTTATTAAATAAGGTCGAATAAAGGCGATGAAAACGCACGCGGCAGCGTGCATTCCGCCTGTCAACATAAATAAATCCATTGAAAATCCTGTAAGAAATGCCAGAGGCAAAAGCAACCATTTTGGCATATTAAAGGGGAGCAGAATAATGAACATGGGGTAGATATATGGATGTACATATGTACTTACATTCAGTTTATTGAGAACCAATACCTGAAAAAGGATTAGGAATGCTAATCCGATAATACGTAAAATCCAATTAATAATCTGCATCAATTACTTCATTTTCAAGGGCATCTCGTTCATCACCCAAATGGTAACGCACAACATACACATATTTTATAGCATTAAAATTTGTCGACAGTTTAACATTTAAATTATAATAATTACTTCCCAAATCTTTTTTGTAATCAGTTAATGTTCCGACCATAATATTTGGCGGAAAAATTCCTGAATTATTTCCTGTTAAAATAGTATCTCCTTTAAATAATTGACCCGGTTCGGAGACTTGAATAATGCTGACATGTGTGGGCGAAATTCCCTCCCACATTATCCGCCCCATTGCGTTATTTTTTTTAATGGCTACACTGAGTTTAAATTGTGTATGCAAAACACTCATTACTACACTAAAATTGGAAGACACTTTTACAACCTTTCCAACAATGCCATTTGATGTAATAACTGCCATGTTTTCTGTTATGCCTTGGTTGGAGCCTTTATTAAGTGTAATAAAATTATTGGGTTCTGAAACTGAGTTGCCAATAACCTGAGCCGGAATATAGGAATAAAGTTGTTTGCCGGATGTATCAATAACAGAAATGGGAGAGGACGCAGTATCGAACAGTATAGATTCCTCCAATTGAGCTCGCAGGCGACTATTTTCGTTGATTAAGCTATCGTTTACCTCGCGTAATTGAAAATATTCCTGAAAATTGCCATACGTATTGAGTACGTTTCCGGTTAAATTGTTTGCTGAATTAATAAAAAAGGTGCGCTGATAATTATTGTAGGTGAAAACAAAATACAGCGAAATAAACTCTAAAAGTAAAAATAGAAATACTGTGTAATGCCGTATTATGAATGAAAAGAAACTACGCATTAACCATCCATATAATTAGTTCATAAGTAAAGCAGCATATTGTTCTCGGTTTTTCAAAGCGATTCCTGTGCCACGCACAACTGCCTTTAAAGGATCGTCGGCAACATGCACTGCAAGCTTTGTTTTTAAACTGATACGTTTATCCAAACCTCTTAATAATGCACCACCACCGGTTAAATAAATTCCGTTGCGTTGAATATCACTCGCTAATTCGGGAGGAGTAGTTTCTAAAGCTTTGAGTATGGCCTCTTCAATTTTTGCAATGGATTTATCCAAGGAATGAGAGATTTCTGAATAAGTAACAACCAATTGTTTGGGAATACCCGTCATCAAATCGCGTCCGCTTACCTGATAATCTTCAGGTGGTTCGTCTAATTCGGGCAAAGCTGAGCCTACATTAATTTTAATAGCCTCTGCAGTGCGTTCACCTATTAATAAATTGTGTTGGCGGCGCATATAATCAACAATATCTGCCGTAAACTCATCTCCGGCAACGCGAATCGACTGGTCGCAAACAATACCCGATAACGCAACAACTGCAATTTCGGTAGTTCCACCTCCAATGTCGATAATCATATTGCCAATTGGCTCTTGCACATCCAAACCGATACCTAAAGCTGCTGCCATTGGCTCGTGAATGAGCCAAGCTTCTCTTGCTCCGGCTTGTTCTGCACTGTCTTTTACCGCTCTTTTTTCAACTTCTGTAATACCGGATGGAATACAAATTACCATCACCAACGAAGGTTTGAAAAGTCTGTTTTTCGGAAATATCATGCTTATCATGCCTCTAATCATGGCTTCTGCAGCCTGAAAGTCAGCAATAACGCCATCACGTAGTGGACGGATGGTTTTTATATTGTCGTGGGTTTTCTCATGCATTTGCATTGCGCGTTTGCCAACAGCAATTACTTTTTCTGTTTTGCGATCAATTGCAACTATCGAAGGCTCGTCAACCATTACCTTATCATGCGCGATAATTAATGTGTTAGCAGTGCCGAGATCAATTGCAATTTCTTGAGTGAGAAAGTTGAATATACCCATGTTCGTTTCTTAAAATTACTATAAAGATGCAAAATTAAAGTTTGTTATGTTCTTGAGAGGAGTATTATAGCAATTTATTAAAATAAATGT
>JBBRGZ010000032.1:0-19080 GCA_038223395.1 Chitinophagales bacterium
CCTGTAGCTTTCCAATTGATACTTCTGATATCATCACCTAAAACATATTTTTTTATTTGTTCAAACTCATAACTATGGCCAATACGACGCATTTTTTTTACACCTTGAAAAAAACTAATGCGCGACATTGTTTTGAGTTCATACTTTTTCATTTGCAGAATAGAGGGATATACTCTTGTAATATCATCTGCATCAAAAATGTATCTGCGACTCACAATGCCAATTATAGAACGCGCATAAATGTTTATTTTCCTGAACAAATATTCACCCCTCAACACTGGTCGAATTGTATACTCCATACGCAGTGTTTCGCCCGGATTAATATGCATATTTTCCGAAAAATCGCGAATTTGTAATTGGTAAGGGAGTTCGTCAATTATTTGCAGTGTTAAAGGAATGCGTGCTTTACTTGCTATTATAAGTTGTATCGTATTTAGATCGCTTAAAGAAAGCACATTACTTAATTTGCGTTCTGCTTTTATTTTAGTGGATCGAACAAATAATAAAAATAAATCGACGATAATTAATCCCAATAAAATTAATGCTACAGCTTCAGCAATATAAAATAATACTGGCAACGAAAAACTTACTGCAAACAGTACAGCAATTATACCGAGTGCAATAAATATGCGGTTTGTAACAAATATTTTACCAATTCCCATACTCATCTTGGCACATCCAGGGTTTCTATTATTGATTTAATTACCGATTCGCTGTCGTATCCTTCCAATTCTTTATCAGGTGTAAGAATTATTCGATGATTTAACACAGGATAAGCAACAAAATGGATATCGTCAGGCGTAACAAAATTTCTGCCTTGCATAGCTGCAATCGCTTTTGAAGCTTTCATAATATTAAGCGAAGCACGTGGCGAAGCACCTAAAAATAAATCGCCATGATTTCTTGTTTTAAAAACGATGTTAGCGATATAATCTAATAATTCATCTTTAATGTGAATTTTTTCAACCGCTAATCTGCAATTTTGTAATTCTGCAGCAGAAATAACTGGATTTACTAAGTCCTTTTGTTTGTTTGTAAAGTCTTCCTTAAAACGATAAAGAATTTGTTTTTCTTCCTCAAGTTCAGGATATGAAATTTTTATTCTGAACAAAAAACGGTCTAACTGTGCTTCCGGCAATTTATATGTGCCCTCCTGCTCGATTGGATTTTGAGTCGCTATAACATAAAAAGGAAAGTCCATATTATATGTTTCTCCGTCCATACTCACTTTGAGTTCCTCCATTACTTCCAATAACGCAGCTTGCGTTTTTGCCGGAGAGCGATTAATTTCATCAATCAAAACAATATTTGAAAAGATGGGTCCCTTTTTAAAATTAAATTCAGAAGTTTTTTGATTAAACACACTGGTTCCTAAAACGTCTGTTGGCATTAAATCGGGTGTAAATTGAATGCGCGAAAACTTTGTAGCTATTGTTTTAGCAAGCAATTTAGCAGTTAAGGTTTTTCCAATACCCGGAACCCCTTCTATTAAAATATGACCTCCGCTTAAAAGTCCTGCAATTAAAAGATCAATTAATTTATTTTGACCGATTATCACTTTGTGCAATTCGGTTCGGATAGCATTTACTGAACTTACTAATTGATTGAGTTCAGGTGATGTTTCCATGTTGAATACATTGTCTTCCATATTGATTTATTTACAATTTTTATAAAAGTTGTCTAATTGTGTGTGCAATTGAATCAGGTCGTCTGCAGTTACTTGATCAGTGTTTTCTATATATTTAGCGTGTTTAAAGATGTTTTTTATAGTATCTGCGCTTATTTCTGATTTCATTTTAAGTTTTTCGATAAATGCTTCATCTAAAATATGTGTATTGATTTGATATTTTTCGTAAATGAAGTTTAAAAATAGTTTTATTTTTTGTTGTGCAAGCTGTTTGTGATTTTTTCTTAAGTAATACATTCTGCCAATTGTTTGAACAAACTCCAACGATTTATTTTCGTTGGGTTCTAAAATTGGAATATGCTGCTGTGTCCGTCTAGTTCTAAAGAAAACAAACACCAAAAGTCCGATTAACATCGTATACCAAGCCCAACGCAGCGAATTTTGCGATAAAATAAAGCGCAATGGTCCTTCTTGTTGATTATCATTTTGTGGATTGTTATTGTTATAGGTTGTTTTAGAATACTCGTCCCAAATAATATCTCCTGGAGTTAAATACGAAAGTACTTTTGACGTATATTCTACTTTATCCTTTTGAATTTGAAAATAATTTGAAAAAACGACAGGATTTGAATGTATATAGAAATTCCCTTTTCCATAAGGAACTTGAATCATATCACAAAAATTGCTGCTGTAAATACTTCCTATGGCATTACAATTTTTTATTGAATTTTTATATTCAGGTAAAAAAAATAACCATTCGTATTGTATTACTTCTTCTTCTATTTCTATTTGGAAATGATAGCCCGAATCTTTCCTGAAGGGAGCATCCAAAAAATTTAATGCAACATCTTTTGCTGTAAAATAAGAAAATGCACCTTTGTCTTCTACATATGCATCTTGAAGATAATATACAGAATCGCCATTATTGTCGAGATAATAAATTGTGTCCTGTGGTGTTGCGATGTTATTTTGTAGTAGAATTTCTGTAGACAATAACTCAGGCATTTCCTTTAAGGCAATAAAAGCGTCGTTTCCATTTTTTACAAAATTTTCAAGTAATTCAAAAACAGAATCCGTATAAAATGGCACTTGACCTATAAATACATAATTTTTGTGTTTCCCATCCGCGTTGCTTAATTTTTTAGCAAGATCATTATTTACTTTTTCAAATTTGTTGCCATCAAAATGATGTTCTAAAATTTCGCTAAATACACTTGTTCCAAAAGGTTGTTCACTTGCTTCTATATAGGATTCATTCCATATAAAATGTTCTGATTTGTTTAAAGATGCAACATAGTACACTACAAAAACCAATATGATAAACCCAACTATGCTCAATATCATTACCGATCCTCTTTTCATTTGTTTCCTTTTAATTTATTAATTAAATCAACAAATGAAACACGAACCACATTAAATTGCTCCTCTGCAAGTTGTTTTTCGCCATACCAGAAAAATTCATACAATAATGTATTATTGCTCAGTTGGAGGTATGCGGGGTGACTATGAACTTCTGACAGATAGTCCATATTTGTTTTATTCTTTTTCCATTCAATAAAGTTTTTTTCGTGTAATTCTTTTAAAAGAATGAGAAAATATATTCTGATAGCCAATCTGTAATCCCTTTTCTCAATCGCTTCTCTTAAAAAGCGTTCTAAATCGCTTTCCATCGGTCGATCTTCCAATTCCTGTATGGTAGTTGTGGCGTTAACAGTAATTTTTTTATTGTTAAATAAGCCCTTTCCAAATAATTTTAATAATATAAAAACTAACACTGCCGCAATAATAATAAAGAGTAAAATTTGCAAAAACTGTGGGCTTGTATTAATAATTGGGTTACGAGGTTTAATATTTGGTGCATCTGTAGTTTTAACTTCTTCTTTTTCTTCAGTATAGGATAATCCGTCCACTGCTTTTTCCCAATCTGCGTTATCAATTGGATGATATACGGGTGAATTTTGGGCAGTTAAAGTGCGTATAAAAAAAATACAATAACACACATACAAAATCAACTTCATGCGATGCCGGATTTTGTGTTTTTAAATTCGAGATTTTTTATTCGGTGTTTTAGCTCACTTGCAGAATCAATTTCAAAAAAACTAAAATACATAATTCCCATATTAATGGCAATCATTGTCATTTGTAGAAAAACAGTTGAAATTAATATAAAAGTGATGCTTATATCCTGTATTGCTTCATAAATAATGGGATTGAATGGAATATTCCATTTAATTAATTCGATATTAAAGTAGCATACAATTGAATGTGCCATAAGCGACATCATAATGCTTAATAATAGTAACGGGAGATATAATAATTCGATGTTTAAAAAATATCGAAAAAAATATGAAATAGATTGCATAACAGAATTGCCTGTTTTAGCGGAGTTTACCATGCCTGCAAAAATTAAAAATAGTATTGGTAGCGCTACAAAAAAGCACAGGGTAAGAAACCCCGAGTTTATTAAAAAGGCACCGTGAATAATTACAGAAAAAATTAAAATCATCCAACCTTTAGAAAGTGCAAAACGCATTAATCCTTTCATAGTAAACACTTCTCCATGCGATTTAACTAACTGAATAACATAGAATGAAACGATGCTAATAACCGTGAGTGATAATACATTTATTGCTATCAAATACATATTACCTGTAGCTTGCAGTAAATTTAATACGTCTCTAACGGCTTCAAATATTGCTGAAAACTCTTCAAAATGTATTTGGTGAGATACGGAAGCAAAGCTAGTAATTTTCCAAAACAGAAAGATAGTATAAATGGCTGCAGTGCTAAAAATTGTAATTAAAATGGGTTTAAAATATTGCCGTAATATTAAAAAACTATCAGCAAAAGTTTCGCCATTATTTTTTATTTTTTCGAGCCTCACATTAAACGGTTTATCTGCCGGAATTTCGTCTGATTTTCTATTTACATTAAATCCTGTTTTTGCTTTGCGGGCCGGGTAGTACACAAAATAAAAAAACATAAAACCGAATTCTACAAAAATTAAAAGTGCCCTTACAAAATTTGGAGTATCAGTGTGCCGTGTTAAAAAGCTTTCATTAATACCTGCTAAAACTATTATTGGTGCAATGCCTAAAAATATCTGTACAGCCCGAGCTCCGTGTATTCTAAAGGATTGCAATCGCGTATAGGTGCCCGGAAAAAGCAGACCTCTCCCAAGAGTAATGCCTGCAGTGCCGGCAATTACAATTGCAGAAATTTCTAATGCGCCATGCACCCAAATAGTTAGAAAGCTATCCCAAAATAATCCGCGTTCAATAAAAAAATACTGAAAAGCACCAACCATTATACCATTGTAAATAACAAAATATGCAGTGCCTAATCCAAAAAATATTCCGGATATCAGCATTAAAAAAGAAATACGTAAATTATTAAATGTAATGGAATAAAACATATCGAATCCATTCATTTCTTTATAGACCTTCATTGGATCTCCGCTGCTAATATTTTCTTCGGTCATTTTTACATAAGAATCCCCCAAAATAAATCTTGAAAATTCTGAATCATGCATACTTGAAAATACACCTATAAAAAAGGAAAGCATAAACAAACAAAATGTAAATAGTAATTGCCATCGCGCTGCATACATGCGCTGAGGTAATTCTTCTTTCCAGAATGTTACGAGTTTTCTGCGCCTACGGACTTTATTTTTATAAATAGAATGAAAAACTTTTTGAGCTAGATTGTTTAAATAGATTTTAACAGATCTATTAGGGTAATAAGTACGGGAATAGGAGAGGTCGTCGGTAATTTGTATAAAAAGATTACTTACCTTTTCAGGGTCTTTTTCGGTTTCGAATTTTTTTTCGAACTCGTCCCATTTTTCCTTGTTCTGATTAATGAAGTTTGTTTCCCGCATGTGGTTTTAAAAAACGCAGTAAATATATAAGTTTCTGCTAAAGTTTACATAATTGAATTATGAGTCAATTTCGTGTTTTGGAAAAATTCTGCTCATACTAGCATCATTTTTTGGAGATAAACTACGTTAGTCATCTAAAAATTATATTTTTGGTGGAATATTTAAAAAAGTAGCCGAATATCATATGCGCACAATCGACATTCTTACAACCCAAAATGTTACTATCAATTACGAAATTGCTGAGGTGCGCGACAGAATTTTTGCATTTATTATTGATGCACTTGTATTAACAGTTGGATTAGTTATACTTACGCGTCTATTAATGGGCAGCGGTCTTTTTTCAAATACGGAGTATATTATGTACTTTATCATTTTTCCAATTCTCTTCTTTTATCATTTTGCCTTTGAAGTACTGATGGATGGTCAGAGTCCGGGAAAAAAAATGCTTGGAATTAAGGTAGTAAAACTCACCGGCACTGAACCTTCACTAAACGATTACCTTATTAGATGGGCGTTTCGGCCGCTTGATATATTTTTTTCGCTAGGTTCTATTGGCATCATGCTGATTAGTTCCTCAGAAAAAGGTCAGCGATTGGGCGATATCGTTGCAAATACAACTGTTATAAAAACTAACCCAACCCAACGTATAGTGCTTACTGATATATTGAATATCAGGTCAATAGAAAATTATGTGCCTGTTTATCCCAATGCTCGCGAATTTTCAGAACAAGAAATGCTCATGTTGAAGGAAATAATTGACAGAAATGCAAAATATCAAAATGATGCACATATTGATGCTTTAAATGATGCTGTTGATGCAGTGTGTGTAAGATTGAATTTGCAAAAAGCCCCTCTCGACAAAATAGGCTTCATCAAGACTCTCATTAAGGATTTCGTGGCTTTGAGTAGATAAACGGGGTGTAAATTTGATGTAATTTTTTAACTTTTATGGTGTTAATGTTTTTGGTATTACTTTTTAGCAAATAAAAGCAGTACCTTTGCACCCATTTTATGCAAGAAATAAGAAATATCGCAATTATTGCCCACGTCGATCATGGCAAAACTACACTAGTTGACAAGATTTTACATCATTGTCAGCTTTTTTCTAAGGAACACAGTGAACTGATTCTCGATAACAACGACCTTGAACGCGAGCGTGGAATAACAATTACTTCGAAAAATGTTTCTGTAATCTATAAAGATTTCAAAATAAATATCATTGATACTCCAGGTCACGCCGATTTTGGTGGTGAGGTTGAAAGAGTATTGAATATGGCCGACGGTGCTTTAGTATTAGTTGATGCATTTGAAGGACCAATGCCACAAACACGTTATGTATTGAGCAAGGCAATTGGACTGGGTTTAAAACCTTGTGTTGTAATTAATAAGGTAGATAAAGACAATTGTAAACCGGATGAAGTGCATGAGGCCATGTTTGACTTGATGTTTAATCTGGGTGCAACTGAAGAACAGCTTGACTTTCCGACAGTTTACGGTTCGGCAAAATTTGGCTGGATGAGCGATGATTTTAAAAAACCAACTACCGATGTCGCTGCTTTATTAGACATGGTTATCAATTTTGTGCCTGCACCAAAAATTGTTGAAGGAACTACACAATTGCAGGTTACAAGTATAGATTACTCTAGTTATATAGGTAGAATTGCCGTTGGGCGCGTAGCGAGAGGTTCTATTAAAATGGGACAAAACATTACTTTAGTTAAACGCGATGGTAAACTCGTTAAAAGCAAAATAAAAGACCTTTTTGTGTTTTCTGGTCTTGGAAAAATAAAGGCTGATATCGTTACCTGCGGAGATATTTGTGCCGTTACAGGCGTGGAAGGTTTCGAAATTGGCGATACTATTGCAGATTTTGAAAATCCTGAGGCATTACCGGGTATTTCTATAGATGAACCAACAATGAGCATGCTTTTTAGAAGCAACGACTCACCGTTTTTTGGTAAGGAAGGAAAATTTGTTACAAGTCGCCACTTGCGAGATAGATTATATAAGGAGATTGAAAAAAATCTCGCATTGCGCATCGAAGAAACCAACAGTGCCGACTCCTTTATGGTGTTTGGTCGTGGAATTCTGCATTTGGGTATTTTGGTTGAAACTATGCGTCGTGAGGGTTACGAATTGCAATTAGGTCAACCTAAAGTAATCATAAAAATGATTGACGGTCAGAAATGTGAGCCAATTGAGGTTTTAGCAATAGAAACTACCAGCGAAAGTGCAGGAAAAGTAATTGAAGCTGTAAGCCAAAGAAAGGGAGAGATGCTGATGATGACTGCCAAAGGCGACAGAACACATCTTGAATTCAATATGCCATCAAGAGGTATTATCGGTTTGAGAACCAACATTTTAAACATCACGCAAGGTGAAGCAATCATGAGTCACCGTTTCAAAGCATACGAACCTTGGAAGGGCGAAATTCCATCAAGATTGCATGGTGTTTTAATTGTGCATGAATCGGGCACTTCAATTACCTTTGCATTAAATAAATTGCAGGATAGAGGATTTTTCTTCATAGGAGCCGGAGAAGATGTATACCAAGGTCAGGTTATTGGTGAGCACAGCAGAGATAATGACCTCGTTGTTAATATCACCAAAACTAAAAAACTTACAAACATGCGTGCCAGCGGAAGTGATGAGAAAGTAACATTGCCACCTCCGCACCGGATGTCCTTAGAAGAAGCCATGGAGTATATTGATGACGATGAATTAGTTGAAGTAACACCTGTCAATATTCGTTTGCGTAAATTATATCTACAAGAGCACGATCGCAAGAAGTCGAGCATGATGGCTGAGGCAGATTAATTCCTGAACCATTAGCAGCTTTAATTGGTTATAAGAAATGAGAATGTGCATTTTATGTACACATTGTATATAAGGCGATTAAAATCACCTTTCTATGTGTATTAAAATTCACGCTATTGCTATAACTTTGCACCGATATCCAGAAAGATGAAAGGAAAAATTAAATTTGTTGAGAGACCGCGTACCGAATTTTTTTCTACACTGCGCAGTCGCGTTAATGGTTATTTTGAAGAAAACAACATTTCGAAAAATGGCGATTATCGCATGGTAATTAAAACCATAGTCATGTTGTCTTTATATCTAGTTCCGTTTATTATTATTGTTACCGGAATTCTACCATTATGGGCTACTTTTATCATGTGGATTGTTATGGGAATTGGCGCATCAGGAACTGGTATGAGTGTAATGCACGATGCAAATCATGGTGCATATTCAAAATATCCTTTCGTTAATAATATGCTTGGCCGAACAATGTATTTAGTTGGCGGAAGTAAATTTACTTGGCGCGTTCAACATAATATTTTGCACCATACTTATACTAATATTTATGGTATGGATGAGGACATTCATGATAAACCGATTTTGCGTTTATCGCCGCATGGTAAATGGAGCTTTATTCATAAATATCAGCACTTATATGCTTTTATAATTTATTGTTTAGCTACTTTAGGTTGGACTTTAAATAAAGATTTTAATCAGTTAATTCGATATAATAAAAATGGATTAACAAAAGGAAGCGGAGGCAAACCACGCAACGAAATGATTAAACTTATTGTTAGTAAAATATTTTATTTTGCAATTATTTTGGTATTACCTGCGTTAGTTTCAGGCTATGGATTTGGATTTATTTTGCTTGGATTTTTAATTATGCAATTTTTTACGGGATTAATTGTAACAACAATTTTCCAATTAGCACACGTAGTTGAAGAAACAGATCATCCCGTTCCTGTTGATGGCGAAATTGATAATGCTTGGGCTATTCATCAATTGGAAACTACTGCAAATTTTGCTAAGAAAAATAGAGTTTTAAGTTGGTTTGTTGGCGGATTAAATTACCAAGTAGAGCACCACTTATTTTATAATATTTGTCACATCCACTATAAAAATATTGCGCCAATCGTTAAGGAAACTGCTTTGGAATTTGGTATTCCGTACTACGAAAAAGTTACTTTTTGGGATGCTCTTGGTTCGCATATAAGAGTATTAAAACAAATAGGTAATAATACTGTTGCAGTGAAATAACTGGAGTATTTTGGAGGATATTGTTTTAAGATAAAATTTAAATTTTCCTGCAATTAAACACCAAATTGACGCAAGTGATGGTCGAGATGTTTCACAGTTAAGGTATCCCATTCTTCAGGTGTAAGTTTTCCAAAAAATGGATGTTTCTCTTTTGTAATACCTTCGGGACCATTGCCAACTAATTTCTGAATAAGTTCTATAGATTTTGCTCTTTCATCTGCAAAATTGCGTTGATTTGAAATTACAAAACTTGCGTCAGTTGGTAAACCTTGTTTAAATGGTTTTTCATTTACTAATTGTTTTTTTGCAATTCTGCCAAATAACACTGCAATTAGTGATCGTTTAGGTTTGTATTCGCCAAGTGCAACACGAATTGGCTGTTGAATATGAGCTAACATCTGTCCAACGGACATCGTCCCCCAAATATGTTGAGAAATAGGAGTGAGTTTATTTATTCGTGAAATAAAAACATCGGCATCTGAATGATTAAATATACTCGGCATTGTGCAGTTTTAAATAATCAAACCTAAAATATGGCATTATTGTTCCGTTAATTCTATCAAGTCAAATAAAATATATTTTGATGGCACAGCAGATTCTGTAGAACCTGCACTCAAGTGTATTACAAGCTTATCACCTGCAAGAAACGTTGTATTGCAATTTAAAGTTTTAAGTACCCAACTATTTTCATCAGAAGATTGCGTTTCTAAAACAGTTTTAATGCCTCCTGAGGTAACTTTTAAAAGTGAAATTGAACCCGGCCAATTATCAAATGAATTAATCTGGGCTGTAAGTTTATATTTTTTCAAACCTTCAATGCCAGTTAATTCAAAATCTGCATATCCCTCATCAGGAGAATTTGCCGGATTTATTTGAAGAGAAAACACGCCACCGTTTGTTGGAGTTGTAGTATTTGAAGTTACGTTATTTGTTATCCAGCCATCGGTAGTAAAATTTCCTTCCTGTTCGAAGGAGCCGTGATCTACTAAAACAATAATTTCTTCAGGAATGATTTCTTTTTTACAAGAAACAGCCAATATAGTAAACAGAATAAAGGTGGAAGTTACTTTTCTCATCGTATTTAAATTTTATTAGATAAAGTTAACATTAAGAAATTGAAGTAGAAATGAAAGTAGTCCACATTTGACTTTTTAATTCCCGAATTCACCTTTTTTGATGTCACTTATTTCTCAAAATAACCCACTGTTCCACCTACCCAAGTTTTATTTTTATTGTAGTCTACACCAATCATTTCGCCCTTGCTAAGTCGCGTAAGATTGGTTGCCAGCGTTGGTCGGGGTAAATTTTTATCCCACACATACATCAATCGAATTTCGCATTTTGCAGGGTCGTCTAAGGTTTTAATTACAGATTTGTAAGTTACTTTACGCTGTAAAATGTAGTTTTCTGCATGCTGTTTTGCGTGTTCTAAAGCCTCGGGCGTAATATTAAAAACGACTCCGTGTCCGGCAAATGAAAATAAAGGTTTTAAAACATAATTTTCAAGGTCGGCAGGCATCTCTTTTATCTCATTTAAAAACAGCGTTTCCGGCACAAACCTACTTTTAATAAAAGGTAAGGTATACTTACTTATTCTGAAAAACCAATTGGGATGACACACCCATTCTATATTTGCCTTTTCGGTAAGATTCCAAGCGCATTGTAAATCTTTATTTTCAGCCAATTCATCAAAAATCAACCGATTATAAATGCGTTTAATTTGTATTTTTTTATTTCCTTTTAAATAGAATAAGTTATCACCCTCTTTAATAATGTCGGTAATACTTACAGGTTCTATTCCAAGCATTTCTTTTGTGAGATAAAAGTCAATCCATGTTTTTTGTTGAGTAGGGTTTATTTCTAAAATTATAACTTCTTCGGGTTTGTAATCGCCAATAATATTGCGTTTAAGTAAATCGATGTATTGTTGTTCGTCAATTCCATTAAAAAGGTGAGATACATTATCCGGAATTTCGAAATGTTTGCGGTAATTATTTCCCAATGCATTTTGCCAACCGTATAGTGAAGCAAAACCTTGCATTTCAATTAATTGAGGTATCAATTCTCCCACGGCATTTTCACATATGCCGAAATCGAGTGCAATAAAAACCGGTTTGCCTTCATCGCCCGGAACAAAATTTATTTGTGGAATTGCTTGTTGCGATTTTTGAGAAAAATCTTCCTTACAAATAATATCCAAAATTTCGTTGCCGGCTTGAATAAGTTTATCTCTATAATCAGCGGGAATAAATACTGGTGTTTCACAAATTTTAAATGAGATTTCATGATTTATATCGCTATTAGAATCGGCAATAAATTGGTCGTATTTTGCTTGTGTGAAGGTTTCGTTGTATTTTTTTCTTGCGTCGCTAATCATAAATATTTAGAATATTACCTATGCAAAGTAAAGGAATTTATAGAGTAGAAAACAGAATTTATTTCAATTGCCTTAATTCATGTTGAGCGCATTAACTGAAGAGCGCAAAAAGGAGGGTAAAATTTCATTTCTAGTAAGCGGAATTTTAAGTGGGTCGCTGAGAGAGCGTACCATATCCTCTAGTTTCCAGTCGCCGTGACTACTAATAATTTTTTTGCGTTTAACAGGGTCAGCAAACAAGCGCAACATGCCTTCAGCATCTGCTTCAGGGTGAAATTGAGTCATATATATTTCATTGCTCAATTTTACAGCCATAACTGCCCTTTCGTATTCTACATGGTCGCGTTTTTTTTCAATGGCTAAAATGGATGCTCCTAACGACTGCATTTTATCGTAATTAGGTTCTATCATTTGCCAATCGCGGCTATCAACCACGTAATAGGGGTCTGGTAAGCTATGGAAAAAGCGATCGTGTTTTGCAATTTCTGTTTTGTGTACAGGGAAAACACCAAAGGCGTTAGATTTTCTTTCGCACACATTTCCAAGTTCAAAATGCCGCCCTAAGAGCTGAAATGAGTGACAAACGGCGAAAAAATATTGTTTGGGCTTAAAACCGTTTTGATTGTGGCTCCATATCTTATCTAGCAATTCAAAATAGGGCTTTTCCCAAGTTTCACCATCATAAGGGCTTCCAGGGCCACCGGTAGAGATATAAATGTCAAATTTTTTGGTTGGAATCTCATTTTTATAACGCACATCAAACACCTGCCAGTCTATTGCATCCCCTAAATCATTTATAAGTGCCTTAATGCAGCGCATACCCTCGTTAGGCGCGTTGTTATACATGTCAAGAATTGCAAGGCTTATTTTCTTTTTCTTTGGCATAGGCGGGCGCTAAGGTAAAAATTTAAAAATCTGTGTAGATACAGGTTATCCACCTGAAATTGAGTTTATTTAAAAAAAATGTTGATTTCTTTAAAATTTTGTAATAAAAAAATAATAAATTTGCTGAACAAACACAACGTCCTAATGGAAATAACACACAAATGGTTCAAAATTTTGAACACAAAATTCAGCCAGCTTATTATAATAGGCGCAGCACTATTCACTTTGCTCCCAATAAATATTAACGCACAGGTAGCAGGTCCAGCCAAACCAAATATTGTTTTTGTAATGGTAGATGATGGGCGATATGATGAATATCATGTTACCGGCGCTCCTGATTGGTTTGAAGCACCTGCAATTGAAAGAATTGCCCATGAAGGGGTCAATTTTACACGAACTTATGCGCCAACTTCTATGTGTGCGCCGAGTAGAGCCTCCATTTATACAGGATTATATGCCCATCAGCATGGTGTGGAAAATAATAATTATGACTTTTCAGATTCCTTGATAACCATCCAGAAAATATTAGAGGACCAAGGATATTACACTGGTTTTATCGGTAAATATGGACAAGGATTTGGTGCTCCAAACGAATTCGATTATTTTGTGTCTTGTTTGACTGACGATTATGTTAATACTACCTACAATGTAAACGGAACTACAACTTTCTACGCTGAAAACAGTACAACCGTTTTAGGAAATTTTGTAAATAATTTTTTGGATTCTATACAGGTGCATAGCGATAAACCTTTCGCACTATTTTTATTTACATTTGCTCCACATCCACCAAACTCACCACAGCCAATTTATAAGCATATATATGATGGTTTGCCTGTAAATTTTCCATTTGCTTGGGGTAAATTCCCTAGTTTATATCCACAATTTTATTATGAAGGCACTAGTGAGTGGGAAAAGGATTCAATTGCCACTGTAAAATTTATTCGCGACAGGTTAGCTTGCATTAAGGGTGTGGATGATGTTGTAGCAAATATTTTTTCAAATCTCGATAGCCATAATTTAACAGACAGTACTTTCTTTTTATATACGAGCGATAATGGTTATATGGAAGGCGACCATGGCATGCGTGCAAAAGTGTTACCTATTGAAGAGTCTATTCACGTGCCTTTATTTGTTAAATATGCGCCATGGTTTGGTGATTCAATTACAATCGATAACGAGTTAGTTGAATTAACAGATATTCCTGCAACAATTGCTGATTTAATTGGCCAACCAGACACGTTTGGGTTTGTTGGGCACTCATTACGTTTGCTCGCAGAACCTGATACGATGCGTTATTATGTGCGTTATGAATATGGTGGTGATGATGATGAAGGTTTGGGAAATTTTAATGTTCCGGATTTAAGAGGCGTTAGAAGTTTTGATTATTTATATGTGGAATCTTTGTGTGATTGTTTTACCGAAGAATTATATGATTTTATTAACGACCCGCATCAAATGACGAATCAGATTTTAAACCCTGATTATCAAGCAATACGTTATCAATATAAAGCAATTTTGGATTCTTTATTGCTTGCCGTTAATGATACAACAGTAACAGCAGTGCGAGACTGCGCCTTAATAGGTGCTTATGAAATTCCGGATGGTATTGATCAGGATTGTAATGGGTTAATTGATGACGGAATTACATATAAAAATTGGTATAAAGATTTTGATGTTGATGGATTTGGAAATTCAGATAGTTTGATTGTGAGTTTATATCCAGTTTTAGGATATGTTATAGATTCCACCGATTGTAACGATAATAATGCAGCTATTAATCCTTCAGAAATTGATTATTGTGATGGCATTGATAATAATTGTGATCTTATTTTTGATGATGTAAATGTTGTGCCCTTTATAACTTCTGCTAATCCATTTATTTTTTGTCCAACTACTTCTATAACATTAAATGCTAATCCAATTACACCGGGATTTACCATGCAATGGTTTAAAAATGATATCATCATTTCCGGCGCAACTACTGGGAGTTATGTAACAAGTGCGGTGGGTATTTATAAGGTCAAATTCACGGCACCCGGTGCAGGTTGTATAACTGAGTCGCCTACAATTACAACATCAAACTATTTAGTTGTAAAACCTAAGGTAAAAAACAAATCGCTTTCTAACAATTTGACTATAAATAATCCGGTGAGTTTGTATGTAACCAAAAAATCGGACGAGTCCTATCAATGGTATTATAATGACATAATAATATTCGGTGCAGCGACAAGTAAATACTCTGGTGCTTTGCCAGGTAATTATAAGATCAGAGTGGTAGATGCACATGGATGCATTGCCTTTTCAAAAAATTATCTTGTAATTCAGACACTGCGAGAAGCAGAACAAGAATTATTTGTCGGAGATGTAGTATTAACATTGTTCCCTAATCCTGCAACCAAGAATATTAATGTAGAATTCCAAAGTGAAACAAATTACAATGGTGATGCAGATATTAAAATTATGAACCTTTTGGGACAAGAAATTCAAACTCAAAAAATTGTAATTATGAACGGTTATGTTAATGAAGAAATTAATTTTATTCCAGGCATTGCATCTGGCGTATATGTTCTTCAATTAATAATTGGTAATCAAAAATGGATGCAAGAACTTGTGGTTTCGCATTAAAAAAACAAGTTCTAATTTTGGTTTTTATTCGGAGTTAATTTTTATTAAAACTGGAGTTGGGTAATTTTCAAATTGAAAATTACCCAACATTAGGAACGCAATCTTTACTTCACTACTTATAAAAAATATTGTGAGTAATAGAACACATCTAAAATAGCCCGGATAGTAGCGGAAACTCCGCATCCGGTGTTTTCAACCGGTGAGGAGTTGGAGTGAATAGCCGGAGAGGATATTGTGGAGAACAAAAATGTTTCTGCTCCAGATAAAAAAATATGTAATTCAATGCGTAAATAAAAAAAGGGACTGCCTGTTTTAGACAATCCCTTGCAATAATTTTAATTTATTTTATAATCCTACATAGGTTTCTTCTATCATAAAGTCAACGAGTTTATTAAAGTCTCTGTTGTTGTCGTAATAGGTTTTTATTTGTCGGTCGGCACCTGTTCCATTGGTGAGCATCCATTTAATATTTTCGAGTTCTTCTCTGCTTCCTAATTCATCAACAACATCATCAACAAAATCTAAAAACTCTGTAATTAAATTTGTTGTATCCACTTCTTCCTGTTTTCCGAAGTCGATGAGTTTGCCGCTTATACCATAACGTGCAGCGCGCCATTTATTTTCCTGAATGAGTGCTTTATCGTAATTGCGCCAACCGATATTGCTTTTGCTAAGCTTAAATAATTTTGCAGTTATTGCTTGCATTAATGCGGCTAGTGCAAGTGTTTCATCTACACGTAATGGAATATCGCACATTCTGAATTCGATGGTATTAAAATACGGGTGCACACGTAAATCCCACCAGATTTTTTTACCATTGTCAATACAATTTGTTTTAACAAGTAGGGCAACAAAATTGTCGAAGTGACTTGCATCATTAAATGTATCGGGAATGCCTGTGCGCGGAAATTTATCGAATACTTTTGTGCGGAAAGATTTAAAGCCGGTGTCTCTACCTTCCCAAAAAGGAGAGTTAGTTGAAAGTGCAAAAATATGTGGTAAAAAATAGCGTAAACTATTCATCATATATACCGCAATATCGCGCGTAGGCATACCAATATGCACGTGCAGACCAAAAATTAAATTACTTCGAGCAGCTTCCTGCATTTCATTAA
The DNA here is from genome assembly GCA_038223395.1 of Chitinophagales bacterium. GTDB lineage: Bacteria > Bacteroidota > Bacteroidia > Chitinophagales > BACL12 > UBA7236. The sequence goes on from JBBRGZ010000032.1 coordinate 16,569, forward strand.
TTATTTCTTGATACCGCGGATGATTTGTGATGAGTTGTTCTTCCCAAGCAGCAAATGGATGAGTACCTGCAGCGGCAATTTTTAATTTGTCAATATCAGCAACTTCAGCAATAATTTTACGCAATTGTATTGCTTGATTGCGAGCATCACGCATGTCCTTGCAAATACCTGTAGCAACTTCTACAACACTTTGGTGCATTTCGGCTTTAATATCTACGCCATATTTTGCTCCATTTTCAATAATATGATGCTTGCGATGCGAAAGATCGCGCGTTTCAGGATCTATTATCTGAAATTCTTCTTCAATGCCAATTGTAAAATCTTTATAGAGGTCGCTCATGTGTGGGTGCTTTTTTAGGATGTAGGTGAAGGATTAAATATTGGTTGAGTTGAACGGTTGTGAGGAATGCCATTTACTGAATGATGCACATATGTACCCCATGTTAAATTGTCTTGGCCATCTTTGTGTTGCATTGCGCGCTCAATAGCAACAAGTGCTGCGTGTTCAACAACCCATTCAAAGTTTTCATCACCCACTGAAGCTTGATCAGCATCCGGTGCAGGATTACAGAAATCAATTGCATACGGAATGCCATCTTTAACAGCCCACTCAACTGTATTAAAATCATAACCCAAAGCTTGATTTAATGCAAGTGTATAAATGCGTACAGTTTCAAGTAATTCGGCAGATGCTTTTGGACCATCCCAAGTATAACGCAAGTGATGCGGGTTGCGCGGTTCGTAATACATGATGTGTACATATTTTCCACCAAGGCAATAACATCTGAAATAAAAATCGAATGTTACTTCGCTTTGCAAAATATTTACATCGGTTTTTGTTTCTGCATATTTTTCGAAAAACTCTTCCATTGTTTCCACCTTGTAAACACCTTTCCAACCTCCACCATCGTGTGGTTTCATGTAGGCAGGAAATCCAATGTATTTAAAAATTGATTCCCAATCTAAAGGGTATTTTAAATTGCGGAATGATGTTGCTTTTGTATTTGGAGGTAATTCGTGTGAAGGTATTAACACTGTATTTGGAACCGGGATTCCCAATTTAATTGCGAGTGCATTATTAAAAAATTTTTCGTCAGCACTCCACCAAAAAGGATTATTCATAACTGCTGTTCCGCTAATTGCGAGGTTTTTTACATAACTTCTATAAAACGGGGCATCGTGCGAAATGCGGTCAAACATCACTGCGTAATCGTTTGGTTCGCCTTGTATAACCTTGTCGATTAATACATGTTCAGCAATAATACCATCTATGTTTTTGCTGTTAATTCTGTTTATAAATGCAGTTGGAAACGAGTCTTCCATACCGTGAATTATGCCGATTTTTTTTATCATCTTTTTGTATTGTGTAATTAAGAATTTGAATATTAATTGTAAAGATTGTCGTAATTTATCAGAGATAAAAATTTTGGAAATTGTTGTCGCCAACACGGCCAGTCATGTTTTTCGCTTGGAACTACTTCTAAGGTGTGCGGAATTTGCTTCAAACCGAGCATTTGCGCCATTTTATAGTTTGCATCGAGGCACATATCAAATTCGGCAGAACCTAAAAATATTTGCATTTTCCATAAATTTTCATCCATTAGCCCTGGAAGATAATCCGGAGGATTATTATAATATACATCATCGCCATTATAGCCATCCAATTGCCCTCTGATATCAAATTTTGCATGCAGCGAAAACATTGCAGCGGCGATTGCCGGATTTCTGAACGCAAAATTGCAGGCGTGATATCCACCAAAACTGCAACCACCAAAACCAATCCGTTTGTGCCCGGTTTGTTCAACTATAGCGGGATAAATTTCCTCCAAAATCATTTTTTCATAGAGCATATGGTTTGCAACTCTATCGTGTGGCGATGCTGCGGTATTGTACCAACTGTGTTTATCAATGCTGTCTGGACAATATACTTTTACCAATCCGCTTTCAATAAACCAACCGATAGATTCTATTAATTTGAAGTCGCGGTTTTCGTTGTGCATACCCATAGAAGTAGGGAATAATATAATGGGAAATCCCTTAGTACCAAAGGTTAACATTTCCATTTGAATTCCTAAAGCGGGCGATTGCCAACTGTGTTTTTCTTCGTTTAGCTCCAAAATACAGGTTTTTTATGGTGTTAAGATTGAAGGCGCAAATTTACGGTAAAAGAGGTCAAATGTTACGAGCCTGCGGCTCTCTATAGGGATTTTTTTTCTACAACCAACGGACTAAAGTCCGTTGCTACAAAATGTTCCGAGCCTATGGCTCTCTGAATGATTTTTTTTAATTACAACGGACTGAAGTCCGTTGCTACAAAATGTTGCGAGCCTATGGCTCTCTGTATGGTTTTTTTTAATTACAACGGACTGAAGTCCGTTGCTACAAAATGTTCCGAGCCTGCGGCTTTCTGTGTGGTTTTTTTTTAATTACAACGGACTGAAGTCCGTTGCTACAAAATGTTCCGAGCCTATGGCTCTCTGTATGGTTTTTTTAATTACAACGGACTGAAGTC
>JBBRGZ010000033.1:0-18805 GCA_038223395.1 Chitinophagales bacterium
AACCGGGGTTTTGATTCGGCTTTGCTTGGATGTTATAATAATGCCACCCCTAACCGGGGTTTTGATTCGGCTTTGCTTGGATGTTATAATAATGCCACCCCTAACCGGGGTTATGTTGTCATACATTATACAAAAAACAGAACTACAATATAAAACCCCGGCTAGTGGTGATATTATTGTAACAAAAACAGAACTACCAAACACAACCCCGGGTAGGGGTGATATTATAGCCCATGCTACATCGCTATTTTTTTAATTTCAATAATCAATAAATTCAAATAAATTCCTTTCTTCATACTCAATTTGAAATTCCTTTAACAACCCGATATACTCCTCTTTAAAACTTTTCTTTTGATGATGTTGTTCCTGATTTAATATATAATTATATACATTATCAATGTGAGATTGAGAATAGGAAAATGCACCAAATCCTTCCTGCCATGAAAATTTCTTTGATAAAAAATTTTTATCATTAATAAAATTTGTAGAATTGTTTTTAACATCACGCACGATATCAGATATAGCAACTGAAGGTTACAACCCGACAAAAATGTGAATATGATCAGGCATCCTATTTACAATTATTGATTTTTGTTTTTTTTCTGTAATTATTCCAGAGATGTATTTATACAATTCATCTTTCCATTCTTTATGAATAAGATTTCTACGGCCCTGAACCGCAAATACGATTTGGATGTAGATTTGTGAAAATGTTCGTGACATGATTTTGTTTTTAAGGTGAATAAATAATTAAGGGATACGAAAATATAATAATTTTATATATTGATAACATTTGAAAGGAAGGTATTTCATTTCATTGCTGGTAATAATTAATGGAAATCTGCAAAAATTATTAAAATTGATAGCGGTAGCCGATTAATAAAGGTGAGCAACTAATTTGGGTTTGATGGTGATTTATTGTGTTGTGGGATATAATGCCACCCCTACCCGGGGTTAAAGGGGAATTCGTTTTCCTTGGATGATATAATAATGCCACCCCTACCCGGGGTTAACGGGGAATTTGTTTTCCTTGGATGACGTAATAATGCCACCCCTACCCGGTTGGTGTAAGAGGATTTTTTTTTATTTGGAGGTATAATAATGTCACCCCTACCCGGGGTTTGAATATCTAAGCATATGAATTAGTGCGCAAAGCAAAGTCCCAGAGGAACGGCATATTTGTAATATAAAATAGAACTGAGAATAGAAGTCATGTAGGGACGACATATTGGTTTCGGATAATTATTGTAATCGGATAATCGGCTCAACTTCGATATTCGACATTCAATTTTATGCCGAAGCAATATCTCTTCTTCAATTAAAATCAATTAAACCAGAAGGATGCTGCTGCTACTTAATAATGGTAAAGGAATTTCAATTCTTAATCAAGGTTTCTCTGAATAGCAAACCTTAGTAAATTGTACGATATTGAGTTGAAACAGTTGATTTTATTGCAAACCGGCATTTATTATTATTTCTATTTATTATTCATGGCTAACTTATATTTTGTTATTTTTGTATAGACATAATCAGCCAATATGAAAAAATACTTAAGCCTGCACAAATTATATTTAGTATTAATTTTATTTTTTTCTGCATTAAAAATTCAAGCTCAAATTGAACAAATTTGCCCTCCCAATTGGTGGGTAGATATGGAAGACAACAATTTGCAATTAATGGTGCACGGAAATAATATTGCTGATTATGAAGTTACTTTTAATTATCCCGATGTACAATTATTTTCTATTTCAAAAGTGGAAAATCCCAATTATGTATTTATTGATATTGTAATTGGCGATAATGCAAAGGCAGGAACACTGCAATTAGAATTTAAAAATAAAACAGCGTCATTCAAACAACCTTACGAATTAAAAAGTCGCGAAAAACGCACAATGGCTTACGGATTAAATTCCTCCGATTTTATTTATTTAATCATGCCGGATAGATTTTCGAATGGCGACTCCACTAATGATGTTGCAAATGATATGCGTGAAAAATATTATGGAAGAACAAGTTTAACCGCGCGACATGGTGGCGACCTTCAGGGAATAATAAATCATTTAGATTATGTTAAAGATTTAGGTGTAACTGCAATTTGGTGTACTCCTTTAATTGAAAATAATCAAGAAGAATGGAGTTATCACGGTTATGCAGCAACAGATCATTATAAAGTAGATAAACGTTTTGGCGATAATAATTTATATAAAAAATATGCGCAGGAAAGTCACAAAAGAAATTTAAAAGTAGTGATGGATATTGTGCCAAACCATTGCGGCAATGGCCATTGGATGATACAAGATTTACCCATGAAAGACTGGGTTCACCAATGGGATTCTTATACTAAAACAAACTATAGAACGCCAGCACTAGTAGATCAATATGGAAGCAATTATGATAAAACATTAATGTTAGATGGTTGGTTTGATAAACACATGCCCGACCTCAATCAACAAAATCCATTTGTATCAAAATATTTAATACAAAATTATATTTGGTGGGCTGAATTTGCGCAGGTAGATGCATTTAGAATTGATACCTATACTTATAATGATTTAAAATTTATGCAAGATGCTGCGAAAGCAATTTTCAATGAATATCCGGGCTTGGGCATGTTTGCAGAAACTTGGGTTGATGGCATGGGCGTGCAAGGTTATTTTAATGGAAATAATAATTTAAAAACAGGCTATGATTCGCAATTGCCGGGTGTAACAGATTTTGAATTATTGTGGAGTATAAATAATATGGTGCAAAAACCTTTTGGTTGGACTGACGGCGTTGCAAGTATTTATTTAAAACTCTCTCAGGATTATATGTATGGAGATGCAAATAAAAATGTTGTGTTTTTTGGAAATCACGATTTGAGCCGTTTTTTTTCTGTTGCAGGAGAAGATTTAAATAAAATGAAATTGGCCACAACATTTATTTTAACTACCAGAGGCATTCCGCAGTGGTATTATGGAGATGAAATATTAATGAAAAATTTTACAAATCCTGACGGCAAAGTGCGCGAAGATTTCCCCGGTGGATGGCAAGGAGATTCTATTAATAAATTTAAAGCATCAAATTTAAATGGCGATGAAAAAGATTATTTTAATTATGTAAAAACACTTGCTAATTACAGAAAAAATTCCTTGCCAATTACACATGGTAAACTCATGCAATTTGTGCCTTATGATGGTGTGTATGTTTATTTTAGATATACAGATAATGCTTGTGTAATGGTGGTGATGAATACCAGCGATAAAAAAGTTGATTTATCTACAAAAAATTATACAGAAAGAATGCAAAGCTATTCAAAAGCCAAAAACATTATGACGCAAACCGAATTGACCGATATTAAAACTATCACAATCCCCGCAATGCAAGCTGAGGTGTTTGAGCTGATGAAATAATTAGAATTAAAATTCGGATATTTACATTAAATCCGAATTATGCGTTCAAATCTATTGATTGCCATTGTATTAAGTGGCATTTTCCTTCAACCGTTAAAGGCACAAACAAAGTCAAAAACAGAAGGTGCCAATACAAGTGCCGAAATTGTTCCAAAAGTATTATATAATGGTTTGCACTGGCGCAATATTGGTCCATTTAGAGCCGGGCGCTGTATTGCGGTAACCGGTGTTTACAACAACAATAAGATCTATTATGCCGGTGCAGCAGGTGGCGGTGTATGGAAAACTGAGGATGGCGGTGTAAACTGGCATTGCGTTTCCGATTCTACATTTACTTCGGCAAGTGTGGGGGCAATTGAAGTTGCTCAAACAAATCCGAATGTTGTGTATGTGGGAATGGGCGAAGTTGAAATGCGTGGAAATATGTCGTTTGGCGATGGTGTTTATAAATCTATTGATGCAGGAAAAACCTGGAAACATATTGGTCTTGAAGAGTCGTATGCCATTGGAACGATAGCCATTGATCCTCAAAATGAAAATATTGTTTATGTTGCAGTGCAAGGCCACATTTGGGGTGCAAATAAAGAACGTGGATTATATAAAACTACAGACGGTGGAAAAACATGGAATATTATTTTAAAAGGTGCCGACGATAATACAGGCTGTATTGATGTTAAGTTTGATCCCAATAATGCAAATATTATTTATGCAAGTATGTATAAAGCGTTTCGCACTCCGTATTCATTAAATAGTGGCGGAACCGGAAGTGGATTATATAAGAGTATAGACGGTGGTGAAACGTGGAAATTAATTTCCGAAAATGCAGGTTTGCCAAAAGGATTGGATGGAAAAATAATTGTTACAATTTCGTCACTTAATCCAAATAAAATTTGGGCTGCGGTAGAAAATATTGAAAATGCCGGCATTTATTATTCAGAAGACGCGGGCGAAACATGGATTTTATTAACCAAAGAAAACGACTTGATTCAGCGCCCTTGGTATTTTAGTAATTTATATGTAGATCCAAAAAACGATAATGAATTATATATTTTAAGTGTTGAATATTGGCGCAGTAAAAATGGCGGTTCTGATTTTGAGAGAGCAGAAACAAATACTTGGGATAATCACGTAATGTGGATTAATGCAAAAGATCCCGATAATTATATTATTGGTGGAGATGGAGGACCCACAATAACTTTTGACGATGGAAATACTTGGAGCGAAACAGATATTCCAACAGCACAATTTTATCATGTTAATTTAGATAGCGAATTTCCATATAATATTTATGGCGCACAGCAGGATAATTCATCAATTAAAATTAAGTCGCGCACGTCAGGTGGCAGCATTGGTGTATCGGCATGGCGTTCGGTAGCTGGTGGTGAAGCCGGATATATTGTTCCAGATCCGAAAAATTCAAAAATTACTTATGGTGGCGAATACGATGGCATTTTTTCATCATTTAATGAAGAATCAGAAATTTATAGAATAATTTCTGTTGACCCCGAACAACATTATGGCGCCGGAGCAATTACAATGCAAAGAAGATTTAACTGGACTTTTCCTATCGCATTTTCTCCAAATAATAATTCTTGTTTATATGCCACAAGTAATTATGTGCACCGAAGTTATGATGCAGGTGTAACTTGGGAAACAATATCACCCGACCTAACACGCAACGATCCAAAAACATTGCAAACAAGCGGGGGCCCCGTTACTTTAGATAATACCGGTGTAGAATATTACGGGACCATCTTCACCTTTGCAGAATCTGATGTAGAAGCCGGAGTTTTGTGGACTGGAAGCGATGATGGTTTAGTTTATATTTCGAGAGATAATGGAAAAACATGGAACAATGTTACACCTGCAAGTTTACCCGAATGGAGTATGATAAGTTTTGTTGACCCATCGCATTTTGAGGGAGGCACTTGTTATATTTCTGCTACGCGATATAAATTAGACGATATGCAACCGTACATTTATAAAACAAATGATTACGGAAAAACTTGGACAAAAATTACAAATGGGTTACCTATTTATAATAGATGCGTAAGAAACGATCCGAATAAAAAAGGATTATTATTTGCAGGATTAGAAACGGGTGTTTATGTTTCATTTAATGATGGTGCAAATTGGCAAAGTCTGCAATTAAATTTGCCTACTACACCTGTTACAGATATTCAAATTAATAAAGGCGAACGCGATGTAATTATTGCAACACATGGAAGAAGTTTTTGGATTTTAGATGATATTACACCACTTTATCAATTAACAGCAAACCAATCAATAGATTCAAATTATTTATATGCGATATATGACTCTTATCGCACACCCGGACCGAACTGGAACAGCGATGAACCTAGTGACCAAAGTGGAGAAAATGAAGCTGTGGGAGTTAAAGTGCGTTATTATTTAAAGGAAAAAGTCAATAAAGAATTAAAAATGATTTTTTACGATAATGATGGAAAATCAATTATAACATATTCTGATAAATATGATAAATTACGTACGCCAATAACAATAAAAGATGACTTTTTTGAAAATAAAAAGAAAGCAGAAGAAGGGAAATTAAATGGAAATAAAGGCATGCATAATTTTGTTTGGGACATGCGATATCCTGACGCAAAAGGAGATACCAGCGCAACCTTTGATGCTTCATTATTTGGGCCGTTGGCTGTGCCCGGAAATTATAGGGTAAAATTATTTTTAGGGGATGAAGAAATAGGCATGCAAAATTTTGTAATTAAAATCGACCCACGCAATCCTTCCACACAAAAAGATTTTCAGGAACAATATAATCTGAATAAAAAGATTTGTGATAAATTAAATGATATATCTAAAGCAACAGAAACGATAAGAGATGTAAGAACTCAAATTCAAGATTATCTATCTTCTGAAACAGATTCGGCAACAGTGCAGGCATTTCGTTTAAAAGCAAAACCTGTAATTGATTCTCTAACTGCAGTTGAGGAAGCATTGTATAATCCGAAAGTGCTTGCTTACGAAGACAATTTGAAATTTCCGATTATGCTAGAAGAAAAACTTGCAGGATTAAATTATTTTCTGCAGATGTCGGATACCGCACCAACAAAAAGTATGTATGCTAAGTACGATGATTTAAATGCTAGAATAAATGTGCAGCTTAAAAAATTGGAACTTATTTTAGATAGAGATATTAATATGCTTAACGATATGGGAGGTGTAAAAACGATAAAACTGATTGAATTAGATAACTAAACTTTTATATTACCTTCGCGCTTAAAATAGAAAAGCTAATCGTAATTTTATTTTTTAATGACTAATCCATCGCTTAAAATACAAAACCGCGCAGTGCATTTCGACCTTGTGCGATTTGTAGCAACATTTGCTGTAGTGCAATTGCACGTTGCAACACCTTGGCTTTGGCGTGAGTTGGATGTAAACAGCCCCTTTTGGATTACGTGTTTATTATTTGACGTATTTGGTCGCTCCGGAGTACCGGTGTTTTTAATGATTAGCGGCGCTTTATTATTAGGCAAAGAAGAATCTTACCCCTCTTTCTTTAAAAAACGTTTTACGCGTGTTTTAATTCCACTTATTTTTTGGACAATTGTTTACGAAATAAAAATTGCAATTAACCATCAATACCAAATTGGTGATGTTACGTGGCAAAACATATACAGCATCCTTAAAAATCCACTAACAGGACCAGTTTACGATCACCTTTGGTTTTTATATATGATAGTGGGTATGTATTTAGTTACGCCATTTTTGCGGCGTGTAATTCCTGTGCTAACTAAAACGGATTTGTATTATTTATTTGGGCTTTGGATTTTTTCGAACGTGGTATTGCCTTTAGTGTATAATTATACTACACTGCGTCTCGGGTTAAATATTCCCGTTGTAACAGCATACCTTGGTTTTTTTGTTATTGGATATTATTTAATGCAATATAAATTTAATTCTAAACAAATAAAAATTACTTGGGTAATTTATGTGTGTAGTTATTTGTTAAATGTTTTTATTGTATGGTTGGATAGCTCAACACAAGGTGAAGTTGCGCCATTTTATTTGTCACATCACAGACCTGGAATTTTAATTCAGTCGTTATCTGCATTTATACTGCTCGAATATTATGCAATGAAAGCATTTACGCGTTTCTCAGAAAAGAAATTTAAGCGATTGGCTTTTTTAGGCAGCACTACGTTTGGAATTTATTTAGTGCATCCATTATTTATTGAATTTTTTGAAGGCTTGTTCATGGAAAAATACCAAGTAATAATGCGCATTGCTCCAGTAATTGTTATTCCGATAGTTGCCGTAATTATTACCTCGGCATCTATGTTGGTTGTTTTTATAATGCAAAAAACACCACTTCTTAAAAAGTTTGTTTAACGATTTGGAAGGGTTTTATTTATGGTTTAAATCTACGCGATTGGTTTTGTATTAATTACTTTAATATCGCCATCGTCGTGAACATAAATAACGCAAACTGCAGCGCAAAGCATAAATATTCCACTCATAACTAAAGCATAAATTGCATTATCATTAAATATGGTATGTACAATTGGTCCGCCAAAAATGCCATTTATAATTTGTGGAATGGTAATAAAGAAATTAAAAATCCCCATATAAACGCCCATTTTTCCTGCGGGGATACTGCCTGCTAAAATTGCATAAGGCATTGCTAAAATGCTAGCCCAAGCCATTCCAACGCCAATCATTGAAAACAATAACATATTAGGGCTTGTCGCAAAAAACATAGAAATTAAACCAACGCCACCTGCGGTAAGGGATAAGGCATGTGTTAATTTTCTGCCAATTTTTCTTGCGATAGCAGGAAGAAATAAAGCATAAATTGCGCTCACTAAATTATAAGTTCCAAAAATAACACCAACCCAAGTTCCGGCTTCTCGAAAAGTAGCACTTGAGGTATCGTCTATTGGTAAATTATAAATATGATGTGCAATTGCAGGTGTTGTAAAAACCCACATACCAAATAATGCAAACCAGCTAAAAAATTGTACTAAACCTAATTGTTTCATAGTTTTAGGCATAAGCGCAAAATCGTTAAATATTTCTCCTATTCCGTGTTTTATTTTTTGTGCTTTACCATGATACAATTCATATTCTTTTGGCGGATATTCTTTTGCAAATATTATGGTTACCATGATGGCTCCAAAAAATACAATTGCACCGACATAAAATGAAAAAACTACGTTATTTGCTACCTGTCCTTCCGGTGCTTCTGAAGAAACATTGCACCAATTTGCTAAAACCCACGGCAACCAACTTCCGGCAACAGCACCAATACCAATTAGAAAAGTTTGAATTGAAAAGCCTATAGTGCGTTGTTTATCAGGCAGGTTATCTGCAACCAATGCTCTAAATGGTTCCATTGCAACGTTAATGCTCGCATCCATTATCATTAAAAATCCTGCTCCAATAAATAGTGCAGATTTTGCAGAAAGAAACATGGCAGAATTTGGCAACATCACCAAGGCGATGCAACACAATATTGTTCCAACTAAAAAATAGGGTTTACGTCTACCAAGTTTGTTCCAAGTGCCATCGCTATAGTGGCCGATAAGTGGTTGCACTATCATTCCAGTTATTGGAGCAACAAGCCAAAACCAACTTAAATTATGAATATCAGCGCCAAAATTTTGGAGAATAGCTGATGCGTTACTGTTTTGTAAGGCAAAGCCAAATTGTATTCCTAAAAATCCGAAACTCATGTTCCAAATTTGCCAAAAACTTAACCGTGGTTTTTCCATATCAATCAGGATTTATCGGATGCAATTTAGTAATTTTAGAATCAAGTTTATTTTACTTACAAAATTGATTGGAGAGCTATTTCATTTTGTATTTTTAAACCCTGATTTTCAACGGTTTCATTTCCAAAATTGACAATATGTTATCCATTCAAAAAAAATTAAACAATAGTTTTTATGCTGTATTAGCAATGCCGGCTACTGCGATGGGATTTGCACTTTGTGTGCAAATCAGCGCATTAAGCTGGATTCTCTCAACAAAATATGACCTTAAAATAGAAGAAATTGGATTGATTTGGGCGAGTGGTCCTATAGCCGGTTTAGTTATGCAATTGCTTGTTGGGCTTGTTTCCGATAATGCATGGTTTTGGGGTGGAAGAAGAAGGCCTTTTATAATAATAGGGGGAACAATTGCAGCTTTAATGTTACTCTGTCTTCCCAATCTGGATGTAATTCAAAAATTATTTGGTGCACAGAGTTTAATCCCGGTTGCACTTGTTGTTGCAACTACACTCGACCTTGCTATAAACCTTGGATTTAATCCTACACGAAGCATCATTACAGATGTTACTCCCGATGGAAAAGCGCGAACAAAGGGCTATACTTGGATGCAAACAGTTTCAGGCACTTTGGGTGTTTTAGCTTATTTTGTTGGTGCTTGGTTTGATAATTATACTTTAATTTATTTGGGTGTTTTTATTGTACTTGCGTTTTCTATAATTCCTGTGTTTTTTATAACAGAACCCAAAACGCTCCAAGCGGATGCGACAGGTGGCGATTTTAATGCACTTGATGTACATGCAAATTCGCAAAAAGCAGAAGTAAATGAATTAATAAAAATATACCTAGCAAATGCATTTTCATGGATTGGTGTTCAAACAATGTTTGTTTTTATGTTTGCGTATGCCAGTCAATTGTTATTTAATACAAACGATTCATCTTCACTTAGTCAGGATGAAAAAAATAGTATTGGAAAAATAATTGGATACTCCTTTTTAATATTAAATGCAGTTGGCGCTATATTGCCTGCTTTAGTTTTAGAGCCACTCACAAAACGTTTCGGACGCATAACAGTGCAATCCACTTGCTTACTTATTATGAGTTTAGGCTATGCAATAATTGTATTTTTTGCTAAGGATGTAACCACGCTGTATATCTGTATGGCAATAGCTGGAATTGGTTGGGCTGCCATTGTAAGTTTACCATTTGCAATTATGAGCGAAAAAGTGAATAAGCAACGTATGGGTTTATTTATGGGGATATTTAATATGAGTATTGTTATTCCACAATTAATTGTAAGTTTGTTAATTGCACAATTTATTGGTGCTGCAGAAGATAAAAGCCTTATTTTTGAAATAAGTGCAGTGAGTTTATTTTTTAGCTTTTTAATGTGGCGATGGGTTAAAGAAAAAAAGGTTTAAAAAACTGAAGCCTAATATAGAATATTAAACACAATAGTTTAAAGAATGATAATTAAATTTAGAATTTTAAAAATGAAATATGCTATGAAAAAATTACTTCTCCTTCTAATTCCAGTTTGTTTTAGCTCATTTTCTAAGGCACAAAATATAGATGCACCAAAAATGCACGCAATAAAATATGATTTCTTTTCTCCTGTTGCAGGTTGTTTTGGATTTTCATTAGAAACAACAAAAAAAGATTTTATTGCATTGGATATTGATGCCGGATTTATAGGGCTTAAATTAGGCGATTATTTTCCATACGCTAATTTTGCTGGGGGTTATGCTTCCGTTGGTCCGCGTTTTTATTTTAAAAACAGAGATGGTATTGGAAGTGCTGAAAATTTTAAAGGGGGATATTTTAAACCTCAGATACTTGCAAATTATTATTCCTTTAATTATACCGGATTATTTTATAATTATATTGACGGAACTTCGTCAGAAATAGAAATAAAAGGATCCGATTTTTCTGCTTCTTTATTATTATGTCTTGGAAATCAATGGGTGCTATCCGATATCATTACATTTGATATTTGGTTTGGATTAGGTTATGGGGGAGATTGGTTTTCCGACAATATGGATGAATCTGAAACGGTTTATTATGATAATTATAATAATCCAAGTTTTAGATTTAGTTATGTGCGTTTTGGCGATACGCCTCTGTTGTTTGATGGCGGGTTGTCCATTGGAATTTTATTGAAATAATTAGATTTAAACAAAGAATTTCAAGATATTCAAAATGAAAAATTTATCACTTATTATTTTGTTTATATTTTTTAGCGGAAAAACATATTGTCAATCTGAAGATTCTTTGCAAATTCATATTTTAAAGTTTGATTTTTTTTCACCGGTAATGGGTTGCATGGGATTTTCATTAGAGACGTATAAAAAAAATTGTATAAGTTGGGAAGTTGAAGCCGGTTTTATTGGTATTAAACTCGGCGATTATATTTCTTATGATCACTATTTAGGTGGCTATTTTTCTGTAGGACCAAAAATTTATTTTGGAGGCAAAAAAGCTTTGGAAAATATTTTTTTTTTAAATCATGCTTATATTAAACCGGAGTTTTTAACTTCCTTCTTTATAATTAAAGACCAAAATGGCGACTGCCCTTTAGGACTTCCAAATTGCGATGCTGAAACAGTAAATGGTGTGGATTTTAGTGCTTCTCTATTGATGTGTGTTGGAAAACAATGGGTACTAAGGAAAAAATTGAGTTTCGATATTTATTGTGGTTTAGGTTATGGTTACGAATTTAATAATTATATTAACCAACTTGATTATGATATATACCCCGGTTTTAAATTTAGCCATATGGCATTCGGATATTCCCCGGTAGTTTATGATGCCGGTTTATCGATAGGGCTCGTTTTGAATTAAAAACAAACTAAAATAATGCGCACACATACTAAAGAAACACAAGATGAATTAACTCCAAACCACGCGCTCGACATATTGAAGGAAGGCAACGAACGCTTCGTAAATAATATTAAGGCTCACCGCAATTTATTAGAGCAAGTAAATGAAACTTCTACAGGTCAATTTCCATTTGCTGCAATTTTAAGCTGTATTGATTCAAGAACTTCTGCCGAACTCATATTTGATCAAGGGCTCGGCGATGTGTTTAGTATTAGAATTGCTGGCAATATTTTAAATGAAGACATTTTGGGAAGCATGGAGTTTGCATGCAAAATAGCAGGCTCAAAATTGATAGTAGTTTTAGGTCACACAAAATGCGGTGCAATTGAAGGTGCAAGTAATAATATTGAATTGGGCAATATTACGCATTTGCTTAATAAAATTAAACCTGCAATTGCAAAGGAAACTTCAACGCTTGAAAACAGGACAAGCAAAAATTTAGAATTTGTTCAAAATGTAACAAAGAATAATATTACCCTTACAGTTGAAAAAATAAGAAATGAAAGTGCAATTCTCAAGGCAATGGAAATTTTAAACGAAATAAGAATTATTGGCGCTTTGTATGATTTAGATACTGGTGTAGTTGAATTTTTTGAATAAATCAACTACTATTAAACCAATATTTTGCAATTTAAATTCTTCCGTATAATTCAGTCATTGCGGCCAAGGATTTTGAAAGATTTTCGTTAATTGCATTTTTATCCATACGCCATTCCCAATTTTTTACGGTGGTTCCGGGTAGGTTCATACGTGCATCTGCACCTAAACCTAACACATCTTGCATTGGTGCAATTGCGGTATTTGCAACACTGGCCCAAGCTGTGCGTATTAAATCCCAACCCACATTTTCGCCGTTAGAATGAATATAATCTAAAACGTATTTTTTATCCTTTTCGCTTGCGTTTTCAAACCAGCCTTTTACAGTTTCGTTATCGTGTGTTCCTGTGTAAACAACACAATTTTTATCGTAATTATGAGGCAAATAATCATTCTCTTCACCACTATCGAAAGCAAATTGCAAAACCTTCATTCCTGGTAAATTAAATGCATCGCGCAAAAGGAGCACATCAGGAGTAATTAATCCCAAGTCTTCCGCAATTATTGGTATTTCTCCCAAAGCATTTTGTATCGCCTTAAATAATTTTTCACCAGGTCCTGTAATCCATTCTCCGTTAAGAGCATTTTCATCTCCTTAAGGAATGCGCCAATATCCTGCAAAACCTCTAAAGTGATCAACACGTACTAAATCGTATAAGGTTAGAGTTGTTTTGATTCTGTCGATCCACCAACTAAAATTATCAGTTTCCATTTCTGCATAATCAAAAATTGGATTTCCCCAAAGCTGACCTGTTTCGCTAAAATAATCCGGTGGACAACCTCCAACGCACAAAGGATTTTTATTTTCATCAAATTGAAAAAGCTGAGGATTCATCCAAGTATCACTGCTGTCCATTGCAACATAAATTGGTATATCGCCAATTATTAATATCTCTTTTTCATTTGCATATTGTTTTAATGAAAACCACTGTTGCGAAAAAAGAAATTGAATAAATTTATGAAAATGAATGGTGTCTTCTAATTCCGGTTTTACATTATTTAACGTTTCTACGTTCAATAATCTGTAATCATCACTCCATTCGTACCAAGGTTTATTTTCAAATTTTTCTTTTAATGCCATAAACAAGGCATAATCATCAAGCCACTGATTATTATTAACACAATAATTATCAAATTGAGTTTTCAATATGAGGTTTTCATCTGCTTTAAAATTAACTTGGGCTTTTTTTAATAAGGCAAGTTTTGTTTCAATTACAATTCCATATATTACTTTATCGTTAGAAAAGTTTTCATCTACAAATAAATCTTCTTCATTTAATAATTGTAATTCGCATAAATTATCTAAATCAATTAAATAAGGATTTCCTGCTTTCGAGCTGAAACATTGATAAGGAGAATCTCCATAACCGGTTGGGCCTAAAGGTAAAATTTGCCAATACGTTTGTTTAGCTGCGACTAAAAAATCAACAAATGCGTAAGCTTCCTTTCCTAAAGTGCCGATACCGAATTTGCCCGGTAATGAAGTTAGGTGAAGCAGAATTCCTGCTCTTCTTTTTTGCATAATTTGACAATAATATTTTTACAATTATAAAATATAATCTGTTGAAAGAAAATTAGATTCGCGTTTATCTAAAATTTCATTTACAATGTCGCGATTAATACTTGAATCTTTAAATGCAACTGTTGTTCTTATCGAAAAAACGCGCAAGGCATCAGTTACGCTCAAGGTGCCTTCTGCCGAATCTTTTCTTCCATTAAAAGGATATTTATCAGGTCCACGCTGACATTGCGAATTGATATTTACTCTGCACACTTGATTTGTAAGAGGGTCTAATAATTTTGCAATTTGGTTGTGATTCTGACCAAAGATCGAAACTTGCTGACCATATTTACTTGTTTGTATGTAATTTATCGGTTCTTCAATAGATTTAAAAGTTGCAATAGGAACAATTGGTCCGAATTGTTCTTCATCCCAAATACGCATATTTTCATTCACCGGAAATAATACAGCAGGATAATTAAAACTTAAAAAGTTTTCGCCACCGTTTTCATTTATTATTTGAGCGCCGTGTTGTTTTGCATCAGCAATTAAACCTTCGAGGTAAGCTGGTTTATTTTGTTCAGGAAGTGGCGTTAACATCACCTTATCATCCCAAGGCATTCCGAATTTAAGGTTGGAAAGCTTTTCTTTGTATAAATCTAAAAACTGAGTTGCAATACTCTCGTGTACAAAAATAATTTTAAGTGCTGTGCAACGTTGGCCGTTAAAAGATAAACTTCCCGTTATACATTCCGTTGCAGCAATTTCTAAATCTGCATCCGGTAGAATAATTGCAGGATTTTTTGCTTCCAATCCTAAGCATGCTCTTAAACGATTTGGTTTTGGATGCGATTTTCTGATAATATTGGAAACACGACTCGAACCTATAAATGCAAAAACATCAACTTTGCCGGTTTCCATAATTGGCGCTATAATTTCCTTTCCTTCACCATATAGCATATTAATTACTCCGGCTGGAAAATTATTTTTGAAACATTCTTGTAAAGGTCTGAGTAATAAAACACCATATCGTGCAGGTTTAAATAGTATTGTATTTCCCATGATTATTGCGGGAATTAAAGTAGAAAATGTTTCATTTAAAGGGTAATTATATGGCCCCATGCACAATACAACCCCAAGTGGTCCTCTGCGAATTTGAGCATATATACCCTCCTCTTTTTCAATTTTAGAATTGCTATTATCTAATTCTTTAAGTGCTGTAATTGTATCATAAATATATTGCACGGTTCTATCAAATTCTTTTTCAGAATCGGCACGTGTTTTTCCAATTTCCCACATGAGTAATCGCACAACTTCTTCGCGTTTAGTTTTCATTTCTGTGGTAAAATTCAACATACATTCTATGCGTTTTTTGACCTGCATTGTGGGCCATTCGCCTCTGCCTAAATTATAGGCTGCTACAGCAGATTGTAATGCTTCAAGTGCTTCGCTCACCGAAAAATGTGGAATTTCTCCTACTAAAACCTGTTCATAATTATCGCCCTTCTTAATGTATACAGGCGAATAAATTTTATCAAAATTTGTTGTCCACGTTTGCAATCGGCCATTAATTAAATATTCAGTTTGTTTTATGGGTAAAGGTAATTTTGCTGTTTCGGGAATATTTTCTTCTGAAGGAAATATATTGGAAAGAATGGAAGTTTTATTTTCTGCTTGCATATTAATTTTTAATAAATTGCGAAATATAAATTGTTTGGTTTTGTGTTATTTTAAGTATATACATTCCCGCAGGAAGTTTTTGAATATTTATTTCTTGTGATGCAGCATCGCGTTGTTCTGTGTAAATTGTTCTTCCCTGCATGTCTTCAATTATCACATTAATTTCACCCTTTAATTTCTCAGTTAATTCGTAATACAGCTTTTCATCTGCAGGATTAGGATATACATCAAACAAATTTAATGAATTGTCAGTTTCAATAGCAACCGGTGTGCTGATATCAATTAACTCCGACCTCAAATCACCCTCAACAAAAACAGCATAACTTCTTGGCGGAATTTCAAGGTAGATTTGATTATCATCTTGCACAGTGATATAATCATACGCTGTAATAGAAAAAATATCGGTAAGCGTATCGCCGGGAAAAATATTTGCCGTATTTATTGTTTGATCCACTTTTAATGTGGCAGTTGAAAAATTAATGGCAACTACAACTTCCTTTCCACTTACAGCATAACTGGTTTGATAAATGAGTGAAGTATTTGCCGAACCTGTTATATAATTGGCAGAATAAGGACTTGAAAACCGGCTCAAATACTCCACCTGCGAAGCGCCATAAATGTATCTTTTATGTGCTTCCATTAATCCAATTATTTTATAACGCAAATTGAGGGGATTATAATAATCTGAAAAATACACACAAGGAACACCAATTTTATTATTGGTTAAAATATATGCATAAACTAAAATTGGATCGTTGTCAACCGGTTGTCCTGCATCTCTAAAATCGTGATTATTAATAAATGTTATTGCATTAAAGCCACTTCCTCCGTCGCCATCAACTATTCCCGAGTTAAAAACATTTCTTACATCATAACCAAACGCATCGCAAGCCTGTTCTAAATTATTGCGCAATGCAAAATCAAAAACGCGCACTTGAATTGCAGCTTTCGTATCATCATCCATATTGTATTGCACATCATCAACCCAACCTTTTAAAACGGATGGTGTAAAATCATAATTTTCGCCAACAACCATTCCCGGATTTATTCCATTGTCGTGTAAATTGTCTAATAAATCGCCAACAAACCAACCGGGAAAATGTTTCACAGCATCCATTCTATATCCACGAATTCCTTCAGTGTTCCATAAATATTTCGTATAATCGTATAATACATTTTGTGTTGAAGTAACTGTTTGATCCATGTCGTAATAAAAATACATTGCATCTAAATCGCCACTTAATTGTGTTGGATTTCCATTGGGTTTAAAATTCAAATAATTCATTGCACCCAAACCACTCGGCAAATTATTAAAGTCTGTAGCTGTTTGATATTTAATTTGTGCTTGTATATCGGCACCTAATGCGCCATTCCACAAACCATAAATAAAGTGGTCGCTCATATCGCCTAATCCGCCTGGGCCTGTATTATACATGCGAATCCAGATGGTATCTCCAGCGGCATTAAAATCTGATGCAGTAAGTGTTAAGGCAAATTCGTCGGTTCCGCAACCTCCATTATCAATTGTTGCATCTTTTCTTTTTCCAAGGATGATATTATTATTTAATTCACTGCAATCGCCACCGCCGTTTGGTTCAATTTCGGTTGTTGGTGCTGTTGCATAATCTTCGGGAACTACATTTGTCCAAAAAATTAATTCGTAAGGCTTATTATAAAAATTTGGATGTCCGCTTGCCGAATGTATTTTAAAATAATAAGTGCCTGCACTATTTCCCGACGTACCGCCAATAGGTAAATAGCATCTAAATCTATCAGAAGGAAAAGGTTGATCGCCGGCATCAACTTTAGTAGCATTCATATTTTCAATCCAACCTTCAACAGCAGGATTATCTTCCCAGGCACCTCCATCGCGGTGATTAAAAATTACATCGGCAACCATGTTTAATCCCAAACCGGCATACACCGACTTGATATTTTCGTATCCCTCTCTATCGCCCCAGCGCGCAGGACCATAATCCCCAATATCATAATAATCGCGCACATTATAACCCATGCTTGAGCTTCCGCTTGTTGCTTTGGCTAAAGGAGGCAACCAAATGTAGGTAAAACCGGCATTTTTTAAGGATTCTCCCTCCGCTGCGAGATAGTCAATTTGATTTCCGATACCTGCATAAAATAAGGGGTAATTCCAATTCCAACCCTGCATCATAAAATCAGGTGTTTGTGTTTTCCCAATAGAATACAGAAAAAATAAACAAATAAATATGGGCACGCGGTTAATAGTAAAAATGCTCATTCAGAAAATATCATTTTTGATTGTGTAATTTTAAATCGCGTAACAAAAATACTTTATTAAAAGCACATCATTTTAACATAACCTTACAATGAAAAAATATAGAATACGTTTAAGCTCTTTTACCTTGCTATTTTTACTATCACAGGTATTATCAGCACAAATGACCATTAGAATAACTGAAGTTCCAACACATTTTACACCGATTTTAGATACACTTTTTATTGCCGGTACTTTCAATATTTGGGAGCCTGGAGATACTGCTTATATTATGCAAAAAGACATAGACGGCAGCTATTTTATTGATTTAGAGGGAGTTGATGGAGATGCTATTGAATTTAAATTTACTCGCGGCGATTGGGCAAGAACAGAAACGGATGCAGGAGGAGGTTTGCTGCCAAACAGAATGGAAACCTTTGCAAATGGAACCACAAAAACGTATACCGTTGAAAATTGGCAAGACCAAACAGGCACTCATACTGTAACGGGAAATGTAATTGAACTCGATTACAATTATTTTATGCCTCAATTAAATTCTACACGCAGAATATGGATTTATCTGCCGCCCGATTATTATACATCCACAAATTATTATCCAGTAATTTATATGAACGACGGACAAAATGTATTTGATTATGCAACCAGTTATGCCGGCGAATGGGATGCCGATGGTATCACAGAAAATTTAATTAATAACGGACATACCGCTGCAATTATAGTTGCGATTGCAAATGGTGAAGCAACGCGT
>JBBRGZ010000034.1:0-18774 GCA_038223395.1 Chitinophagales bacterium
TCGACCTTTTTTAAGGTATGTATAGTATATTTAAACATGAATATTTACGTTATTTGCAATATATAACGTCAAAAGTAAGTACCTATTGCTGGGATAAAAAGACAAGTAATGCACATAATATGAGGATAAATATTTTAATAGCTATTTTATTGCTATCCGGAAAGCTTTTTTCGCAAATAAATGCCGGTGATCAGGGAGATAATACATTTCATGTTTTTGAAGGAGGCATTTCTGCGGGATTTAATTTTTCGCAGGTTGATGGTGACAATTATGCGGGATTTAATAAAATCGGCATAAATGCGGGTCCGATTGTGCATGTAAATTTTACACCAAACTGGAATTTAAGTTTGGAAGTTTTGTATTCTCAAAAGGGTAGTCGCACGAAACCGGATCCAAATAATTTTAATACTTATAATTTATCTATGGATTATATTGAAATTCCGGTTTTAGCAAATTACAATGATAAAAGCAGATTAATTTTTCAGGCGGGATTAGCTTATGGAAGATTATTTTCTGTAAAGGAAGTAATTAATGGTATTGAAAATAATAATAATGAAGCATTTTATAACTACGAGTTAAGTTATATTTTTGGTGGCACCTTTTTATTAGGGGAACAAAAACATTGGGGAGTGAATGCGCGATATCAAGGGTCTATTACTGCGGTTGGGGCATCTGCAAATCCGAATGTTGTGGGATTAGCAAATCGATTATTGACTTTAAGGGGGGTTTATTATTTTTAAAATGTTTGGGACGTGGGATTTGGGAAATGGGACATGGGATTTTGGCAGAATTAAAAAATGAAATTCTCTTCATTACAATTTAATATGCAATAAAATTCGAAATCACTTTTCTGCCTTCCAGATAGCCTTCTCACCACTCACCACTTACCACTCACTAAATGAGAAACGATTTCAATTTGGTGATAGTTGAGATGAAAAAGGTTATCCTTGCTTTACAAATCTTACTGTAGATATTTTATTATTCATCATCACTTTTGCAAAATAAATTCCGTTTGGTTTTCCTGTCATGTCAATTAATACAGAAGTGGAAAAATTTTCTTCGTGAACAAACTCATCGATTAATTGACCTAATTCGTTTACTATAGTAATTGTTGCTTGATATTTTTCATTTGGCAAACTGATATAAAATTCGTCGTAACCGGGATTAGGAGAAATGGTGACATTTAATAAATCGTAAACTGGTTTTTGTCTTAAGCCACCTGCTAGTGTATCCAACCATGGAATACAATTTTCCCAAACAGTTGAATTTTTAGTAAACTGTTTTCCAACTGCACCATAGTATAACACATCAACAATATCGAGTGCATCTTTTGAATCTTGCTGGTCGCTTAAGTGGTAACCATCGTCAAGACTATATGATAATTCGCAAATATATTTCTTATCGTCCCATCCTCGTTTTATATTGCCGTCGCACCAAAAATTTGGACCCCAAAGTACATAAGGTGCTTTTGGATTTGCGCCTTTATATTGTAATAATGGATTTGAATTATTTATTTGTTCTTCAACTAACCACTTAACCGACCAATTATTTTGGTATGAAGCGGGTTCTGCGAGTGAATAATATTCCAAAATTGTAGTGTCGGCAAATCCACCATAATGGCGTGCGCTTATATACATAATTTTTATGTTAGGAAAGTATTCTTTCGCTTTATTTAAAAATAAAATTTCAAGATCTTTTGTTTCGATTGATTTATCTGGAAATACCGGGGGCACAGTTAATCCTTTTGAATTAAAATACATCCATCCGATTTGCACTTGTTCTGGCGTATAACCTACATCATATACTTTTTGCACTAAACTTTCCCAATAACTATCAGTAGTTGAATCTATTGTTGCGTAACCTAAATCTTTACCTCCAACACAAAGATTGATAGCATCCATACAAGGATTCAAATCATACTTTTCTGAAGGTGTGCGAATGTGATCAACAAATTTATTATAGATATGTCCGGGAACTGAAGGGCCAAATCCTGCAACTAATACAACGCCATCTCCAAAATTTACAGCTCCGGAGCCATCTAGTGGTTTAATACCATTGGCTATTGTTTTTCCACTTTTTAAGTGTGGTCCAGTAAGCTCGTTACTTCCGCCGGGATACATACCAGCTTGATAGCCCAAATAAGTTCCTGTTTGCAAATCTACAAATGGTGTAAAACCGGTTGGTGCAGCACCACAATTTATTTGAGCAGAAAGCTGTAAAGTGGAAAAAGTAAAAAGCCCTAAAAGAGCTATGAAATTAGGTGTTTGAAGTCTCATTTTTAAAAAATTTTGTGTTTAACAGGCTATTGATGCAAAGATAACATTTATTTCCTGCATTAGTTTATTAATTATGGATGAAGAAAAAATAGAAAAGGATGCGTAACACGAGTTAATCAAACAATTTATAGTTTGTTGAAGGTGGCAGTTTATTTAAATGTTTATATGCTTTTTCAGTAGCTTCTCTGCCTCTTGGGGTTCGTTTGAGGTAGCCTTCTTGGATTAAAAAAGGCTCATATACCTCTTCAATTGTTCCCGGTTCTTCTCCAACAGCAGTTGCAATAGTGGTTAAACCAACAGGGCCGCCGTTAAATTTATCTATAATATCAGATAATATTCTATTATCCATTTCATCTAAACCATGTTCGTCAACATTGAGGGCATTGAGACCGAATTTTGCAATTTCTACATCAATAAAACCTTTCCCCTTTACCTGGGCAAAATCTCGTATACGTCTAAGCAGGTTGTTTGCAATTCGTGGTGTGCCTCTGCTTCTTCTAGCTATTTCGTAGGCTCCGTCGTCTGTAATTTTAGTATTTAATATATCTGATGATCGTTCAATAATCTGTTTGAGCACGTCGGTTTTATAATATTCTATCCTTGAAGTGATACCAAACCGCGAACGCAGAGGTGAGCTAAGCATACCAGAGCGGGTAGTTGCTCCAACTAAAGTAAAGGGATTAAGGTTGATTTGAATGGACCTAGCATTTGGCCCTGTTTCAATCATGATATCTATTTTAAAATCCTCCATTGCTTGATAGAGGTATTCTTCGACAACAGTGCTCAGTCGGTGAATTTCATCAATAAATAATACATCTCTGGCTTCAAGACTTGTTAGTAATCCTGCTAAATCGCCCGCTTTTTCCAAAACAGGACCTGAAGTAATTTTCATATTAACCCCTAATTCGTTTGCTATAATATAAGAAAGGGTAGTTTTTCCTAAACCGGGAGGTCCATGTAAAAGTACGTGATCAAGAGCTTCGCCTCTATTTTTTGCTGCTGTAATAAATACTTGTAGGTTATCGACTAATTTTTCTTGACCTTGAAACTCAAAAAAACCTTGAGGTCGAAGTACTTTTTCAAACTCCTTTTCGGTATTCGAAAGATTTTCATTTGTTGGATCTAGGTTAGAATTCTGCACGAGGCTTCAAAGATAGTGTGTATGGAATAGAAAACATACTAAGGTATTTTCCACATTATGAGGAGTAATTCCACAAAAAAACTCTTCTTAATTTTATGTCATATTATTAAACCTACCGATTTCAGAGGGTTAGAGCGCAATATTAATAGTTGGCAGATTATTTTCTTTATAAAAATCAAAATTATAACATTATGAAAAAATATATTTTAGTATTCGGATTCCTACCCTTCTTGTTTGCTTGTAACCAAGGTAAGATAGATGATCTAACAAAACAAAATGGTGATTTAACCAATCAAAGTGCAGAATATAAACAAGGTTGGGATGCTGCAGTAAATGAAATTGGTGAATATATGGGTATGATGAATGAAATTGATTCATCTCTTATGGAAATCAAAAAAACAGAAGGCATTATTAATACCAACCTAAACAGCGAAGGCAGATCAAAAACTCAACAAAAAGAGGATATGATTGCAAGCATCCAAACTTTGAATGATTTAATTCAAAAAAATAAAAAATTAGTTGCAGAATTAGATAAAAAATATAAAGGCAGCAATTTAAAAGTAAAACAACTTGACGAACAAATTGCGATGTTAAATGAGCAATTAACTGCTAAAGAATCTGATTTACTTGCTTTAAAAGGAGAACTTGAAAAAGCGAATTATCAAATTTCATCTTTAAATACAGAATTAACCACTGTAACAACTGTTAAACAGCAATTAGAAGTTCAAACTGCAGATCAGGCAAATGTGATTGCTAAACAAACTGAAGATTTAAATACAGCATACTACATTGCCGGTACTTATAAAGAATTAAAAGATCTAGGTGTTGTAAATAAAGAAGGTGGGTTTATAGGACTTGGAAAAAACAAAGAATTAGCAAATAATTTTGATGCTAGTGCATTCACTAAAGTTGATATTAGAAACTTTAAAGAATTATCATTGAATACGAAAAGTGCAAAAGTAATTACAACTCACACTACCGCATCTTATACAATGGTAGAAGGTGACAAAACAATTGAAGAATTAAAGATTGATGATCCGGCTGAGTTCTGGAAATCATCTAAGTATCTGGTTGTGCTGACTGATTGATACTTCTAGTATAGGCTGTAAGAGAAGTATTATCAAAGAAAGGGATTCGAATCGAAACCCTTTCTTTTTTTTATTTAATGTCAAATTATTATTCTTGTGCTTCTAATTTATTTTGATTTTTAACTATAAAATAAATTGGAATACCAAGTACAAAAAAGCTTAATCCTGTTAAACTTATTTCGGGGGAAGTAATTAAAGTATTAATTATTAATCCGATACAAAACAAAATAAATATTATCGGAACATAAGGATAACCATATACTTTGGTTGTAATAATGCCTTTGCGTTTCATTAATATTAATCCTAATGCTCCACTGCCGTAAAAAATAAAGGATGCAAAAACGAGCATTTCAGTAAGTTGATCAAAAGTTCCTGATAAAACAAGAATACTGCTCCAGAGCATTTGAAACCACAATGATATATGAGGCGTTTGATATTTTGGATGAATTTTACTGAATGATTTAAAGAATAATTTCTTTTGCGCCATTTGATAATAAATTCTCGGGCTGCTCATAACGCTTGCATTAGTTGCGCCAAAAGTGCAAATTAGGATAAGAATTGAAATGATAATATATCCGATTCCGGGTAAAATATTTTTAACAACTTCGGCTGCGGCAATTTGATTTCCTGCGTTATTAATTTCAATAAATCCATTTACCGGCATCACTTTTAAATACACGTAATTAACCAATACATATAAAAACATTACTGCAGCAGTTCCACCAATTATTGCAATTGGAATATTTTTTTTAGGGTTTTTTACTTCGCCCCCGATGTAAGAAAGGTTAACCCAACCATCGTAGGCCCAAAAGGCAGCAAGCATAGCTGCAAACATGGCAGAAATAAGATTAAAATTTTCGGGTTTTATAAGTGGCGATGTTTTAGCAGCAACAGCGCCTGCATTGCCTCCCAATATTAAACCGGCAATAATTAAAAATAAAATTCCTCCAATTTTTGCATAGGAAATAATATCATTTAAAACACCCCCTTTTTTAACTCCAAAAAAATTAATTATCGTCAAAACACAAATCGTTAATATGGCAAATAATTTTACGCCGGAATTTCGAAAGGGAAAGATGTATGAGAACAAAGAAATGTCTGCTAATCCTTCCGTAGGATTTTTGAAATGAAATAAATTATTTGCCGATTCAGAAAATACATATGCTATGGATGCAATAGATGCAGATTGAATGACCATAAAACAAGTCCATCCGAATAAAAAGGCGAAAAATTTACCATAAATAATTCTAAAATATTCAAATTGACCGCCGCCCTCTTCAGTTAATGTGGCAAGACCTGCATAACTAAATACACCAAACATTGAAACTAATCCGGCTAAAAACCAAGCTAATAAAATGAGGTTTGTATCCATTAAAGTTGCACTCATGGGGGCCACTTTTTTAAATACACCGGATCCAATCATGGAACTAATAACCAATAAAATTGCTGTAGTAAGACCTAAGGCTCTTTTGAGTTGTGGTTTTTCATTCATTGCGTAACATTACAAAAAAACTTTAGCATAAGCGTAATACTGCCCTTAGGATTAACCCTGAATAAGCAAAAGGACTAGTAACAAATGATAGTTTGGAATAAAATCTGACCTTTAAAATCAATAGCATACAATTCCAATTATTTGCTATTTAGGGTAACCCCAACTAAATTAAAACGATAGTTGATATATAAATACCTTTTGATTAAGTTGGGATTAATTACCTTTGCAGCCTGAAAGCCGACAACGGCGCTTACTTTTTAAAATATAAATAACGATGACAGGTCAAAAAATAACAATTCAAAATGGAAAATTAACGGTTCCTGATAATCCAATAATTCCTTTTATTGAGGGCGATGGAACGGGAAGAGATATATGGAAATCATCGGTGCGCGTTTTTGATGCAGCCGTTGAAAAAGCATACGGTGGCAAAAGGAAAATTGAATGGATGGAAGTTCTTGCCGGCGAAAAAGCTTTTAACCAAACCCAAAATTGGTTACCAGATACCACATTGGATGCTTTTAGAGATTATTTGGTTGGTATTAAAGGTCCACTTACAACTCCTGTTGGCGGTGGAATGCGCTCTTTAAATGTTGCACTGCGCCAAATTTTAGATTTATATGTGTGCTTACGTCCGGTAAAATATTTTTCTGGAGTACCATCACCAGTTAAACATCCTGAATTAGTAAGTATGGTAATTTTTAGAGAAAATACCGAGGATATTTATACAGGAATAGATTGGCAAGCAAATGGTGAACTTGCTACTAAATTTTTAAGCTGGTTAAAAGAAAATGCACCAAAAGAATTTGAAAAAATTCGTTTCGGAACTACAGAAAATTCGCAGGAATGGCAAAAAGAATTGGAAGCTGTTGGCAATTTACATAGAGATGTAAATACTATGGTTGGCATTGGAATTAAGCCCGTAAGTTTTTTAGGAACTGAAAGATTAGTTAAAGCAGCGATTGATTATGCTATTCAATTTAAACAAAAATCTGTTACCATTGTCCACAAAGGCAATATCATGAAATACACTGAGGGTGCGTTTCGCGATTGGGGTTATGAGGTTGCAAAGGATATGTATGGAGCCGAACCATTAGATGGTGGACCTTGGCATATTATCCCCGAAGGAAAACCGGGTGCAGGATTAATAATTAAAGATGCAATTGCTGATATTACATTACAGCAAGTTTTAACAAGACCAGAAGATTTTGATGTAATAGCAACATTGAATTTGAATGGCGATTATTTAAGTGATGCACTTGCAGCTCAAGTAGGTGGTATTGGTATTGCTCCGGGTGCAAATATTAATTATATCACAGGACATGCAATTTTTGAAGCAACACATGGCACAGCACCAAAATATGCAGATCAAGATAAAGTAAATCCCGGTTCTGTAATTTTAAGTGGTTGTATGATGTTTGAATACATGGGCTGGCAAGAAGCAAATGACCTTATAATTAAAGGCATGGAACAAGCAATTTCCAATAAACGTGTTACTTACGATTTCCACAGATTAATGGATGGCGCAACATTATTAAAATGCAGCGAATTTGGTGAGGAGATTATTAATAATATGTAATTAATACAATTCATTTTGAAAGCAGGTTATGATAGTATAATCCGCTTTTTTTATGCTTTGATTCCAAAATAATGGTCAAAGCGATTAAAATAATTTTTTCCTACATTTGACCTGTGTCAATTCAGCCCAAGCTCAAACAATTCGACCTTACAATGATAGTTGTGAGTTTAGTAATTGGTGTTGGCATATTCAGAACTCCTGCAATGATTGCAGAAAAATCGGGCGATTTATTTATCTTTTTTGCCGTGTGGATTTTTGGTGGCATAATTTCAATTTGTGGCGCCCTTACTTTTGCCGAAATAGGTGCCAGACTTCCCGCAGCAGGAGGATATTATAAGATATTTTCTTACGCCTATCATCCCGCTTTTGCTTTTATGCTGAATTGGAGTCAAGTGATTATTAATGCCGGAAGCAGCGCAGGAGTGGCAATAATTGGCGCAGAATATATTACTCCCGTCGCGTTTCCAGAGGCAACAAATCAAGCTCAAATAGTAAAAATTATTGCTGTAAGTATTATCGCAATATTATACATCATTAATTTTGCAGGAATTAAAATGGGTGCAAAAACACAAAATGTGTTGAGCTTATTAAAAATCGGAATGATACTTATTTTTTGTTTTGCCATTTTTGGAAATCATGCTGACCATGAAACTTCAAAAACTGTTTTACCCGAAAATATTAATTACATACAGGCATTCGGAATTAGTTTAATTTCTATATTTTTTACCTATGGTGGATACCAACAAACAGTAAATTTTGGAGCAGATGTTGAGAATCCTAAACGCACAATTCCGCGCGCAATCTTTATTGGTATGGGAATAATTATTTTTCTTTATCTACTTATTAATATTGCTTACGTGCGTGTATTAGGATTTGAAAATATGCAGGGCTCTCCTCTTATTGCAAAAGATTTGGCGCAAGCTTTTTTTGGAACAACAGGTGGAACTATTATTTCTGTTGTATTATTTACCTCGGTTTTAGGATTTTTAAATACTTCTGTAATGAGCAATCCGAGAGTGTATTATGCAATGGCAGAGGATAAAATATTGCCACCCATATATAAAAAAATAAATACGAAAACTCAAGTGCAGGAGTTTGGATTATCCTTTTTTATTGCTGTAATGTTGGCTTCTGTCTTTCTGCTTGGCAGTTTTGAAAATATCGTCAATTATGTATTATTTATCGACAGTTTGAGTTTGGCAAGTGCAGCATCAGCAATATTTATTTTGCGTAAAAAAACAGCGCTAGACTACAGCGATTTTAAAATGAAACTTTATCCTGTTGTTCCGTTGTTATTTATTATTACTTTGCTTTTTGTTACTTACAACACAGTTATTGAAGATGGGACTACTGCCCTTTACGGATTTTTAATTTTTATTGGTGGATTACCTTTATATTATCTTTTGCGAAGAGTAATTACACAATAAATATTTTATTTTGCAAGATCTAAAATTGTTTGCATCATCCTATCCCAACCAAATCTTTTCTTTTCCTCTTTAATATTTTTAATAAATTCTGAAGTTCTATTTTGAGATTCAAAATCTATTAAAGCATCAGCTATTTTGGTAGGATTTACTTCCGTTACATATCCTACTCTTTTATCAGGAACAAGTTCACTCAATCCACCCACATTTGTAACAAGCATTGGCACTTCAAAATGATAGGCAATTTGAGTAACGCCACTTTGGGTTGCGTGTTTATATGGTTGAACGACAATATCGCAGGCACAAAAATATTTTTTAACGTCAGCATCATCAATAAAATGATTGTAACTATGAATTGAAGATTCAATTTGCAAATCGTGCATTAATTGGAGATAAGGTTTTTGGTCGGTATAATATTCACCGGCAATAATTAACTCCATTTGCAAACCGCGTGCACGTGCTTCAGAAAAGGCTTTTAATAGTATATCTAGACCTTTGTAATCGCGAACAAATCCGAAAAATAGTAGATATTTTTTTTCAGAATTTAGATTTAATGCTGCGCAGGCATCTTGCTTAGAAATTGCTTCACCAAAATTATCAAACAGTGGATGCGGATTTTTTGCGCGCAATTTACTTCTGTTGAATTTTGCCAAATCTTTTAAAACGGAATCACTCATTAACACAAAAGCATCCACATATTTAATAAAATAGCGTGTAAAGGATGCATCATAAATATTGTGTTCGTGGGGTATAATATTGTCTGCAATACAAATTACTTTCGATTTTTTATTCTGCTTTACAATTTTTGCTATGGTTCCAAAACAAGGCGCCATAAAAGGTATCCAGTATTTAATGATTAAGATATCAGGGTTTTCATTTTTTATTTGATTACCAACTTTCCGCCAATTGAATGGATTAATTGCGTTTACTGCCGGTGTTATTTTAATTCCTTGAGGCGCAGGCGAGTTGCTGTATTGTGTTTTTCCGGGAAATAAAATTGATGGATATTGCAGAGTGAAAGTAATAATTTCTGCTTCGTGACCTTTTTCTGAAAATTCTTTAATCAACCGTTCATTAAAAGATGCTAATCCACCTCTATATGGCCATGCCGTTCCGAGTAAAACGACTTTCATTTTAAACCGATTCTTTTATCTACAAGATAATCGTTTCTATTTGGCGAGGTTCGAGAAATCAATTCGCCTAAAAATCCCGCAACAAATAATTGCACGCCAACCACAATTGCAATCAATGCAATATAAAATAATGGTTGATCTGTTACCTGTCTATATTTTTCGCCTGAATTCATTTTTATTATCTTATCAATAATAAGCCAGATTGTAATTACACCTCCAATTAAAAAGGACAAAAATCCCATTGTCCCAAAAAGGTGCATTGGTTTTTTCCCAAATTTTGAAACGAACATGATGGAAGTTAAATCGAGAAAACCTTTCATAAAACGCTCCCAACCAAATTTAGAAATACCATATTTTCGTGCGCGATGTTCTACTATTTTTTCGCCAATCTTATAGAATCCTGCAGTTTTTGCAATTTGTGGGATATAGCGATGCATTTCGCCATATACCTCTATACTTTTTACAAGCTCATTTTTATAGGCTTTTAATCCGCAGTTAAAATCATGCAATTTTATACCTGTTATTTGTGCTGTAGTCCAGTTAAAGAATTTTGAAGGAATTGTTTTTGAGATAGGATCGTGTCTTCGTTTTTTCCAACCGCTTACAAGGTCATAATTTTCGTCGATTATCATTTTATATAACCCGGGAATTTCGTCAGGGCTATCCTGCATATCAGCATCCATGGTAATTATAACATTGCCTGAGGCAAAAGTAAAACCTTCGTTAAGCGCGGCGGATTTTCCATAATTGCGTTTAAACTTGATCCCTTTAATTGCAGCATTTTTATCTTGTAAGCCTTCAATTATTTTCCATGAGCTATCTCTACTACCATCATCAATAAAAATTACTTCGTAGGAAAAATTATTCTCCGACATCACACGTTCTATCCACGAAGTGAGTTCAGGAAGACTTTCCTCCTCATTAAATAATGGTATAATAACGGATAGCTGCATTTAATTAGTTCGTTGTGTAAATATGGATGATATTAATGTCATTATCGCACCAAAAAATAAATATCCCACAATAGAAACCATAAACATGCCGAATGGCGTAAAAATTCTACGTGTAAATGTCATTCTATCTTCAAGGTCTTCGCCGCTATGACCTTGACTAATTAAAGAATTTTCTGCAATTTTAATCATTTGATCTAAAATTTCAGGCGCAATAAAAAGATAAAAAATAAGTGTAAAAATGGAAAATATTAGTGTTACCAATAAAACAAAAATCATCCCTGAACCAAAGGCCGAATTAAATGCCATGAGTCCGTTATAAATTTTACTTCTTACTTCAAGTTGCGTAATTAATACCGCTAATAATAATAATACATATTCGCTTAGTGCAATTTGCGTGGTTGTAATTGATGTACCATCGCCAACAAAATGAGTAACCAACATAATAACCATCAACAACAATGAAAACAGAATTGCATTGCGCAAAATAATTGGCTTACGCGATTTTCTTACTTCTGTATTTTCGATTAACGCTTCCATTTATATGTTATGCATTTTATTTTTATTGATTACAGCTAATGCTTTTCCTTTTAATTGTTTTCCGATAAACCCTGAATTTTGTGAGCGTGATTTGATATCTTCTTTTTCAAATGTCCACTCAATAGCTTCATCAAAAATGGTAAGTTCAGCAGGGTTATTTTCTTTGATTGCAGGTATCGGAATATTTAATATTGTTCTTGGATTAATTGCAATTTTTGTGATGAGTTGCTCAGTTGTTAGCACATTTTGCAACATCAATCCTGCAGCACCGAATGTTGATTCCAAGCTTTCCATTCCAAAAGCTGCGTATTCGAATTCAATATCCTTTACATCGCTTTCGTGTGGCAGGTGGTAGCTACAAATTACATCTAGAGTTCCATCCTCCAAAGCCTTTTTCAATTCTTTTATGTCGTTTGCAGTGCGCAATGGGGGGTTTACTTTATAATTGGTATTATAATCATGCAATTCGGATTCATCGAAATACAATTGGTATGCACTCACGCCGGCAGTAACCTGAATTCCTTTTTGTTTTGCTTCGCGAATATGTTGTAAGGATGTTGCGCTTGAAATAATTCCTAAATGTATTTTTGAGTTGGTATATTCAGCTAATTTGATATCGCGAATCACCATGAGTTCTTCAAGTACTTCCGGAATTCCATACATTCCTAATTGCACACTCATTTCGCCTTCATTGATATTGGCATTGCCAATTATTTTATGGTCGTTCGGAATATTGATGATAACTCCATTAAACGGTTTTACATATAATAAGCTGCGCAATAAAATTCCTGCATCCGATATAGAAACATCTGCATCTGTAAATGCAATTGCACCTGCGTGATGCATATCATAAATTTCAGTTAATTCTTTACCTTCTCTATTTTTAGTAATTGCTCCGTAAGGGAAGATATTTGCTATTTCAGATTTAGCTTTATTAATGATGTATTCAATTTCAGATTTTGAGTGCAGCGCCGGTTGCGTACTTGGCATTAAACAGACAGAGGTAAATCCTCCTGCTAATG
Source organism: Chitinophagales bacterium (assembly GCA_038223395.1). Lineage (GTDB taxonomy): Bacteria > Bacteroidota > Bacteroidia > Chitinophagales > BACL12 > UBA7236. The sequence goes on from JBBRGZ010000034.1 coordinate 12,643, forward strand.
CAGCTCTAATTCCTGATTGAATCGTTTCTTTATATTCATGACCAGGATCACCAAAAGCGCACAACATATCTATCCAACCCGGCGAAATACATTTTCCTGAAAAATCGAAAACCTCTTCATTTTCTAAAGCAGTAAGATTATCTCCTATTTCGGTAATAATACCGGAATTAATACGAATGTCTTTAACTAACTTATTAAAAGGTGAGGTTGGGTCTACAATTTTTACTCCCTGTATTATGAAGTGCATAATTTTTTTTTACTACGGTAGAAATCTTATTAAAGCAATTTCTACAGCTAGGAATATAAGTACAAATATAATACAAAATTTCCACAAGGGAGTTCCTTCGTTTAATTGCGCTACTACATTGGTAAAATCGCGTTCAGGATTGTCTAAAATGGTGAAGTTTGCTGCATCGTACATATCCTTTAAAGCATCCTTATCGTAAAAGCTTAAGTTAGATTCACTGCGTTCGTAATTGAGTGCTAGGAGCTGGGTAGTAGCAACATCGTTGCCGGAGACACCTGAAATTACATTATATAAACCCGCATTATTGGTATAAGCACTTAAATTTATTTCGGTATTGTTTCCTGTTTTCCGCATTTCAGGAATAAATTCATTATCAGCGCTTTTTACTTTAAGTGTTTGGTCTCCCGAGAGTGATATATCATTTAATGTAATCCATTTTGTTTCACCAATTGTTGCATAGAGTGATGCATTTTTTTGTGTATTGAGGGCAATTTTATACATCATTGGCACAAAAATTCCACCCTGCACCGGCAAATCTGTGATGTCGCGGTTGAAAGGAACAGCACTTAAATACAAAGCACCCTTATTAACGGAAGAAGTGGCAATCATCGGTTTTTTATCAGCAAACACCAAAACAGGTTCGGTTCGTGTGCGACTATAGGATTCAATACTAAAACTTTGGTCTGCATATGGCAGAGCCAAATTTGAAGGAACTTTTTCAAATACCCCTTCAAAAAGCACATTGCGTGTATCAATAGAAGTAACATTGCGTTTGCCTTTAATTATTGCTCCATAAGTTGATGCATTATTTTTTTGGAGGAATGCATTTACCGAGGTAACATCCATATCAAAAGCAGGCAATATTAATATGTTGCAACCGCGATCTAATTGTTCAACTAATGCTTGGTCGAGTCCGCCGGAAATTGATTTTATTTCATTTAAAATAATTAAATCATACTGACTGAGTTCGCTGAATTCAATTTGATCAACCATATTGTTATTTAATAGAAATAAACCATTACCTCCATAAAGCGATTGCACAAAGGTATTTTGTTTTGTTCCATTAATACTTAGTACAGGAATTTTGCTAACAGGTTTAAAACTAAAATAAAGAATATCGTCGAAGGTGACAGGATAATCTTTGATGCTCAACTCTCCTGAAAACCAAACATCCTTATTTACAGTAAAAGAAAGCGTATCAATTACTTCTCCTTTTATTGGGATAGAAACGTCAGTCAAGGATTTTATTTCGCCGTTTAATTTTAAAGTTATCGGTACGTTATTAATTTCTACATCACCATAATTTTTAATGCGGAGACACAATTGTGATTGTTGATTAATAAGTTGTACCGGAGTAATAAACCATGCAGAATCAATGGTTACATTGCGTTGCTCGTTGCTCAATAGCGGAACAAGATTTATTTGAACTGTAGTATCATTTTGCAATTCGCCTGCATTTTTTTGAAAGTCGCTTAATTCGTAAACTATTTTAGAAACAGATTCATCTTCTCTATTTAAAATATCTGATTGGCGTTTAAATATTTCTTCTAGGGTTTTAACTTCGGGGCTAATTTGAATAGAAGAAATTGCATTTAGCATTTCATCTTTAGAAAGTAGGTGTTGATGTTTTGCTTCTAAATCGTTAGTTAAAATTTGAAATTTATCATCTACGGTATAACCTTTTACAATTTCTTCAGCTTTGCGTTTTGCAATATTTAATAATTCTTCATCTTTATAAATCGCTTCCATACTAAAAGAATTATCAATATAAATACTTACAGCGCGTTGGTTTTTAGTTGTTGTTGATTGAGATGAAGGAATAAATGGCTGAGCAAAAGCAAGCACCAAAAATGTGAGCGCTAACAATCGTGAAATTAAAACGAAGAGGTGTTTGAGTTTGTTTTTAGTTGCTGTTTCTTCTTGAATATCTTTTAGAAACTTAACATTTGTAAAATATACTGTTTTAAACCTGCGAAAATTAAACAGGTGAATGATAACGGGAATTACCAGGGCAATCAGTCCAAATAAAAATGCAGGATACACAAAATTCATAATGCTAACGTATTGTGCAATAAACTATTGCAAGAGGTTTTTTAGTATTCATTAATAATCAAAAGCGCGTTTCTTAAATAATTTTAACGTGAACACAAATAAAGCTGCCATTAAGCAGCTTTAATAGGTCGGCATGACAAGATTCGAACTTGCGACTCCACTCCCCCCAGACGTGTACTCTACCGAGCTGAGCTACATCCCGCAGCTTTTGGAGTGTAAAAGTAGGAAGCAAAACCGACAAATAAAATGAAAAACACTTGTCATAAATTAGTCGGGAGCATAATATTGCTGCATCTAGAGTCTTTAGGAATAAAAAATCCCATCTTAAAATGCATTAAAAAAATACCCTTGGCATGGTTTTAGCAACCTATTCTATTATAAAATTTAACCTCTAAATTTAAAATTATGAAAAAATTAATGTTGACACTTTCCCTTGCTCTATTTGTATTTGCGGGCAATATATATGCACAGTCAACAATTACTACCGGCAATTCTAATGAAGAGGCTACTGTAAAAACGAAAACACCAGGTGGTAAAAAAACAACAATGCCAAAGGGTAATGCGAGCAAATCTGCCGCTAACGGCAAATTTAACAGCACTCAAAAAGAAAAAGTTGCTCAACATAAAGATCAAATAAAAGCGCATTCTGATTCAAAAGAAGATGCTAAGGAAAATATACAGGAGCATCATCAGAATAGCAATACAACTCAGCAGGATAAAGTAAAAGCGCACAGAGCTGAAATTATGGAAAAAACCGACAGCAAAAAAGAAGCAAAAGCTAAATTGCAAAGGAAACATGATAAAAATAAGTCAGGAGAATAAATTCTGATAATAATATTAAATCCTCTCTAAATTTTTAGAGGGGATTTTTTATGCATGATGGAATAGAAATGCAAAAAATAAGAACAACCATAAAAAATCTATGGTATGCCAGTAAGAAGTTAATAGTCTTAATCGAGTACGTTTAAATTGATCGGAGAAATACAATAAACTATTTACATTATTGCCGGTGTTTTTATACGCACGAAATATTGCTACTAAAAGAAATATAATGCCAACTACCACGTGTGCCACATGCAAGCCTGTTAGTAAATAAAGGTATGAAACCGAAGGGGAGCTTTGCAATACAAGGCCTTGTGCTTTTAATGAAGCCCAACCTTGTAATTGAAAATAAACAAATAAGCCGGAAAAGAAGAGACTCATGATTAAAGTCAATTTTAAATTTTTGCTGTTATCTATATCATACATGCGCAATGCAAGACGTAGAAAAACGCTAACCAAAATGATAGTAATGGTACTTAACCAGAATACTTTTGGAAATTTAAAATCAATCCAATTTTGGCCCATATTAAAGATGTAGCCATAAGCTAAACCCATAAATAAAACTACAATACCTGCAAGAAGAAAATTAACAACTATTACAAGTGGATTTTTGATTAACCGCTTCTCAGCCATAGCACAAAATTAAGTCAGAATAAGCATTAGAAATAACAACAAATGGTAATTTAGAATAAAATAAACAGTTCATGTCCAAATCTTACAATTTTCAATTATTTGCTATTTAAGGTAAAAACAACTAAATCAATAGATTTGTTGTTTTTATCAGGTAATTTATTAAATTGGGATTATTACAGGTTTGCGGATAAACCCTTAACTTTGACATTATTAAACGTATGAAAAAAGTAATTTTATTTACATTCCTCAGTATCGTCAGCCTGTCTGTTTTTGCTCAAAACAGTAGTAAAAAGAATAAAAAAAATTATTCCATTTTTATTGATGATACCACCTTTGTAGCCGCCATGCCTGAGCAAGGTGCTACTTTCACGGCCTTTTTTAAAAATGATTCCATCTATCGCATCAATACTTGGTTTGGATTTAATTATGGCGATGTTACACGCGAATATTATTATTGGCACGACACCCTAACGTTGATTTTAGAAACACAAAAAATGTATGCTGCAACGGCAGTTCCAAAAATTAATGCAGATTCGATAAAATCGCATTATACCGGACGGTATATTTTCAAAAATGGCAAGTTAAGCGACATTGCCCAAAAGGGTAATTATAGCATTTCTGATACCCCTGCCGACCGCGATGAAACAGAGGCAACCTTTCTGTTATTATCGGATAAATACACAAAACTTGCCTACAAGAAAGCAAAAAACAAGAAAAACAGAATAAAAGCGCCTTAATAAAGGTGTAAATCTTTGTATTTTAGCGGCTTTAAATTCACATTTAACTAATAGATATGGGTCATAATCTTCTTAAAGGAAAGAGAGGAATTATTTTCGGAGCATTAGACGAGAGTTCTATTGCTTGGAAGGTTGCAGAAAAATGCCATGAAGAAGGCGCCATTTTTACTCTTACCAATGCTCCAATTGCTATGCGCATGGGTGCAATTCAGCAGTTAGCAGAAAAATGCGGTGCAGAAATTATTCCGGCAGATGCCACTTTAGTGGAGGATTTAGAAAAATTAATTGACCGCTCAACCGAAATTCTGGGAGGAAAAATTGATTTTATTTTACACTCTATCGGAATGAGTCCTAACGTGCGTAAAAATCGTGCGTATACCGACCTCAGTTATGAATTTTTGATGAAAACTTTAGATGTTTCTGCAGTAAGCTTTCACAAAGTATTGCAATCTGCATATAAAAAAGATGCTATCAGCGAATGGGGTTCTGTTTTAGGCTTAACTTATATCGCAGCTCAGCGCACTTTTCCAAGTTATAGCGATATGGCAGAAGCAAAAGCAACTTTAGAAAGTATTGCTAGAAGTTTTGGATATCACTACGGAAAATATCGCAAAGTGCGGGTTAATACAGTTTCGCAATCGCCAACTTGGACAACCGCGGGAAGTGGAGTAAAAGGTTTTGATGCTTTTTATAATTATGCCGATAAATTATCGCCATTAGGAAATGCATCTGCAGAAGCATGTGCCGATTATTGTATTTTCTTATTTAGTGATTTAAGTAAAATGATTACAATGCAAAATTTATATCACGATGGCGGATTTAGTTCTGTTGGCGTGAGCGAGGAGATTATGCAAATGATGGGAAGCAGAGACGAATCGAGTAGTTTATAAAATAATATTATTGGGAAACAATTTATTCTTGTTCTCAAAAAAAAATCCTGCAAAAATTATTTGCAGGATTTTTTATTTTAGATATTTTGCTTACGCTTTCTCGTCAGCTTTTTCTTCCTTAGAAGATTTTTTCTTCTTCTCTTTTTCAGGATTTATTACGAGCTCATTTTTAATTTTATCAAATTCTACTACAAGCGTATCTCCTGCCTTCACTTTACCTGAAAGAATTGTTTCAGCAAGTGGATCCTCAAGATATTTTTGAATAGCACGGTGTAAAGGTCTTGCTCCAAATTGTGGATCATATCCTTTTTCACTTAAAAATTCCTTTGCGCTATCGTCCAATTGTAGCTTATAATTTAATAATGCTAATCTCGCTGTTACATCGCGCAAAGTGATATCAATAATTTTAAAGATATCTTCTTTAGCAAGTGAATTAAAAATCACCACATCGTCAATACGATTTAAAAACTCGGGAGAGAAGGTTCTTTTTAAAGATGTTTCTATAACACCTTTTGTATTTTCTTCTGCATTTACTTGACGTGTTGAAGTATTAAATCCAACACCAGCTCCAAAATCTTTTAATTGACGTGCACCAATATTTGAGGTCATTATAATAAGTGTATTTTTAAAATCCACCTTGCGACCTAATCCATCGGTTAAAATACCATCATCCAAAACTTGTAATAAAATATTAAAAATATCAGGATGTGCTTTTTCAATTTCGTCAAGCAAAATAACTGAATACGGTTTG
>JBBRGZ010000035.1:0-18568 GCA_038223395.1 Chitinophagales bacterium
AATCTTGTTTTATCTTGTTGCATCTTTTTGTAACTTGTTGCATCTTGTTGTATCTTGTTGCATCTTGTTGTATCTTGTTGCATCTTGTTGTATCTTGTTGCATCTTGTTGCATCTTGTTGCATCTTGTTGCATCTTGTTGCATCTTGTTGCATCTTGTTGCATCTTGTTGCATCTTGTTGCATCTTGTTGCATTCTGTTGCATTCTGTTGTATCTTTGGACTGATTAGCGGCAATTATTGAGCATTTTTTTTAGAATATGGAAAATTTGGTATATCAATTTAGCTTAAACCTAGACTGGAATCTCCTTTTACTAATCAGTCGGATAGACAGGTTTGATGCCTCTTGGTCCAACTTGGAGAGACAGGAAAAACACAATCTGAAGCATCTAAAAACGATAGCTACAATTAGAAGTGTAGGTGCTTCTACCCGAATTGAAGGATCAAAACTATCTGACGAGGAAGTGGATGTTCTATTAAAGGAAATTGACATTACTCGAATAGAAAATAGAGATTCGGAGGAGGTGTTAGGATATTTTGATGCATTAGACTTTATAACAGAAATGCATAATGATATCCAAATTTCAGTTGGTGATATAAAAAATTTGCATAAAATACTCATGAAATATAACACCCGGGATGCCTGGCATAAAGGTGATTATAAACAGCATAGCAATGCTGTTAAAGCAGAATATCCTGATGGAACAAGCAACATCATTTTTAGAACAACTGAACCTGGTTTCGCAACTGAAAACGCGATGCAAAAACTTATTGATTGGTATAGTGGAGAGAATTCAATTCATCCACTGGTAAAATGCGCAGTATTCACCTACGAATTTTTAAGTATTCATCCTTTTCAGGATGGCAATGGAAGATTAAGCAGATTAATATCAGCTTTATTATTATTAAAAAATGGATATCAGTGGATTCAATATGTAAGTTTCGAACATGAAATTGAAAATAGAAAACTTGAATATTATAGAGTACTCAGAAGTTGTCAATCGAATAGACCGAACGAAAAAATTAGTGAATGGGTTAACTTTTTTCTCGATGCATTAAAGAATATACAAATACAATTAATGCAAAAACTGCATATGAATGAATCATTACTTCCACGTGAAAAACTCATAGTCAGTTTTATTCAAAATAATCCGGGCTCTAAAACAGGTGCAATTGCAAAAGGCTTGGGCATTTCAAGATATATTATAATAAGAGAAATATCATATTTAATTGAAAAAAATATTATCGAAAAACTGGGTACCGGCTCGGCAACTCAATACGCGTTAATTTAAATGATTGAAGAGTGGTATCACCTCTAATTGTTACTGAAAACAATCTGCCCCGAATCCATGTTATAAGTCATAGAATGATATTTACGACTTAATTTTGTATCACAATCCAATAATTTTTAAGAAACAAAAAATGCAAGAATTAACAGGTATTTTATTAGTAAACCTTGGCACACCAGATTCGCCTTCAGTGCCAGATGTGCGCAAGTATTTGAAAGAATTTTTATTGGACGAACGTGTTATCGATATTCCGGTTTTACAACGAAACGTATTGGTAAGGGGAATTATAGCTCCGTTTCGCGCACCCAAAAGTGCAAAATTATATGCTCAAATATGGCAGGAAACAGGGTCTCCATTATTATATTATAGCAAGTTGCTCAGAGAAAAGCTACAAAAAAAATTGGGTGAAACGTATTTAGTTGAACTTGCTATGCGCTATCAAAATCCCTCTATAAAAGCAGGGTTAGAAAAATTAAAAAATGCAAATTGTAAAAAAGTTATTGTAATTCCATTATTCCCGCAATATTCTTCCGCTGCAAATGGCTCGGTAGTGCAAAAAGTAATGGAATTAATTAAAAACGACGCAGTATTTCCCGCAATTCATTTTACAGGAAGTTTCCATCACCAACCACTTTTTTTAAAAGCATTCGTCGAAAACGGAAAAAAATATATTCCCGAAAATTACGATCATATACTATTTAGTTTTCATGGGTTGCCTGAACGCCAAATAACCAAAGCATTACCAAATGCAAATTGTCTTTCAACAAATTGTTGTAACGTGTTAACAGAAAAAAATCAGCTTTGTTATCGTGCACAATGTTTTGAAACTGCGCGTAATATTGCTCAAGCGTTAAAAATCCCCGCAGAAAAATATACCGTTTGTTTTCAGTCGCGTTTAGGAAAAACTCCGTGGATTAAACCCTATTCAGATAAAGTAGTTGAAGATTTGGCAGCAAAAGGTGTTAAACGGATTTTAGCATTTAGTCCCGCATTTGTCGCCGATTGCCTTGAAACCATATTCGAAATTGGTGTTGAATACGACACGCTTTTTAAAGAACTTGGTGGCGAAAAAATACAACTCGTAGAAAGTTTAAACGATAGCGATACATTTATAGAATGTTTGGTTGAAATGATTAATTAAAACATTTCTCCTCCGCCGCTGTCATAATTTTCGTCCATTCTTCCAGCTCTTCTCTTGCTGTCTTGGGTTCCAAATTTGTAAGTAAGTTTAAGTGATCCAACCTGCGATTGACGCTTGCGTGAATAGTCAGAACGGAAGTTAATGCCTTCGCTGTATCCTTGCCAGATGCGCGTATTAAAAACATCGCTCATGCTGAGATTTACAGAAAGTTTATTTTTAAAGAAATCGGATTTTAATCCTGCATCCATATAATATATCGGCTGCGATTGGCCTTGCGCAAAAGTCCAAGGTGTATTATAACTAAAGGTTACCTGAAATGCAGTTTGTTTTAAAATTTGGAAAAAAGACATTACCCTTAAATTATAAGTAAATTGAGAATTATTTAAACCTGCTTCTAAATTTTCTGCATTTAATAAAGTTTGATTAAAATTAAAACTCGTAGTTAAATTCCACCATTTATAAAATTCATCCTTTCCAACAAGCTCTACACCGTATTTAGATTCATCATTATAGTTTTGGAATGTCATTACCGAAATTCCTTCGTTGTTCACTATAAAATATGGTGAAATTTCATTGAGTGTTTTATTATAATATAATGAGGCAGAAATAGAATGTTTTTTAAAATCTTTGTTGAAAGCGATTTCATAAGAATTTTCATATTCCGGCTCAAGAAATGGATTTCCAACTCGCAAACTATATGGATCAGAATAATCAGGGAAAGGATTTAAAAACCATGAATTCGGTCTGTCAATTCTGCGACTATAACTAGCTGTCAACTCAGTTGCATCGTTAAATTTATATGCAACGTGTGCACTTGGGAAAAATCCCAAATATTCTTTATTAAATACATCACCCGTTGTTACAAGTTCCGAATTTGTATATGTTTGTTCTGCTCTAAGTCCTATTTGGTATCCAAACTTTTTAATACTTGAATTCCATATCGCATATGCAGCTACAACATCCTGATTATAAATAAACTGATTATTAAGCGAATCGTCTACACCCCAATCGTTTATTATCTCATCAAAAGATTCAGAATAAAATGTATTGTCTTTACTTTCAAGCGTATATTTTAAACCACCTTCAAATTGATTTCCATTTTTAAAGGGATGCACATAATCAGAAGCAAAGCTAATATCGGTATTAATGGTAGGGCTTGAAACATTTTGTAATAATGGAAAACCAATTGCAGTGTTATCAGTATTATAAAAATTTTCGTCATATTGGTTAAAATCATCTCCTGTGCCTTTAGAATAATAAGCTTCGGCGGTCCATACGTGTTTTAGATTTTCAAATGTTTTTCTGTAGGTCATGCCGCCGCTATAGTAAAAGCCGGAATTTTCTCCTTGGGTTGTGCGTTCACTGAGTGAAGTAAGAATGGAATCATAATTTAAAAAATCGTAATTCACATTTTCATCTCTGCTTGAATTATTTGAATGTAGGGTTCCTGAAAAGCCAATTGTATTTTTTTCATTTACATAAAAATCAATTCCGGCGCGTGCCATGTGCATTTGATTTTTTTGCGTGGAATTACTTTCGGAATTTAGATAAAATGTAGTGTCCACATCAAAAGTTTTCCTCATGCTCGCGCCGTATCCATCGCGATTATCGTTTACATAACTATAATTAGAATAAAAATTAATCTTCTTATCTCTATAATTTAAAGCAGCGCCGCCTTCAAATTTAGGTGTAGTAGAAATGCCTGTGGTAACATTTCCATTTAATCCTGCCTTTTTATTTTTCTTAAGAACGATATTTATTATTCCTGAATTGCCCTCTGCTTCATATCGCGCTGAAGGATTTGTTACAACTTCAATACTCTCGATTGAGCTTGCGGGAATTTGTTCCAAAATTGCGTTCATATTACTACCCACAATTCCCGATGGTTTGCCATCAATAAAAATAACAACACCTTCATTTCCTCTTAAACTAATATTACCATCAATATCAATTACTACAGAAGGAATAGTTTGCAGAGCATCTGAAGCTGAACCTGCTGAAGCAACAATATCCTTTTCTATATTATACACTTTTTTATCAATACTATTTTGAAAGTACGATTTTTCGGCAGTTACTGTTACGCCGTCCAACGCACTTACATTTTGTTGCATTAAAACTTTACCTGCATTAAAAAAAGGAACTCCGGGTTTAATTACAATATTTTTCTTAATCTCATTGAACCCAATAAAACGATAATTCAACCTATAATTTCCTGATTCGGACACTGAGAAAGTAAAATTACCTTCCGTATCTGTTATTCCTCCTGATATAATATTTGAATCAGTTTGTAATGTAATGGTAACAGCAGCAAATTCAACCGGTTTATTATTTGCGGAATCAGCAACATTGCCCTTAACAATAAACCCACTCATTTGTGAATATCCTAAACTCATTGTAAGAAGTAAAACAACTATACAAACAACTTTTTTCATGCTTCCTTTTCTTAATTTTAACAAAAATACGCCATTATGAGTGTATACCTTTGAGTAGGTTTAATTTTAGATGTATGTATTAACATAAAATAACAATTTTAGTTTTTCTTAATAATAAACAGCAATTTTGCTAACCTGATTTTTTATTATTAAAACAATATTCTTAGTAAGGTTTAGTATTTTACGCCTTCAAATACAAAAAAATTTAAAAAGCGTGGAGAAAAAGTTAGAAAGACTTGAAAAAAAGCGTGAGGAAGCCATACTCGGTGGCGGTTCTGACCGTATTGCACAACAACATGCAAAAGGAAAGTTGACAGCACGCGAAAGACTGCAATTATTGTTGGATGAAGGCACTTTTGAAGAAATTGGACAATTAGTGGTGCATAGAAGTCACGACTTTGGAATGGAAAAGCAACGCTTTTATGGTGATGGGGTTGTAACAGGTTATGGTAAGATAAATGGCAGAACTACTTACGTTTATGCACAAGATTTTACAGTTTTTGGAGGCAGTTTAAGCGAAACACATGCTGAAAAAATTTGTCGCATAATGGACCTTGCCATGCAAAATGGGGCTCCGGTTGTTGGTCTAAACGATAGCGGTGGTGCACGTATTCAGGAGGGAGTAAGTTCTTTGGGTGGATATGCCGATTTATTTTATCGCAATACTTTGGCAAGTGGAGTAATTCCGCAATTATCTGCTATCATGGGGCCATGTGCAGGTGGAGCCGTTTATTCGCCGGCTATTACTGACTTTATTTTAATGGTGGAGAAAACATCCTATATGTTTGTTACGGGTCCGAATGTAGTAAAAACGGTAACCCACGAAACAGTTACAAGCGAAGAATTAGGCGGTGCATCTACACATTCTTCAAAAAGTGGTGTTGCGCATTTTTCATCGCCAAACGGACCTGAATGTATTCAGAAAATTCGGCAATTATTGAGTTATATGCCACAAAATTGTGAGGAGGAAACTCCTTTGCAGTCATACACAACTGGAAACGAATCCAGACCGAAATTAAATAGCATACTCCCAGATAATCCAAATCAACCCTACGACGTTCGCGAGGTGATTGGTGAAATTATGGACGAAAATTCGTTTCTTGAAGTACATCAAAATTATGCAGAAAATATTGTTGTTGGATTTGCACGCGTTGGTGGAAAAAGTATTGGAATTGTTGCAAATCAACCTGCAGTTTTAGCCGGTGTTTTAGATATAGAATCCAGCAAAAAGGCGGCGCGTTTTGTGCGTTTTTGCGATTGCTTTAATATTCCATTAGTTGTATTTGAAGATGTTCCGGGATTTTTACCGGGAACAGACCAAGAGTGGCATGGCATTATTACCAATGGCGCAAAATTATTATATGCTTTTTGTGAGGCAACAGTTCCGCGTATTACTATTATTACAAGAAAAGCTTATGGTGGCGCTTACGATGTAATGAATAGCAAACACATTGGGGCTGATATGAATTTTGCATGGCCAAGTGCCGAAATTGCTGTAATGGGTGCCAAAGGTGCTGCAGAAATTATATTCAAAAAAGAAATTGATGAAGCAGAGGATAAAGAACAAAAATTGTTGGAAAAAATAGAAGAATATACAACAAAATTTGCAGATCCCTATAGAGCAGCTTATAGAGGTTTTGTAGATGAAATTATTAATCCGGCAGATACTAGAATTAAAATTATTAAATCTCTAGATATGCTGAAAAATAAAGTTGCTAAAATACCAAAGAAGAAACATGGAAATATTCCCTTATAAATAAATATTATATTATAAATATCAAATTGAAATCATGGCTGCAAAAAAGAAAGTTATTGGAAAAAAAGAAATTGAATTTCTTGAGCAATATATTAATAATCCCTCACCGACAGGTCACGAAGTTGCTGGACAGAAAATCTGGTTGGATTATATGAAAAAATATAGTGATGATTATTTTGTAGATAATTATGGAAGTGTTGCTGCAATAATAAACCCCAAAGCAGAATATAAAGTTGTAATTGAAGCGCACGCCGATGAAATTGGTTGGTCGGTTCATTATATTACCGAAGATGGTTTTATATATGTAGAACGTATTGGTGGCAGCGATTATGTAATTGCGCCAAGTAAACGCGTAAATATATTTACTGATAAGGGCATTGTAAAAGCTGTTTTTGGCTGGCCAGCAATACATACGCGTAAAGGAAAAGAAGAGGCTCCGGAATTAAAAAATATATTTTTGGATTGTGGTTGTACAACTAAAAAAGAAGTTGAAAAACTCGGTATTAAAGTGGGCGATGCAATTACTTTTGATGATGATTTTTTTGAATTAAACGATAAATATTTTGTGGGCCGGGCTCTCGATAATCGTATAGGAGGGTTTATGATTGCTCAGGTAGCGCGTTTGCTTAAAGAAAATAAAATAAAATTACCTTTTGCATTATATATTGTTAACTCTGTGCAAGAGGAAGTTGGTTTGCGAGGTGCCGAAATGATGGCGCATACTATTAAACCAAACGTTGCGATAGTAACTGATGTAACACACGATTCAAACACACCCATGATTTCAAAACACTTAGAGGGTGATTTAAAATTGGGTGATGGACCTGCTCTAACAAAAGGACCTGCCGTACATAATACCCTTCTAAAATTAGTTACAGATACAGCTGATTCCAATAAAATAAATTTTCAAAGAGATGTTGCGTCGCGGTCAACAGGAACAGATACGGATGCATTTGCATATTCAAACGGCGGCGTGCCAACATGTCTAATCGCCTTGCCTTTGCGATATATGCATACAACAGTTGAGTGTGTTCACAAAGATGATGTAGAGGCGGTAATTCAATTAATTTATCACACGCTGCTGAAGCTAAAACCGGAATTTAATTTTAAATACTTATAAATAAACTTTCTTTCTAAAGCAATGACAATATCAACTATAGCACTTGTATTTATTTTATTTGTTTCGCTGCCTATTGTAGCTGCAATTGTTATTTTTATTGTTGCGTACCAACGCAAAAAAAAGCAGCTGAAAGCAGAGAAAAAAGAAAACTCAAAAAAAAATGAACCGAATTAAGCTACGTTTATTTTTTAGCTATTGTTTCTTTTACCATTTGTTCCAATTTAGCTCCGCGTAAATTTTCAGCTACAATAATGCCATTTCTATCAACTAGAAACGACATCGGAATTCCTGTAATATGATAATCCATGGCTGCCTGATTATTAGTCTGACTTAAAACAGAAACGTGATTTTTCCATGTTAATCCATCCTTCAAAATTGCATCCTGCCACTTCTTTTTATCTGTATCGAGCGATACACTATAAACGGTAAAACCGTCGTCTTTATATGTATTATAAACCCGCACTAAATTTGGATTTTCTGCTCTGCATGGGCCGCACCAACTGGCCCAAAAATCAAGTAAAACTAGCTTGCCTTTCAAGTCCGACAATTTCAGTTGTTTTCCGTCGGCATCTGGTTGCATAATGTCAATTATAGGTTTTCCAACATAACTTTGCACAGTAGCTGCATCCTGTGCTTTTACTTTTTGTAATAATTCTTTTACATAAACAGAATTAGAATCTGCAGAATTTTGTGCTTTTAATGAATAACTTTTTACAAAATCGTAGTCAACAGAAAACAAGGTTTCTAAAGCAAGAATAGCGTTTGAAACCTCTACTGTAGAATCAGCATAATTTCTAAATATATTATAATAATTGGTTTGTAACTCTAAAATCAAAGCTTGTGCTATTGAATCTCCACCAGTTGCTTTTAAATTAATTATGGAGTCGTTGAGTTTGGATGCATCTGCATCAAAATCGCGAATTGCCGTTAAAAAAGCAAAGATGGAATTAGTTGCTTTTGAGCCTTTAACATCAGGATTTTGTTTTTGCGCGAGTATTGCATTAAAATCCATTTTTTCGTCCTTTAAAGAAACGATATAATAATTCTGTTTATCGCCGGCAACTGTTATGCGACAAATCATGCGTTCAGGCAGATTGTTTTCTAAAATAAATTTTCCTTCCTTATCTGCTATAACAGTATCAATCAAAGTAAATTTAGGATTTCCTCCAGGAAAACTCATTGTTTCTAAAACAATTTTTTTATTTTCTGCACCAGTTATTTGACCGTTTATTTTAAAAGCGCCGGCTTTTTCGGCATTACATGCCATTGTTAAAAAAAGAACTCCAACTGCAATATAATGCGATAATTTATTCATGTTTAATTTTTTAAAATTCAATTTATTATTTAATTATTTTTATTGAGACAGTTTTTCTTCCAGCATTTTGGATGTCATTTTTGGGTCTGCTTTTCCTTTACTCATTTTCATAATATCACCCATAAATAATCCTAATAAACTGGTTTTTCCACCTTTGTAATCAGCAACTTTATCAGGATATTTTGCTAAAACTTCAGCAATCATTTTCGCCAATTCTTCCGTATTATTACTTTGTAACAAATTAAGGCTTTTAGCAGTTCCCTCAGCAGTATTTTCTGGATTTTTAATTATTGCAGGAAATAATTGTTGAGATGCAATTGAAAAATTCAAAGTATTTGTATCAATCATTTTAATAATATCAGCGATATGTTGAGGTGTTACCGGCATGTCACTAATATCACTTGCATTTTCGTTGAGCCAGCTTTTAACCGGGCCTAACATCATATTTGCAGCCGCTTTATAATTTGCCGTGCGTGTAATTAAATCTTCAAAAAATAAAGCAATAGATTTTTCACTTGTAAGAATTTCGGCGTCGTAAGAACTCAATTTTAATTGCTCCACATATTTATGCAATAATTCTTTTGGTAATGCAGGCATCGCTTTTTTTACCTCTTCAATTTGTTCCTCAGAAACAATAAATGGCAATAAGTCGGGTTCGGGAAAATAACGATAATCATGCGCTGCTTCTTTACTTCGCATTGCCAAAGTAACGCCATTGGCAGCATCAAAACTTCTTGTTTCTTGTTGCAGTATTTCGCCTGCTTCAATAG
The DNA here is from genome assembly GCA_038223395.1 of Chitinophagales bacterium. Taxonomy (GTDB): domain Bacteria; phylum Bacteroidota; class Bacteroidia; order Chitinophagales; family BACL12; genus UBA7236. The sequence goes on from JBBRGZ010000035.1 coordinate 9,821, forward strand.
CATCAATTTGGCGAATTACTTCATAATCAATTGCGCGTTTTACATTGCGCACTGAATTCATATTTTTTACTTCCACCTTAACACCAAATTCAGTAGCACCTTTTAACATCACACTTACATTTGCATCGCAACGCAAACTGCCTTCTTCCATATTGCCATCACAAATTTCTAAATGCCTAACAAGTTTACGTACTTCAGTTAAATAGGCATACGCTTCATCGCCGCTGCGCATTTCGGGTTCGCTTACTATTTCAACAAGGGGAGTGCCTGCTCTATTTAAATCAACTAGCGTATAAAAAGGATCCAAATCGTGAATACTTTTTCCAGCATCCTCTTCTAAATGAATACGAGTAATACCAATTTTTTTCTCCTTTCCGTACTCTCCAATTAATATATATCCTTTAGTGCAAAGGGGAGTTTTATCCTGGGTAATCTGATATCCCTTTGGCAAATCAGAATAAAAATAATTTTTACGCGCAAATTCATTGTAACGTGTAATTTCACAATGCGTAGCGATTCCCAAACGAATACCGAGTTCTAAACTATGTTCATTAAATACAGGCAAGGTTCCAGGATGTCCAAGGGTTATCGGGCTCACATAGGTATTTGGAGCTCCACCATATTCAGCAATATCGCTACTATAGGCCTTTGTTTTGGTAAGGAGTTGGGTATGCACCTCCAAACCGATAACTACTTCATACTTGTCGTACACGCTCATACAAGCGCAAAGATAAGAAGTTACATGCGTTTGAGCGATGATTTAAGCGCTCTCAACTTTAAAACTTCGGTAAAAATAACGCCTGTTTTGAGCCAATTGGATGATTTTTAAAAGTATTTGGAGCTTAAAACTCATTCTTTTCTCATTTTTTTAATCGATTTACCTGATTTTTCAAAAATCTTTTTATCTTCGAACTGACAAAGATTTTTCTTTTCATATGTATAGTACCCGGTGGACAGATGAGGAGCTGGACACCGGTTTTTTTTTATTTAAAATGGAATTCAAGATTTTATGATAAAATTTCTTCAAATCTCTTACCTAATGCTTATTTCTTTAGGAATTTCTGCTCAAAATTTTGAATATGCTGTGCAATTGCAGTCTGTTACCTTTTCGGGAACTTCCATGTATGCATTGCGCCAAGATGATAATGTAGGTTTTATTGATGACGCGATACACTGGGGAAACGATGGCACAATTAACCCATCTGCTTTTACAAGTGGGTCTGCTTTAAAGGCATCGGCAAAAATGCAATTTGTTTGTGATCAAATGCCCACCGAAATTTATATGCGTGGAACAGGTCCGGAAGGCATCGATTTCCCTTCACAAATTACAACTCTCAGTGGAGATATCCTTACATATCCAGTTACCTCTGCTGACCAGGTTTTTGAGTTAAATAAGGTGCGTTATTTTGAAAATTTTTCCATTTTATGGGAGTGGTCTACTGATAATTTAAATTGGCATTCGGGTGGCACAAGTATGAGTCCTGTTTATGTTACTTGGCATGCCGCAAAACCGGAAATTATTTTTGCCGGATATAAATATTATCTCACATTGTTTGACCTTTCATGCAAAAATGCAAATGGTGCTACTACAGAAAGTGAAATTATTGCAAGCATCTGGTCTGAATTTACAGATCATTCTGTTTTGCGCGCAGACGGTGTTCCTATGCAATATTATAAAGACATTTTTTCTCCAAACGTTACACTTCCTAATTTAATTAAATATGCCGATGGCGAATGTTATACCTGGGCGCAATTATTTTTAGCACTCCTTAAAATTCAGGGATTTTCTCAGCCAAATAATTATATGAATATCACTGCAGATTATTCTTCAACTGGCTGCGGAAGTATTTCTCGTTTTCTTGTTAAAGATTGGAATTTTGGAACTCCCGGTTACGATTGTGCCGACATGCCGTATGTAAATGTGTATGCATCCGATTATTATGGAGCTGATACAGCATATAGATATGATTATGCAGAGGTAACTGACGAAACGGGTGTAATGGGACAAACAGAACCTAACCCTGCATCAAGTTTTGGAAACCATCAGATTGCAATTGTAAATGGAAAATATTACGACGGCAGTTATGGTGTTTTGTACGAAACTTTTGATGATATTAAATTGGGCGCAATTAGTGGTTGGAGCAGAAGCGAAACGAGCGATGAAGTTGGAATTGGTATTGATGTAAATGGGGATGGTGATTTAGATGCTTTTCCCGATTTTACAATTTTGCGTGCAACACCAGATATAGATATGGCTGATTTTAATTCGAATATTGAAACATGGTAATGAAAAAATATTCCCTATTAATTTCTGTAATCTTATTTTCAGTTTGCCTAAAAGCGCAAGGTAAATTTGAACGTAAAATTATTATTGAAAATAATAGATTTTATTGTGTTGAAATTGTAGGACAAACAGGAATTTTGTGGATAGGTAAAATAGATGAACCACTCGATTCTGCTAAACAATTTGCGTTGCCCGCAGGAACAAAACGCCGCAGTCAAAATTTTTTACCTTTTGCATGGGATGTACATGGAGAAACTATCTACGCGGTTAACTATACAGAATTTGCGCAAAACGAACGTCTCACATCCCTAAAATCAATTGCAATTAATACCCTAGAAAAATATGCCCCTGCTGAACAAAAAACACAATTGATGGAAGGCGCATTTAATAACAGTAAAATTGAAAATTGGCCTTTGGTTTTAATGCTCAAAAAGTACCAATTTATTGATGATTTATATTTTGATATTCTAGTTACAGATTCTGTTTTTTATCAGTTTATAAGTGTAAATAATGAACTTACAATCTGGACCTATAAAAATAATGTCTGGGCAAAATCAGAAATAATACCCTTTGAAACAAGCGGCTATTTTAATGCATTTCAATTGGAAGATGAAATATATATGATGAATGATAGAGGAGTAAGATTTATTTATAAAGACCAATTAGTTACTCATGTTTCCAAAATGTTTGATATGAATAAAACAGTAATGCTGGATAATAGGGATAAAAAACAAATACAATATGTTAATCAAGATGCATTTACAAATACATCGCAAACAATGAAATTAATTATTGAACATCATTTAATTGCACAATAAAAATTTTCGAAATGAAAAAAATATTTTTTTGCTTAGGTTTCTTTTGCATCAGCCTAAAAGTTTTTGGGGATGATGTAACTGCTTCAGTTACAAATGCAGGTATTGGAACAACCGACGGTGCCATTACTTTATTGCTCACTTCAGGATATGCACCCTTTACATTTTTATGGACCGGTCCCGACGGATTTATTTCTACAGAACAAAATATAGATGCGCTTGCTGCCGGCGAATATTGTGTAACCGTTAATGATTTATATTGCGGAGTTGCCAATCTTTGTATTACAGTTGAAGAGGAATTAAAAAATGCAATTTCTGATTTATATTTTAGTGATTTAGTTCTATCACCAAATCCTTTTACATCAGGATTTAATGTAATTTTTGATTGCTCTACTTCAGGTAATTACAACTTTGTATTATATGATATTTTGGGGAATAAAATTTTTGCAACACAATTTGCAGTAAACTCGGGAAATAATAATATTCCGTTCGAGATTCCTGTTGTTTTGCCTGAAGGTAATTATTTCTTTTCTATTTTGGATGAAGGTGAGCATACAATTTCAAAACAAGTAGTAAGCACTAAATAAAGGTTTTTCTTTGAAGATTCACACAAGCGTGGGTAATTTTATATAAAATTTGTAAATTTCAGGTTATATTTTTGCGCTAATGTGAAAAAGCTTGTCTTAAATATTGTCTTTTTAATTGTTGTATGCTTACCGGTGTCCGTATTTGCGCAGCCTTCAGTTTTGGGAACACAGGCACAAAATGGGGGATATGCAACTTATAACCTCAACGACCTTGGCATTTTTCGCCAAGTTCGAATGCAGGCAACTAGCTCGGGAGCAACAGGCACGAGAAACTGGGAATTTTGCGAAGGCACAGCAGCAGCACCTATCTACGATCCCGCTTGGAGACCATATACTTGTTGTTTAACAATCGCATCCTATAACAATACAATTGCACCTGTTGGCGGCACTTCATCAGCGCTTAAAAATATTGGGTTTGGTGGCAGCTCAGGATATTTGCCTGCCATTACAAATGGAAATTATTATACCTTCAATTGCACAGAATACAGCACTCCTGGAGTTCCTCAAAACGAATTTATGGGAGTTTTGCAAACTACATATAATCCAGTTGCAATTTCCTCCGTAGTTCAAAGCCCTGGAATAGCAGCTGTATATCCTGAAAATTCTGTATTTGTTACAATCACAACATCTGCGGCGCCTTCAATAGGTGAGTATGTTTATTTGCGTTATTCAAATTCCATCAATTTTGCAACATCAACTTTATTAACAGTTGCTATGGTTGGAACAACTGGAACTGCCGAAATTCCATGTCAACCTGTAGGCACTACAATATATTATTATGTGTATTCAAGCAATAAAACTTCTGCTGCAATTTTAGCTGAAGTAGGCGCATTTGGGCAGGTGGCGCACGACATGAATACCTTGAGTATAAATAATAATGGAGGGCCAAATTATATTTACACAGTTTTACCCTCTATTGGTTTTTGTGGAAATTATTATGTGCCTTCTGTCTGTTATCCAACTATTGCATCTTTTGTAAGTGCATTAAATGCTGGAGTTGTAAGTTGTGCTGTAACGTGTAATGTTGCTGCAGGACATACTGAAACTGCTCCGGTTGGCGGAATTAATTTAACAAAAACCGGAACAGCTGCAAATACAATTACTTTTATTAAAAATGGCGTTGGTGCAAATCCTATTATTTATGCTCCGGTGGGAACCGTTAGTTTAACTGCAGGAATTACCAAAGCAGATGGAATATTTACTTTAAACGGTTCCGATTATATTACTTTAGATGGTATAGATTTAAGAGACAATAATGTTGCTGCTCCGGGAACAATGGAATTTGGTTATGGAATATTTAAAAATTCAGGAACGGATGGTTGTCAAAATAATATCATTCGTAATTGTACAATTACTTTAAAAAATTCAAATTATAATACCGGACCAACAAATTTTGAAAACGGTTCAGTAGGAATTATCATGCGCAATACAACACGCACTGCACTAACTACGTTTCTTGGTGTATCTGCCGTGTCAGGTAGAAGCGACAATAATTCTTTTTATGGAAATACAATAACAAATTGTTATAACGGAATTGTTATTGCAGGATATAATTATGCAATTTCACCTTATACATATTTTGATCAGAACAATAAGATAGGAATTACCGGATCCGGAAACACTATTCAGAATTTTGGAAATAGTGCTGGCAATGAAAGAGCAAGTGCGATTTTTGCAGTTTATAACAATAATTTGGAAATAAGAGATAATGTAATCGATAATTTTGCAGGTGGTGGATTCCACGGATATACACTTTATGGCATATTTATATCTTGTTCTAATGCTGTTGCAAATTATTTGCAATCTATTACAATTTCAAATAATTCAATAAAACTATCACAAGGCGCAGTAACTTACCTTACTACTGCCATAAAAACAGGTAATGCTAATATTGGAGCATCCAACATTAGCATTACAAATAATGCTATTCAGAATTGCAATTTTGATGTTGGTGCCATGGGTTCATTTTATGGAATTGATAACGAATTCGATGTAACCACCTTACAAATCTCCAATAATAATATTTCGAATAATACAATTAATAGCACTTCAGTAAGCCCGATTTATTTAATTTACGATAACACAAATTCTCCAAATACTATTATTTCAGGAAACATAATGTTGAATAATATTAAGACAACAACAGCTTCCGGTGCTATGTATGGTTACGTTAATAATACCGGAGGAAGTGCAGCAGGGAGCACTATTGTAATTTCAAACAATATAATTGATAATTTGGCTGTTTCCAATTTGGGAAATGGATATGTATCAGGAATTTTTTGCAATTTTTCCAACAGTGCGGCAGTTAAAACTGTTTCGAATAATACAGTGTCAAATATAATTGCAGGTTCAGGAACTACAAACTGGACTTCCGGAATTATGGTAAATAATATGCCGACTGGTTCTTCTGTAACAGGTAATTCAGTTTCTAATGTTGCATCAACATCAAATGCAATTGGAATAAATTGTGCTTCTTTTAATTCAATATCTACATCATTAAATCAATCTTTTACAATTTCAGGAAATTCAGTAAGTGGTATTTCATCTACAGGAAATTCTGCTCATGTTTGCGGAATTTCTGTTTATTCAATTACTAATGTTAATTGTAATTTTAATACAATCGATAATATTACCGCATCAGGCACAAGTCCTTTAGATTTTTACGGAATTAGTTTAGGAGGAGGGGCAATAGCCAATACCTTATATATTAACAATTGTATAATAGGTAATGTACATCACACAAATGCTGGTGGAAGTTCAAATCCAGTAGGATTATATTTATTTCCTAATTCGGCAGTACTTGAGATTTATAAAAATCATATTTATGAAATTTCAGGTATTGGAAATGATTTTGTTGTTGGAATTTATGGCACCTCTGGAACAACCACTTATAATATCTATAATAATTTTATTCAAAGATTATATGCTTCAGCAAGTACGAATAATACCGCCGTTAATGGAATTTATGTAGCTGCAGGCGGAAGCTCATACAATGCTTATTATAACACAATTGCCTTGGGTCAAAATGGCATTATTTCAGGTGCTAGCGGATTTGGAGTTTGTGGATTTTACCACGGAGCCGGTTTACTTAATTTACGTAACAATATTATTTATGTAAATGCAAATGCATCAGGAACTGGAGTGGTCTCATGTGTTCGGAAACCAACACCTGGCGCTGCCGGAACTGCACCTGCTACAACAAGTATCGCAGCTACTTCCAATAATAATTTCTATTATATCAATCCTGCTTCCTATAATTATGTATATGTGGAAGGTTTAACTACCGGTACAATTAAAAATGGTTATGCATACAGCGGCGCAACTACAAGTGTTCCATTCAATTTAAATAACGATCCCTGTTTTAATATTTTAACTGCTTCTGATATTACTTCATATAAATATTATATGTCGCTTGGTGGTGGTGGAACCAGAGAAAATGGGAGTTTTTATGATATTCCGCATTTTGCAGGGGGCGTCGTTTTACCTAACAACTTAAAACTCCTTCCTGGAACTACTGATTACGCCGAAAGCCACGCAGTTAATATTGCAGTACCATTAATTACTACCGATTACGAGGGCACAATTCGCCAAGGCAATCCCGGCTACTTAGGCGCCGGTACTGCTCCGGATATTGGTGCAGATGAAGCGGAATTACTATTAGCAACTCCAGCATGTCTATTATTGCCAATAGATTTATTGTCGTTTACAGGCTGGTATAATGGTATTGAAAATGAATTGCATTGGGCAACAGCAACTGAAATTAATTCCGCTTGGTTCGATGTGCAAAAAAGTTTAAATGCTATCGATTTTTATTCTATCGGAATGGTTGAAGCTGCCGGTTATTCTTTAGCGGAATTAAATTATGTATTATTGGATGATGATCCGATTGAAGGCATTAATTATTACAGATTAAACATGATTGACTTTGATGGCTCGGCAGAATACAGCGAAACAATTGCAATCCGTGTTGATGGCGATGGCAATCCTGCATTTATAGTTTTCCCAAATCCAACAAATAATGTATTAAATTTTTCTATCAATGTAAATCAAAATCAAAATGTTGAACTTGTTATTTGTGATGTTTTAGGAAGAAAAATGAGTGAAGAAAATATTCTAATTCATGAAGGACAAAATACATTTAGTAGGAAAATAGATTATCTGGAAGCTGCTACTTACTTTATTTATTACTTTGATAAATTCGGCCAAAAACACGTAGTGCCTTTTATTAAAGAATAACAAAAGGCACTACTTTTATATTTTGATTTGAAGGAATTATTTTTGTAAAAACTTAATGCTTTTAATTGCACCGGTATTTTTATCCATTATATTTAATAAATAAATTCCTGCTGCTACATTTTCAAAAGGCACCTGTATAATATTTTCTCCATTTATTATTTCTGTACTTTGCGTTGAAACAAGTTGACCGTTACTGTTAATAATTGAAATTACAGCGCTGAAAGCAGAATTCGCATTTAAATGTGCATCAATGCTATTACTATTATTATTTACGAAAGCAGAATTAATTGCTACCACATTTTGGATAGCTGCAGGTAATTCACCTACAAGAAATTGGTGCTCATAATAATTTCCCGCAACGGTGCAAGTCCATTTCCAAAATCCGTCTTGTGCGTCTATTGGCAAAGTGAAAGTCCAATACCAATACGAAGCAACATAAAATTCTGTTTGAGCAAAATCCCAATCATACCAATTTGATCCATCAGACTTTTCAATTGTAAGATGACAATTATCAGTTTCTCCAAGATCTTTTGCGTATATCGCGCACAATATATTTTCGCCTGCCATAAATGCATCTTTAGCGTGTAAATCTTCTACCTCAGGACAAATTTTAAAATCCGGTACATTATCATGTGTCTGAATTTTATTTATTCCCGGCACATCATAAGCAGGTTGAGTGGCCCACCAGCTTTCTGCATTAATATCGTTGCACACGCCTGCATAGGGGTCAATTAAATTATCATCTGCATCATATACTTCAAAATGCAAATGCGGTCCTGTAGAATTTCCTGAACTGCCAACAATTCCTAAAAATTCTCCTACTTCA
>JBBRGZ010000036.1:0-18500 GCA_038223395.1 Chitinophagales bacterium
GATGAAGTTAAACTGACAAATTACGCTGAATATTTATCACTTTTTCCACCTCAAATTGAAATTCAAATAATTGAAAACAGCAGTTGGAGTTGTGTGCATGGTATTGAACGATGGAGAAATAATTGCGGTTGTTCCGATGGCGGGCATCCGGAATATAATCAAAAATGGCGCGCTCCTTTGCGCAATGCTTTAAATTGGTTAAAAGATCACGTAGATATTATTTTTGAAAAAAAAGTTTCTGAATTTACTTCCAATCCGTGGGCACTCAGAAATCATTATATTGAAATTATTCAAAATAGAGATGAAAAAATAATCCATCAATTTTTTGAAACGTATTGCAACGTGCCGATAAATGAGGAAAACAAAATAAAATTAATCCGACTGCTCGAAATTCAACGCAATGCAATGTTCATGTTTACAAGTTGTGGTTGGTTTTTTGATGAAGTAAGTAGAATAGAAACAAAACAAATTTTGCAATATGCCGATCGCGTAATTCAAATTGCAGAAAATGAAACCAATATAAAATTATACGACGATTTTTTGAAGTTGCTTGCGCTTGCGCCATCAAATCTTGAAATGTACGCCAATGCTGCTGAAATGTATGAAGAGGAAATAAGAACACAGCGTCTCACTCTTACCAAAGTAGGTATGCATCACGCAATTAAAAGTGTGTTTGAAGATGTGCCTGAGCAATTAGAAATATACAATTATAAATTGTCGAACCTCTTTTTTGAAAAATTGGGAGCGGGAAATCAGGTTGTTACAGTTGGCGAAATTGCACTGTCGTCTAAATATACTTATGCGGAAGAAAATTTTTCTTTTGCAGCATTATATCTTGGCGAGCATAATATTATTGGCGGCTATGCTGAAGATATGGATGAAGAAAAGCTGGAGGAAATGTTTCTCAATATTCGTGCATCCTTTCGCAAAAGTGATTTAAGTAATGTGATTTCTATTATTAAAGAAAATTTTGGAAAACAATCCTTTTCTTTTAACGATTTATTTAAAGATGAGCAGGAGCGCATCGTTAATATGCTATTGCAAAAAGATATGGATGCGGCAGAAGATGCTTACAGACGCATTTATGAAAGCACTTACGCTTTAGTAAATATGTTGCAGCAACAAAAAAGAAGTATACCTGAAGTGCTCAAAGTAAATACGCGCGCAGTTATTAACTCCGAGATAAAAAATATATTTATTGCAGCAAAACCCAATATTTTCCGACTTGAACTTATGGTGGATGAAGCCTTGCGGTGGAAGGTTGATTTAGATACAGAAAATATTGCTTTTGCAGTTTCAAAAAAATTATACGATTTAGTAAATGAATTGAGTTATAAGGTGCATGATATCCCTTTTCTCGAAATGTTGAGTAAAATTCTTATCGAAATGAATGAACTTAAACTCAAATTTCGTTTATGGAAAATACAAAATAAATTTTTTAGAGTTGGAAAAGATTTTATTGGCAACGAAAAGTTTATCAAATCTATGGGAGATGCTGATTATAAAAAATGGCTTCTTAAATTTAAAGCACTCGGAGAACAATTGAATATTCGATTCTGATTTTTATCATTTTATTTACAGTTTAATTTAAAATATTGGAGGCCTATTTTAATATTATTGACAGTTGGTATTCCAAAAAGGCTTGGTTACAATACGATTTTCAAAAACAACTCGCACAGGCATACAACGAAGGTTACAACGGATTATTAAATGCGCCAACCGGCAGCGGAAAAACGTACGCCATGTTTCTTCCAATTGTTGCTGAAGCGTTGCTAAAACAAGCACAAATAACTGCTAATAAAACATCATCTTCAACCTTAAAAATTTTATGGATTACGCCACTGCGCGCGCTTGCAAAGGATATTAGAAATGCACTGCAAGATGCCTGCGATATCATGTCATTAAATTGGCGTGTAGAACTCCGTACCGGCGACATATCTTCCCAAAAAAAACAGGCTCAAAAGCGCAATATGCCTGAGTGTTTAATCATTACTCCCGAAAGTTTGCACGTATTATTATGTGGCAATAATTACGCAGAATTATTTCTCGATTTAGAATGTGTAGTTATTGATGAATGGCACGAATTATTAGGAAGTAAACGGGGAGTTCAGGTTGAACTTGCTTTATCGCGATTGCGCGGAATTATTAAAAATGAAAACAGAAATTTACGCACTTGGGGAATTAGTGCAACCATAGGAAATCTGGTTGAAGCATTGGAAGTTTTGCTTGGAAAGGAAATGGCAAACGAAAATGCAATCATCGTCCGCTCCGAAAAAATAAAAGAAATTGAAGTCCATACGGTATTGCCGGAAAGTATAGATGTATTGCCGTGGTCGGGACATATTGGTTTAAAATTACTGCCTTCCATAGTTGATATAATAAATAAAGCAACTACAACTTTAATTTTTACAAATACCAGAGCAATGGCGGAAATCTGGTATCATCATATTTTAAATTTTCAGGAAGATTTAGCGGGACTTATTGCTTTGCATCACGGCAGTTTATCTGCTGAGGTGAGAGATTGGGTGGAAGAAAGTTTACACGCAGGTTCATTAAAAGCGGTTGTATGTACTTCGAGCTTGGATTTGGGTGTCGACTTCCGACCTGTTGATACGGTAATCCAAATTGGTTCGCCAAAAGGTGTTGCACGATTTACTCAGCGCGCAGGAAGAAGTGGTCATCAGCCGGGTGCTATTTCTAAAATATATTTTGTTCCGACACACGCGTTAGAACTTGTAGAAATTTCAGCAATTAAACAAGCAATTAAAGAACAAATCGTCGAAAAACGCGAGCCCGCAGTGATGTGTTTTGATGTATTAATTCAATATTTAGTTTCACTTTCTATTGGTGGCGGATTTAATGGTGAAGAAATTTATAACGAAGTAAAATCAACACATGCATATTATTTATTAAATGAAGCTGAATGGTCTTGGTTGATAAAAAGTATTACGCAAGGTGGAAATACTTTTCAGGCTTACGACGATTTTATTAAGGTTGCAAAAGTGGATAATCTTTATCGCATTGTAAATAGAAATGCCGCAACAAAACATCGATTACAAATAGGCACAATTGTAAGTGATCCGGTTGTGCGCATTGCATATATTAAAGGCGGAACTTTAGGCACAATTGAAGAATATTATATTGCATCTCTTAAACCCGGCGACGTATTTTGGTTTGCTGGCTTGTGCCTTGAATTTGTCATGCTAAAAGATATGACTGCCTTTGTGAGAAAAACAAAGGAACAAAAGGCAGGAACAGCATCGTATATGGGAGGAAGAATGCCACTGTCGGGATATATGGCCGAATTAATGCGCAAGCAATTAGGAGAAGCTGCTCAGCATCAATTACATAACATCGAATTTGAAATGCTGCAGCCGCTTTTATCTCTCCAACAATATCGCTCAGAAATTCCATTAATAAATCAAATTCTAATTGAGGTTACAAAAAGCGAAGATGGACTGCACATTTTTATTTTCCCATTTGAAGGTCGCGTTGTGCATGAAGTAATGGCGGGATTAACTGCTTTTCGGTTAAGTCGAATGCAACCAATGAGTATTTCTACTGCTATGAATGATTATGGTTTTGAATTATTGTGTAGCGAAGAAATGCAAATAAATGAAGACGTAATTCGCAACATTTTTAATCTAAAAGACCTGGAATCTGATTTATTTAATTCAGTAAATGCGACTGAAATGGCGCGACGAAAATTCAGGGACATTTCAATTATTTCTGGGATGGTATTTACAGGTTATCCCGGCGAACTAAAGCGCTCAAGACATTTGCAATCTTCATCACAACTTATTTTTGATGTGTTGCGCGAATACGAGCCTGATAATTTATTGTTAAAACAAGCCTACGACGAAATTTTATACGACCAAATGGAAAATGCACGCTTGCGCACAGCATACTTACGTATCCAAAAAAGCGATATCGTTTTGCGCTTTACGCAAAAATTTTCTCCATTCGCATTTCCAATAGTAGTGGATAGTTTACGCGATAAACTCACATCTGAAAAATTAAGCGATAGAATTAAAAAAATGGTGATGGAAAATATCTAGCCCAACTTAATCAATTTTCAATAAAAAATAAACTTAATAATTGATGTAGATGGGCTTAATTTGATTAGCATGGTAATAGGGACAGAAATCGCATTATTGTGTTGAAAAATCAATTTTTTTTACATCTACAATTTATTACATCCTCCAATCCTTATTTTAGTTTTAATTTTGATGTATAAATGCAACTAAAACACTTCAACCAAAATTTTATTCTATCAGAACTACGAGCAATATTCTGGATTGAAAAACGGATGCTCATCATTGCCGATGCACATTTTTCTAAGGAAGCCCATTTTCGCAAAAACGGAATCGCCATCCCCGCAGGAATAATTGATAATGATTTAAAAAGAATGGATACACTGATTGAAACCTTTGCACCTGAACAAATTTTATTTTTGGGTGATATGTTTCACAGCGAAGAAAATGATGGACTTAACACTTTTTTAATTTGGAGAAATAAACGCAAAAACCTAGTATTTAACCTTGTAATTGGTAATCATGATATTCTTGATAAAGCATGGTATTCCAGCGCACAGATTGCATGCTTTGAAGAAAAATTACAAATAGAAAATATTTTATTTACGCACGATAAATTTCCTGCTGCCGAACAACAAGTTTTAAATTTTTACGGACATATTCATCCGGGAATTCGTTTGCATGGAAAAGCAAAACAATCATTGCGCTTACCTTGTTTTTGGTTTAACGAAAATTTTGCTGCATTGCCTGCATTTGGAAGGTTTACAGGTTTTGTATCTGTAAAATCAAAAAAAGAAGATAAAATTTATGCTATAGGAGAAGGAAAAGTTTTTAATATAAGCCAACTTAAAAATTAGCTTTTATAGCCACGCCAATGCGGCTGTTCCTTTGCGGCCTTTGCGGCTTTGCGTGAAATTTTTAGATTTATTTTGTAATTCGATTTTTTTCACGCAAAGCCGCAAAGTTTAGGATTGTAGTTTGAAAAATGAATATTATTTAAGGTGTTTATTTTTAGATTTATTTTGTAATTCGATTTTTTTCACGCAAAGCCGCAAAGTCGCAAAGTTTTGGGGCTGTGGTTTGTAAAAAGGATATTATTTAAGGTATTTATTGTGTAATTCAAACGAATAAATTAATTCTTAATTAAGATTTGGATCTTCAGGGTAGTTTGTTATTTGTTTGTATTCACCACCCAAATCATTCAAAATCGTTTTCCATAATTCTTTATTGCGAATATCAAAAATATATTGACTTTTTGCTGGCGTAACAATCCAACTATTTTCATGCATTTCGTCTAGCAATTGCCCGGCATTCCATCCACTATATCCCAAGAAGAATTTAATATTTTTTTGATCTATTGTTCCCGCTTTTAACATATTACCAAGCTGTTCAAAATTTCCACCCCAATAAATGTCATCAATAATTTGCATACTGTCTTCAATTAAATCGCCGTATCTGTGCAAATAATGCAAGGTATCTTGCGCAACTGGTCCACCATAAAAAAGTTCGTTTTTTACATCATCAAAATCTAATAAAGCTTCACACACTTTAATTTCGAGAGGTTTGTTGAGAATAAATCCCACCGTTCCACCATCCTCATCGTGCTCGCATAACATAACTACGGTGCGTTTAAAGTTAGGATCCAACATAAATGGTTCGCTTAATAATAAACTTCCTGTGGCCGGTAAAACGCTATTTTTAATCATATTCCAAATATTGGAGATTGTATAATTTTTTCAAATATCCGCATAACTCCTAAGAAAGCAAATTTTTTTAAGATTAATTATTCAAAACGACGTATTTAACCTTTACATAGATTTGAAGTTCCGTTAACATCATGTTTTCCCAAAATGTTCTTAAATTTGACTTCTGATTTAGACAGAATACAAATATATAAACATGAAAAAATTCATACTACTTACTATTATTACTTGCATTACCATATGCGTGCAAGCTCAACTCAGCATTCCGGCTTTGGCTTCGCCGGTAACTATCGATTTTACCGGATTTGCCGGTGCAGGCTTTCAGCCAGGTGGTGGCGTTGGTATGCTAAACTCTGATATTTGGAGTGCCATAGGATTTTCTGAGGGCGATGTAGATTTTGGGGGAACTGCACTTGCAGGCGATTTTGCGAGAGGAACAACTATGGGAATTGTCACTACTGGCGGCGTTTACGGCGTTAATATTTTAGGAAATCAGGGGTTGATGGTTCAGCCGGTTGATATGGATTTTACTCCAGGAAGCTTTATTTTGAAATTGCAAAATAATACAGGCGAAACCATTGGCTCATTAGATTTAGCGTATACTTTATATGTGTTAAATGACCAAAACAGAGCAAATAGTTTCAATGTATCCTACTCTTACGATAATGCTACCTATTTTAATGTACCGGCTTTAGATTATACTTCACCGGAGGCGAGTGATTTAACACCTTATTTAACAAATGAAGCGTCTACAATTTCGGCACTTTCAATTGCAGACGGTGCAGTATTTTATATGCGTTGGAAAGGTGATGATGTGAGCGGCGCTGGTAATAGAGATGAGTTTGCTATTGACGACATTGCAATTAGTGCAGGACCATTTGTTCCGCTTCCAACCTATACTTTTGATGTTACTGCTGTTACAGTAAATGAAGGTGACATAGAAGGTTCTTTTGATGTAAGTTTATCAGAAAGTGCAGATTGCACAATTAATTTTGGATATGGAGACGCTGCAACTGCAACTCCTGGATTTGATTATGGTCTTTTCGGTTTTACCTTGGATTTTGTTGCCGGTGGACCTACTTCTCAAACTGTAATTTATGGTTTAGTGGATGATGTTGTTGCCGAAGGCACTGAAATTGGAATAATATTACTTGCAAGTGGTGTTGGATGTTCTTCAGGAGCCGATACAATTTTTACAATTACTATTGAGGATAATGAATTGGTTACTCCACCGGTTGCCTCTTTTACAACTATTGGTGCAACCGAAAATGAAAACATTGGAACAGTAACCGGAACAATTGAATTAACTGAATCTGCCGATTGTGTTTTACAAATGTATCTTGATGGTGCAACAACTATGACAGCAGGTTCTGATTATACGTTTGCATTACCTGTTGAATATACTTTTACAGCAGGAGGTACCACATCACAATCTTTTAATGTTATTATTAATGATGATGTTATAACAGAACCAACCGAAATGCTTTTAATGAATTTAACAGTAATTTCCGGTACTTGTGTAATTGGCGCTATTGCAGATTTTGAAATAAATATTACTGATAATGATGATGTGCCTCCTGTATATTCAGTTCACGATATTGTTGATGTTACTGATGAAGATGCAGATGGTGTTGCTTTATCCGATGGCGATTTAGTTGAACTTACCGGAATAGTTTATGGCGTGAATATTTATAGCCCCGGAATGCAATTTACTTTAATTGATAATACGGGTGGAATAAATGTATTTAGTTTTTCAAAAACATTTGGTTACACAGTTGCAGAAGGCGATAAAGTTAAAGTGCAGGGAGCAATTGCGCAATTTAATGGATTAACTGAAATTGAACCTGATACCCTACTTTTTATTAGTAGTGGCAATGCATTAAAATCGGCAACATATGTAACAGATATCAACGAATCAACAGAATCTGATTTAGTAAATTTATTTGTTGGCCTTTTTAATTTTGTTGACCCTTCACAATGGCTTGGTGATGGAACTTCATTTAACGTGCAGATGTCAGATGGCACAACCACCTTTACAATTCGAATTGATGACAATACTGAGCTATCAACAAAATCATTAACTGATATTGGTTATGATGGTATTTATGCCCCTGGTGTTTTTGAAATTAAAGGTCTTGGGTCGCAATTTGATGGCACTTTGCCCTATACCGAAGGTTATCAATTAATGCCAAGATATGTTTCAGATTTTTTTATTCAATATGAATCCATTGAGCAATTAAATCCAAATCAAATAAAAATATATCCAAACCCAACAATTAATAATATCACTTTAACAGGAAAAGAAAATATCGAATCAATAGAAATTATTGATATTGCAGGCCGTTTAATTCGTGTTGTATCTATTAATAATTTTGAAAAAACAATTTCTGTTGCAGATTTACCGGCGGGATTTTATGGATTGAAAATAAAAACAGATACTGGTATTTACGGTTCGAGTTTTATTAAACAATAATTATTTGACTTAATATCATTTTTGCGTGAAAACTCCTTGCAAGCAAAAAATACATGTCGAAACTAACAGCCTACACAAAAGCCTTTTTTAATCACGAAAACTATCATGGATGGTTTAAGAAAAAGGCATTTTTTGAAGGTTGGTATTATAAGGTAGTTGACAGAACGGAATCACATGCATTAGCAATTATTCCGGGCATTGCTATGGATGAAAAGGGTGCTGCGCAATCTTTTATTCAGATTTTGGATGGGAAAAAATTAACGGCAGAATATTTTAAATTCGATAAACGTGATTTTCGTCCAAACTCAAAAAAGTTTAAAATCAATATTCAGGAAAATAGTTTTTCTGTTAAAAGATTAAAATTAGACCTTCCTAAAATAAAAGGACTTTTACACTTTGATGAGCAATTTTTGTGGCCCAAAAAACTGACAGCACCAGGCATCATGGGTTGGTATAGTTTTGTTCCGTTTATGGAATGTTACCATCAGGTTATAAGCATGGATTTTAATGTGACAGGTAAACTCAATATCAATAATGAAGAAATAGATTTTAATGGTGGAAGAGGATATTTAGAAAAAGATTGGGGTAAATCTTTTCCATCAAGCTGGATTTGGATGCAGAGTAATCATTTTTCAAAACCTAATACTTCATTTAAATTTTCAGTTGCTAAAATTCCCTTTTTAACAGGTGCATTTGTAGGATTTATTTGTGCCTTTTTACTGGATGGTAAACTCCATAAATTTGCAACCTACACAGGAGCAAAAATGAAGCATTTATCCTTCAACGATAAAGAAATTAAAATTCTGCTCGAAGACAAAAAATTTATATTGCAAATTGATGCCGAAAGGGCAGAAGGAGCTGAATTGGCTTCTCCGGTTTTGGGTTTTATGGATGGCCGAGTAAAAGAAAGCATGAATGCCGTTATCCACATTACCCTTACCGATAAACAAACCAATACTATTATTTTTAATGATGCAGGCAGAAATGCCGGTCTCGAAATTGCCGGAAATACCTCCGAATTACTGAACTTTAAATAATATGCGTAATCTTTTCTTAATCCTTCTTTGTTGTGTAACCCCAAATTTTGTATTCGCACAAGACAGCACTAATTATAGCGAATTTAGATTTACAATTGTTGATGTGTCAGGGCACGATTTGACAAACTCCGAATTAGGTGCAAAAATTAATTCCGTTTTTTTTACCGATACTACAAAAAAAGATCTCGAATACGTATTTACAAAATTGGATTATTCAAAAAAAGATAGCTGCTGGATATTGAGTCAAAACGAACCAATGGGTTACAATTATAAAATTGATTTGTTTCGCATTGCAGATACAATTAATGAAAAATTATTAGACATTAGAAAAATGACTTTAGTGTATAAAGGATTTGATGAAAAAAATAATTCCGGTTGTCAATATTGTATTTGTAACGATATTCCATATAAACCCGGCGAATATTCTATAGACATTCCACGCAAAGTAGAATCTTGGTTATTTATCCGTTCAGTGCACATCAATGTAAAAAATGTACCTGTTGAATTTAGAGATATTTCTTCAATTCAAAACTGGTTTTTTAGAGATGATAAATAATTCTCTTCATTAAAACTCACCTATGGATTTAACCGAACACTATAAAATGATTGAAAGCGCTTTGTTTAATTTGGGCGTAAATCCAGAAACTTCCCGCGGTGTAATACCGGGAAAATGGAGTATGAAAAAAGGCAGCGCAGAAATTTGGATTGACCTTTGGTATGATGAAAAAATAGATCGCGCATATTTTCAAGTTGTGGCTCCGGCAATTCCAATTCCATTCGAAAATAAAGAGAATTTTTTTAGAGAATTGCTCGAATACAACGACAAGATGTTTAGCGTAGCTTTTACCATCTACAATGGATGGGCATATATCAAAGAAATTCGCGAAGTAAATGGTTTGGATGATAATGAGGTTCTTGCAACAATCCACCGTATTGGCACCTATTGCGATAAATATGATGATTTACTCCGCATCAAATACAAAATAGCTCCCGAATTTCCGGGTCCACCGCATACGCCTTAGATATTGAAAAATCTAAACGCCTAAACAATCTGTTATTACTCACAAAATCAATGTTCTTGGGGCTTTTCAATAGTACAATACCTTTATTGAGGTATTGAATTTCGAAGCTATTTTGAATTACTTTTGTACCTTATTTAGAATGATTATAATCTAATGGGGATGTTAAACAGGGGTATATTTTCAAAAATGCTGTTATTAGCTGGGTGTTTTTCTCTCGGTATTTCAACATTAATCTCTTGTAAATCAGAAACGTATATAAAAAAAGACGTTCCAAAAGAAGTTATTTTAGGGTATTCTCAAATAGTTTTTGCAACCTATAGCGACGCGTTGAGCACAGCCGAGTTGCTGAAAGTAACCATAGACAGCTTTGTGGCTAATCCAAGTCCCGAAACTCAAGAATCAGCTAAAAAAGCTTGGAAATTGGCAAGAGAAGTATATGGAAAAACCGAAGCCTTCCGTTTTTACGACGGCCCCATCGACAATGGAAAAACCGGCGTTGAGGGATTGTTAAACGCCTGGCCGCTGGACGAGGTTTATGTGGATTATATTGAAGCTAAATATCAAACGGGCATCATTAATAACCTTACTGTGTATCCCGAAATTTCTAAAGATTTGCTCATTTCGCTCAACGAAAAAGGTGGAGAAGAAAATATCAGTACAGGATATCATGCAATTGAATTTTTGTTGTGGGGACAAGATTTATCAGCCGACGGCCCAGGAGCAAGGCCTTATTCTGATTATTTACCGCAAGCCAAAAACGCCAATCGCAGAAAGTTGTATTTGCAAGCTGCAACAGAATTATTAATAGATAATCTGCGGTATTTAACAGAGCAATGGAAAGAGGGCGACAGAGAAAATTATCGTCACGATTTTGAAAATTTAGAAACAAATGTTGCACTTCAAAAAATATTGACAGGGATGGCCGTTTTAAGCAAGGTAGAGATGGCTGGCGAAAGAATGTTTACAGCCTACGATAATAAAAACCAAGAAGACGAACAGAGTTGTTTTAGCGATAATACAAAAGCAGATTTAGTAAATAATCTTGGAGGTATTATTGATATTTTTTATGGCACTTATATACGCATAGATAAAACAACATTACAGGTAAAAAGTATTGGCGATTTACTTAAAGCTTCCAACCCAAGTATTTATGTAGAAACAGAAAATCAAATTAAAACATGTATGGACGATTTACTTCATATTTATCACCCATTTGATCAGGCAATTGTTTTGGAAGATAAAAGACCTGCAGTTATGACCGGAGTATTATCTATGCAAAAATTAGGAAATCAATTTGCAAAAGTTGCAGATGGATTAAAGCTAACAATAGATATTAACGATGTAAATTAAATGATAAAAATTGCATTAAAATATAAAAAAACAATTGGAATAGCAGGAGTAATCATTCTGTTTATTACAATTTTTAGTTTTGTTTATTTTAATACAGACGATATATCAAACGAGGTATTACAACAAGATGATTCTATTTTTTCAGGTGGCGAAACAACAGTGTTTGACCAAACTGTAAATGCATTTGCATTGCCGGCTCCCAATCTTTCCTCTGAAGATGAATTATTATTTTTTGTTGGAAATAGTTTCTTTAATCAGAATTGGGTGCAAGCGCCATCAAGTACATCAGCGCGCGACGGACTCGGTCCTTATTTTAATACAAAATCATGTTCGGGATGCCATTTTAAAGACGGCAGAGGTCAACCTCCAACTATTGCGGGCGAATTATCGCAAGGATTTATCGTGCGTTTAAGCATACCCGGAAAAGGTATCCACGGCGAACCTTTAGATGATGCGAATTACGGTTGCCAATTTCAAGACCATGCCATTGACGGAATTAAACGCGAAGGAGAATTCGATATTTTATATACTGAAGTACAAGGAAAATATGCAGACGGCGTTGAATACAATTTGCGCAAACCTGAAATTGTATTTTCCGATTTAAATTATGGAAAAATGGATGCCAATATTATGGTGTCAGGTCGCGTTGCGCCGCAAATGATTGGATTGGGTTTGCTTGAAGCAATTCCGGAAAAAACAATTCTTGATTTTGCTGATGAGCAAGCTAAAAATGGAGAGGGTATTTCAGGAAAACCAAATTATGTTTGGAACAACATAGATGAAAAAATGGAGCTTGGAAGATATGGCTGGAAAGCGAATCAACCAACAATTTTGCAGCAAATTGCAGGCGCTTTTCACGGTGATATGGGAATTACAACAAGTTATTTACCAAATCAAGAAGTTGCATCTTCACAAAAAATATATATGGATATTCCCAACGGAGGAAATCCGGAAATTGAAGATGCAGATGTTAAAAAAATGCATTTGTATTCATCCACTCTAGCAGTTCCTGCACGCAGAAATGCACAAGAAAAGGATGTCCGAACCGGTGAAAAAATATTTGCTGAAATTGGTTGTAATAATTGCCACATTGAAAAAATGGAAACGGGCATTCATCCCGATTTTGATATTTTATCAAATCAAATAATTCATCCATACACCGATTTATTATTGCACGATATGGGCGAAGGACTTGCAGATGGTCGCCCTGATTTTGATGCAACAGGACAAGAATGGCGAACTCCACCGCTTTGGGGAATCGGTTTATTTCAAACCGTAAATAAGCATACGTATTATTTACACGATGGTCGCGCACGCAATATTACAGAAGCCATTTTATGGCATGGAGGAGAAGCTGAATCTTCTAAAAATGCATTTACTTCTTTATCAGAAAAGCAACGCAATGCGTTAGTTGCCTTTTTAAATTCATTATAATTTCTATAGAGGATTATTTTTTATTTGTAAATTAGGTTTTTCTCGCTACATTCGTTCTCTCATAAATTTTATTGCATGGGTTCATTATTACTGATTTTATTACATGTAACAAATTTGTATTGTTTTACAGATAACAATACTGGTGACAATACTATTACAGATGATTTTATTACTGCAAATTTTTTAACAGGAAAAATCGATTATTATACAGATAGTCACTTTATCGAAATTCCTGAAGCAATGGCTTATAGATCTAAAATGTTTTTGTTACAAGAAACATATGCGGCCTATAATAAAATGTATTTAGCTGCGAAAAAGGATGGAATTCATTTAAAAATTATTTCCGCATCGCGCACCTTTACAGAGCAATCGTGGATATGGGAAGATAAATGGAAAAATAATAAAACTAAATTCAAGTCGAATGATGAACTTTCATCCTATATAATGCAATACAGTGCTATGCCCGGAACTAGTCGGCATCATTGGGGAACAGATATTGATTTGAATAGCACCTCTGCATCTTATTTTTCGTCAGGCACAGGATTAAAAGTGTATAATTGGTTATTGGCTAATGCAGAATCCTATGGATTTTGCCAATCTTACAGCAGCAAGGGTGCAGAGCGAGAAACCGGCTACAACGAAGAACAGTGGCATTGGTCATATTATACTTTGGCAAATAGATTTCAAGATAAGTATGAAACCAAAGTAAGCTACAGCAATATCAAAGGCTTTTCGGGAGATGTAACCGCAGAATCATTGGGGGTTATTCAGTATTACGTTTTGGCTGTAAGTAATAACTGCACCGATTAAGAATTATTATTTTGAATTAAATTATTTTGTATCTTTGATTAAGAGTTCTACTCGTTTGTTCATTTCAGTGTCTATTTTTAGCTCACCTGTGCTTGGATTTAATCATTAGAACTCATTATCTTTATATTAATAAACTAGAAAAAAATGAACATTTACGTTTCAGGTTTGAGTTTTAAACTCAACGATGCCGACTTAAGGCAAATTTTTGAAGAGTACGGTGAGGTATCTTCAGCAAAAATTATTATGGACAAATTTACAGGTCGCAGCCGTGGTTTCGGTTTTGTCGAAATGGGTGACGACGAAGGTCAGAAAGCTATTGATGCTTTAAATGAAACAGAAATCGACGGCAAGGTTGTTGGCGTTTCTGTTGCAAGACCTCGCGAAGAAAGACCTCGTGGTAATAATTTTAACCGCGGCGGTGGTGGCGGCGGCGGTGGATTTAATAAAAGTCGTAACAACGATCGCGATGGCGGTGGTTCCGGTGGAAAGAAAAATTTTAACCGTTGGTAAATAAAAATTAATCGAAAAAATCCGGTCCAAGTGGCCGGATTTTTTATTTTATTTCGATTTAGCCGCAAGATACCTTTATTGAAACCTGTCCTTTCCGCCCAATTCCTTACTTACCGCAATTGTAATTTTAATTCATATAGTATTAATATTGTGGTAACATTCAGATTATTAAATGAAAAATATTCTCTTCGGCTGCTCGCTATTTTTTAGCTTTCAAATATCTGCACAAACATTTAATTCAATTGTAAATACCGGAATTCCCGACGATGGTTCCGATATTTCTTTTTATATCAATGTAAGCGGTCTTCCAGATATTATTGATACAGACTTCGGACTAGAAACCGTATGCCTAAATCTTGACCATACTTATGACTCCGACCTCGAATTGAAATTGATTGCTCCTGACGGAACTACATTTTTATTATTTGGAGGAATAGGAGGTGACGGAGATAATTTTATTTCTACCTGTCTTAATAAAAATGCTGCAACAAATATTGCTGCTGGCTCTGCGCCTTTTACTGGCGAATTTATTCCAATGGGTGATATGGGAATTATTAATAATGGTCAAAATCCGAACGGCATTTGGACTTTGCATGTGTACGATACCTATGCTTTTGCAGATATTGGTTATATGTATTCTTGGGATATCACCTTCGGTAATGAACCTGCATTACCTTTTGATTTCAGCTCAAGTACTTTGCCTATCATTATTTTAGATACCGATGGCGCAGAAATTTATGACGAACCTAAAACCCCCGGTCAAATATTTATTATAGATAACGGTGTTGGAATGTTGAATTACTCAAGTGATACCATATTTGCTTATCAAGGAAAAATATTAACTGAACTGCAAGGATTTACTGGACCTTATTACCCTAAAAAGAATTACGATTTCGATTTGTTAAACGATGCGGATATAGAGATAGATACAACACTACTTGGTCTGCCAGCAGAAAACGATTTTATATTAAAAGCAGAATATCTCGATTATAGTTTAATGAAAAATGCATTAACATATGAAATGAGTCGAAGAATGGGTCAGTATGCGCCTCGCACGAAATTTTGTGAGGTTATTGTAAATGGCGAATACATGGGTGTGTTTTCATTAACGGAAAAAATTAAACGCAATGTTAACCGCGTTGATATTGCTAAATTAGATGGAACAGATATTTCAGGCGACGCACTTACAGGAGGATATATTATTGAAATAAATGAAAACTTTACACCCAACGATTGGAATAGTTTATTTCTACCAATTAATGATATAACCTGCGATTTTCCTGTTGCATTTAAAATGGTTTACCCACGATTGGATTCAATTAAACCGGAACAATTAGATTATATCCATAATTATGTAGATAGCTTTGAAATTGCTTTAAATAGTGCTGATTTTTTAGATGCAGAAAATGGATATAGAAAATATATCGGCGTTAAATCATTTATTGATTTTATGCTTGTAAATGAGTTTAGTGCTAATTACGACAGTTATGGAAGAAGCACCTTTTTATTTAAAGAAAATATTGCAGACGGTGGGCAACTAAAAATTGGTCCACCATGGGATTATGACCGTGGATATGCACCTTGGACAGTGGAAGGTTGGGTTTGGGAAATTACGCATCCATATTGGCCTTATCCGTTTTGGTGGAGTAAATTTCGCGAAGATCCGGAGTGGGTTGACGAAGTGTATTGCCGATATTCTTCATTAAGAGAAGTTGTTTTAAATACAGAGTCGTTTCACACATTTATAGATTCAATTCAAATATTATTACAAGAGCCGGCAGCACGTAATTTTACAAAGTGGGCAGAATTAGGTGTTACTGATTATAATTACTTTGTTGATGAATTGACCAATTTTGTTGATGCGCGTTTAAATTGGATGGATGCAGCACTTGCGCCGGATTATGTTGAAGCACCCGATGCTTCATTTACTTTTACGAATGTTGGTATGACTAACTATCAATTTTTTCCAACAACTATAGGTGCAGGTTATTCTTGGGATTTTGGTGATGGCACTACCTCAAATTTAGAATCTCCTACGCATACATATGCAGGACCCGACAATTTTATAGTTACATTAATTGTGGATCAATATTATGGATGCAGTTCGCTTGTATCTCAATTAGTGGATGTACAAATTGGAATTTCAGATTTGGTGAAAGAGAATATTCAAATTTTCCCTAATCCTTTTTCTACTGAACTCACAATTAAAATTCCTACAGATTTTATAAGCGGAGAAATAACAATTATTAATAGCTTGGGCGAGTCGGTTTTAAAACAAAAATTCAGAAATACATCTGAATTAACAATTTACGCCGGAAAAATTCCTGCAGGTTCTTATATAGTTCAATTGCAGAGTGGCGATAAGCAATTGCATATGCCTGTCATTAAAAAATAAATAGCGATAAATAATTAAAACTAAACAGCAAGCTTTTTATAAATCGTGCCAATATAATCTACAAAATCAGGAATTAATCCTTGTTGCCTGATTAGCACTTGCATTTGTGCTCTATGATGTATTGAATGATAATTTAATTGAAGTGGAATATCTTTTAAAGGAGCAGCATAAGGCGCATTGCCAATGCCAAGCCATATTACATTTTCAAATAATTGCACTTCGGTTTTGGAGTTAATAAATTCTATCCAATATTGTAAACTCTTATCCCATTCTTCCTCCAAATTTTCGTATACGTAAACAGGATTCCACCAATCTAGTGTAGAAATTTTAGGATAAATTAGTATTCTGTTTAGCCATTTATACTGACAATTAATTAAATGACTGAATAAATGAATGCATTCTGATGGTTGCTGCAGTTCTGCAATTTTTTTTAATACCAATTTGTTGGCAAAATCGTTGTATTGGAAGGTTTCAATAAGATAATTTTTCATTTCCATGGCAGTCACAATTTTAAGTTAATCGTAGGATTAAAATTATACAATCTTCACTAATTTTGATAGTTGGCAATTACAATGAAATATATTCTGGTTTCCTTACTTCTTTTTTCCTTTTACAAAATTGAGGCGCAAAATGATACCATTTCCCCTTGGGAATTTCGGTTCATTATGGGCTGTTCAATTCCAATTGATATTAAAAACGATAATGCAGCAAATGTTGATGCAGGTGTAAATACCGAAATTTCAGTAAACTATCATATTTCAAATCAATACCTTGTTTCTATAAAGTATAATTATACGCAACATGCATTTAGTGACTTGTATTCCTTAAATGCTTATCCTATAATACGGAGTCATTATTTTTTACCCATGTTTGGTAAGGTTCAGGAATTTGAAAAATTTAGTTGCGAAGAAAATATCGGATTTGGAATGCTGTATGCCAGAATTCCTGCATATCTCTCGCAAAAAATCGGAGAATATTATTTTGGAAAGTTAGGTGATGAAAGTCGCAACTTTATTTGTGAATTCGATTTTACAGGCTCATATCAATTTACAAAACATTTTAATATTTTGCTAAATACAGCATTAAAGTTTTCGAAAATTAAATGGAATATTAATTATAATGGATTTGTAGAATCCGATATTGGACTCCATTATATTTCGTCAGATAGTTATGTGCAAAATGTATATTATTTTCCTTTCGCTATTTCCCTAGGGGTAGCATATAAACTATAAAAAAAGCCGCCGGTTGGCAGCTTTTTTTAAATATATTGAAAGACATTTATTAATTATTAATCATCTCACCACAGTGTTTTTCGTAGGCACCAATTAAATCATTAGCAATCATCATGGCATTTCTTCCTTCTATTTGATGACGCTCAATAAAATGTACGAGTTTGCCATTTTTAAACAAAGCGATACTTGGTGAACTTGGAGGATAAGGCAAAGTGAATCTTCTTGCTTCTGCAACTGCTTCTAAATCGAAACCTGCAAAAACTGTTGCCAATTTATCGGGTGTTTTTTCGTTTGTCAAACTCATTTTTACTCCCGGTCTTGCCATGCCGGCTGCACATCCACAAACTGAATTTACTACTAATAATAGGGTCCCTTCTGTATTTTTAATGGCATTTTGAACCGCTTCTGCTGAGGTAAGGTCTTCAAATCCTACTTAGGTAAGTTCGGCTTTCATTGGTTGTACTAATTCTTTTGGATACATCGCTGTTATTTTTTACAAA
>JBBRGZ010000037.1:0-18410 GCA_038223395.1 Chitinophagales bacterium
TTTGATACCAACTCTGCATTTTTTGATATGTATGATTGTATGGGTGGAAAAAATTCTATGGTGAGTTGGGTAGAAGCGGGAATTGCATCGAGTGATTATATCCATTTTAATCCGGAAGGCTCACGCAAAATTGCAATATTATTTTATCAGGCATTAATGAGTGATTACAATAATTATTTACAAACGGGTACACATTTATGAAAAAGTGTTTTTATTTATTTTTTATTTTATTTATTTTTTCTTTTGCGCAGTTGCATGCTCAAAAAACGTATGCATTTATTAAATACGATTCTAATTATATTCATCAAGCAACAGACAGCGCCAATTTACTTGCATTTTATAAAAAAATTGATGCATTAAAAAACGGCACACGCAATAGGGTTACCATTGCGCATTATGGTGGGTCTCATATTCAAGCAGGCCAATGGTCAGAAATGCTTGCAGATAGTTTTCAAGCCATGGGAAATTTTAAGGGTGGCGGCGCTTTTTGTTTTCCGTTTCGCACTGCAAATACAAATGGACCTCCATTTTATAAATCGCTGAGCACAGGAACTTGGCAGAGGTGTAGGTGTGTTCCAAGCGAATTGTGTGCTCCTTTAGGCATGGCGGGAATTGCAGCAATTAATAATGAAGCTGATGCAAGTTTTGGAATGCAATTAAAACCCAACGGACATATCAATGCATTTAATTCTATTAAGGTATTTCACAATTTTAATGCAAGTTTTACTTTTGAAATAAATGCAGGTTATCCTGTTGCTTACAAACGCATGGAAGTGCAGGAATATGGGTATACAATTTTTACCTTTGCGGTACCTGTCGATTCTGTAACCTTTCGGTTACATAAATTAGATAACAAACAGGATGATTTTATTTTAAGGGGATTTAGTATAGAGAATTCTGAACCCGGATTTTATTTTGCAGCAATGGGTGTAAATGGTGCGAGCACAAATTCGTATATACACTGCAGCGAATTTGAAAAAGAATTACGCGATGTTAAACCCGATTTATTTATTTTTTCGATAGGCGTAAACGATGCGCAAGATCCGGATTTTAATGCTGCGGCTTTTATTGCACGATACGACAGTTTAGTTGAAATGGTAAAACATGTTTCGCCCGATTGTGCCATTCTTTTTACAACGATAAGCGATAATTATATAAAGAAAAAAACATCTAATACACGAAGTTTAGCTACAAACGCGGCTTTGTTTACCTTAACAGAAAAACATAATGCCGCTATTTGGGATATGTTTTCGGTGATGGGTGGCATACGCAGTATTTCTACTTGGTATACCAACGGACTTGCAGCAGCGGATAAGATACATTTTAATACGGAAGGTTATCATATTATTGGCGCATTAATGTTTGAAGCAATTTTAAAAAGTTATGAAGCAAATTCAATCACAGGAAAATAGAATATAAATTCTTGAATTCTTTTTTAGAACAAGTTCAACAAATTTTTTCTTTCGACCCGGAGCATCCTCTCATTTTTACCCAGCTCTTTTTCTGGGAATTTTTTGCGGTAGTTTTGGCGGGCTATTCTTTGATATATAAAAGACCTTCGCTTCGCACAATTTTTTTGCTAGCGGTAAGTTTTTTCTTCTATTTTAAAACTAGCGGATTTTTTTTATTTCTTTTAATATTTACAATTTGCAGCGATTATAATTGGGGGCGATTGATTTATAAAAGTCGCTCCGTGCTTTGGCGGAAAGTATATCTTACATTGAGCGTAATATTAAATTTAGCACTCCTCTGTTATTTCAAATACGCATACTTTTTTGTTGAAAATATTAATCAATTTACAGGCACTGACATTTCTTTTTTTAATCACTACTCCCAATTTACAAATACTTGGTTTGGAACAGATTTTTCGGTAGATAAATTAATTCTGCCAATTGGTATTTCCTTTTTTACTTTTCAATCGCTTTCGTATACAATTGACATGTACCGCGATAAAATTACGCCGGTAAAAAATATTCTTGACTACGGTTTTTTTGTTTGTTTTTTTCCGCATCTTGTTGCAGGGCCAATTGTAAAGGCCCACGATTTTTTGTATCAAATATATCAGCCTTATAAGTTATCAAAACCAGAATTTGGACTTGCATTATTTTGGATATTGAATGGGCTTGCCAAAAAATTTATGGCAGATTATATTGGCGTAAATTATGTGGACAGGATTTTTGCAAACCCGAGTTTGTATTCAGGAGTTGAAGTTGTAATGGGGATTTTTGGATATTCGCTGCAGATTTATGCCGATTTTTCGGGATATACAGATATTGCAATTGGTATTGCTCTTTTGTTGGGATTTAGGTTGAAAACAAATTTTAATTCGCCATATAAGGCTGCAAGTACAAGCGATTTTTGGAAGCGCTGGCATATCTCTTTATCGAGCTGGTTAAAAGAATATTTATACATTCCTTTAGGGGGAAATAGAAAAGGAACAATAGGCAGTTATATTTCAATTGTTATTTTGTGTTTTGTGCTCGTTTTGCTCACAGGAAAAATATGGTTGTTTTATTTGTTAGCAGGAATAATGTTGGTATTTGTGCTGTTGTCGTTATTATTTCCAAAATTTAAACACAGTGTAAATACAAATATCAATTTATTGGTTACCATGTTGCTCGGTGGCCTATGGCATGGCAGCAGTTGGATGTTTATTATTTGGGGCGGACTGAATGGTTTGGGCTTAATAGTTCATAAAGGTTGGGAAAGGATAAGCCCTTTTAAAAATAATAACTCCATTTTTTATAGGGGATTTGCAATTTTTTTAACGTTGGTATTTATCAGTTTTACACGCATTTGGTTTAGGAGTGATAGTTTGGAAACGGTAGGTGTAATTTTTAATCGTATGCAATATCATTTTGGTGGCAATCTCTTTTTTAAAATAATAAGCGGATATTGGATAGTATTTTTAGTGATGCTGGTTGGCTATTTAATTCATTGGATACCCGATAATTTAAAAGTGCTCTATCGCAATTGGTTTTCTCATTTACCAATTCCTGTAATGATAATTGCTACGGTTATAATTATTTTTATTATTTACCAAGCTGTAAGTTCAGAAATGCAGCCCTTTATTTATTTTCAGTTTTAGAGGGGTTTAATTGTTGAGTTCCTCATCGTTATGAGGCGGTAAAGAATTTTTATCGTTTTCGCTGATAAGGTCAGTAAATGGGCGGGAGGATTTTATTTCAGCACGCGCTTTCATTTTGGAGTTTGATTTATTGAGACCTTTTTCGAAAAGTAATATCAGCGCAGGTAATAATAATAAGTTATTGAAGAGTGCAACTAATAAAGTGATGGAAACTAAAATTCCCATGTTGGCAGTTCCGCCAAATTTGCTGAATACAAAGATGAAAAATCCACAGAATAAAATAAGCGAAGTATAAATCATACTTACACCTGCTTCCTGCAAACTGCTCAAAACTGTTTTAGGAATATTAAAGCTGTTGCGAATTAAATCGTGTTTGTATTTAGCAATAAAATAACAAGTAAAATCAACACACATCCCATAAGCGATACTAAATATTAAAACGGTAGAAGGTTTTATTGCTATATTCATAAATCCCATTATTGCTCCGGTAATAAATAATGGAATTAAATTCGGTAAAAACGAAATTGCCAACATGCGCAAACTGCGGAATTGATACAATAGAATTAAACTGATAACAATAAGTGCGAGCAATAAACTATCGAACAACCCATCAATTAAATATTTATATCCCGACAAAGCAACCACACTCGTTCCTGTTATTTTAACATCATAATTTTCTTTATCGAAAATGGCGTCAATTTTAGGCTGGAGGTCTGCCATTAATTTTGGCATCGAATCGCTCCCAATGTCGGCAACCTGCACACTAATGCGCGCAATTTCTCCTTTTGAATCTACAAATCTATTTTCAAGCACACCACGCTGACCGGAGTTTTCTAAATATTCTTTTACTTTTAAATCATTTGAAGTAAGTGAATTAAAATCAGGCAACGAATAATATCTGGCATTGCCATTAAAATATGCTTGGCGAGCAAATTTTAATCCATCTAAAATTGAAAGTGACGATGATAATTGCGGATAGGTAGCAAGTGTGTCCTGCAGTTGCGAAATTTTTTGCAGTGTTGCCATCCCCATCACATTTGTTCCAGAAGTATCCGGTCGTTTTACTACAACAGTATCGTATCGAATAATAGTATCTAATTCAACAATATCGATATGTTCATTTACGATAGTATCTTTTACGAAGGTGATTGTTTGTTTTTTAGAAACCATTACTTCAAAAGGCATAACACCTTTAAAAACACCTTCAAAAAATTTCATATCTTGATACACTTCTGTATCGTGTTTCACTTCATCCAAAATAAACCCACGCGACTTTAACCGCGATGCACCGAATATGGAAATGATAATAACAATTATTGCTACAACAAAAATTTGTTTACGATGGCCGGAAGTCCACAATTCTAATTTTTCTAAAATGAATTTTAATTGTTTGCTTTCGAGATATTCTGTTTGTTTAGTTTTTGGTTTTGGAAGGAAACTATACACTATTGGAATTCCAATAAGCGAAATAATAAAGGTTGCAAGTACACCGATAGTAGCAATTAGCCCAAATTCTTCAAGAATGCGCACATTGGTAAAACAGAATACAGCAAAACCAACTGCTTTTGTCATATTGGTAATAAAGGTTGCAAATCCCAATTTTTCAACCATCAAACTCAGCGATTTCATTTTATTGTCGTTGCGGCGCACCTCTTGGTGATATTTATTGAGCAAGTAGACGCAATTCGGAATTCCCATTACAATGAGCAAACTCGGAATTAAGCTGGTTAAAACTGTAAATTCATATCCCAACAGCGACATAAAACCAACAGAAATAACTACACCACTTCCAATTATGAGAAGCGGAAATACAACCGCATCCCAACTCCTGAACAATACATAAAGAACAACTATGGTAATAAAAATTGCCAAAATCAAAAATAACCGCACTTCGCGTGTTATGGTGGAGAGCTGGTAATAGCGTATATACGGCAAGCCAGAATATTTAATGTCTACATTAAATTCAGCTCCAAAAGCTTCAGTTTTTTCTTTCAGTTCGTTAATGAGCGTAATGCGTCGAGGGGAGTTCAAAACATCCCGGTCCATGGCAATCAGCATTACAAAAGTGTTGGAATCGGCACTATAAATCCGGTCTTTATAGAATGGTAATCCCAAAAATTCTTCTTTTAAGCTGTCGAGTTCAGCTTGTGATTTTGGTTGGTCAACAACCAAGGGATGTATGTCAAACTTGCGTTCTGCTGTATTTTTTATCAGATTATAGGAACTTGGGACAGAAAGTGTGCTTTCAATATCGGGTGTATTTTTAATACTATTTTCAAGCGCACACCATTTATTAAAGAATTCGAGCTGGAAAAACTGATCGGTTTGAACTCCAATGAAAAGAACATTGCCTTCTTCACCAAAAATGGACTTAAATTCTTCGTAATCAATATAAGCACTATTATTTTCGGGAACCGTTTTATAGAATTCGTAACTGAGCTTAACTTGCGTTGTTTCGTAGGTCATGAAAGCAGTAATAACTGCCCATCCCGCGAGAAATGCCCAACGATTTTTTAAAATTATTCTTCCTAATGCTCTCCAAACCATATCTAAAAAAAGGTGGGTAAAGATACTAAAATTAAGCCCCCTACTTCCAATAGAGTAGAATCTTGCCGAAATATTTTGCCTTTTCTTGCGTTATACCTGCTCTAATGATGAAATTTGCAGCTATTATATGAAGCATTTCTTACTTTTTCTCTCTGCGCTTTTTGGACTTCAAGTCCTTTTTGGTCAAAATGTTCCAATAGGGCAATGGAAATCCCATCTCCCTTACAATGGTGTTTTATCTGCTGTAGATGCCGGCGACAAAGTATATGCAGCGAATAGCATCTCTGTTTTTAGCTATAATAAGTCGGATAATAGTTACGATAGGCTCAGCACTGCCGCGGGATTTTCTGATGTAGGAATTCGAGGTATACACTATGGAAAAGAGAATAAAACACTTGTTATAGTTTATACAAACAGCAATATCGATTTTTTATTGGGCAATACCATTTACAATTTCCCCTTTATTAAATCGGGCAATATTAATGGAGATAAAAATATCTATGATGCTGCTTTTCAAGGAGATACAGTAATTTTAAGCTGTGGTTTTGGGCTTGTATTTTTTGATATAAAAAAACTTGAAAGTCCTGCGACCATCTTTTTTACAGATAACACTGCTGCAAACGTACGTGTAAATCAAACTACAGTTTACAATAATGCTATTTATGCCGCCTGCGATTCGGGTTTATATCGCGGAGATTTGGATGAAGCCAATTTGCAGGATTTTTCGAAGTGGGATACTTTTTCGGGTTATAACGGATTGCCAAACGGGCCGGTTCGATTTATTACTACATTTAATAATATGTTGTATTCTTTGGTGGGGGATACAGTTTACTCCTTTGATGGTATTGATTGGAATAGCTTCTTTTTTGAGGAGGGATGGCAAACAAATCAGTTAAAAGGAACGGATTCCAGACTTTTAATAACACAAATTGCAGGTAATACAGAACCGGCGGATACTTGTCGCATTTTAATGATGGATGCAGGTGGAGCGGTAACGGAAGTTAAATCCTCGACAAATCTTGGGTATATCTGGCAGTCGGATTTTGATTCTGAATCTGCACTTTGGATTGCAGATAGTTATAGAGGTTTAGTAAAATATGCGGCAAACAACTATATTTATTTCGAACCCAATGGCCCGGCGTCGAGCAAGGTGCAAGACATGGAGAGTATAAACGGAAATCTTTATGTTGCTCCGGGCGAATCGGATGCTTCATGGAATTATTTATATAATCGTGATGGATTTTTTAAATACGATAGTTATGGTAACTGGATAACCTATAATAAATTCGAATATCCGGAATTAGATACCACACTCGATTTTATTACCGTAAAGGCAGATCCCAATTCCGATAATGTTTATTTTGGATCTTTTGGAGGAGGTTTACTTGAATTTAATTCTATTACCAATGGCATTAAAATATACAAACAGGGTTTTGTTGAAAGTTCGCCGGGCGATACTACTAAATATCGTGTTTCGGGTTTGGCTTTTGATGCCGAGGGCAATTTATGGATGTCGAATTCTGGTGCGGTTAATCCCATAGCAATTAAAAGAGCAGATGGCACTTGGAAAAATATCAATCCGAATTTATCCGCCGAAATTGGAAATCAAGTTGGGCAAATTGAAATTGACCAATTCAATACAAAGTGGATTCAGTTGCCACGCGGAAATGGAATTCTTATTTATAATGAAAACTTAACTCTTGATGATGCAAGCGACGACTTAATAAAAGTGTTAAGCTCGGGCGCGGGCAATGGAAATTTGCACACAAATTATATTAATTGCCTTGCAGTAGATAAACAAGGCGAAGTGTGGGTAGGAACTGCAGAAGGCATTACTATTTTTTATAATCCCTCAGAAGTATTTTCAGGAACAACAGCTGGAGATGCTACACAACCACTTGTAAACTTGGGTGGATTTTATGAGCAATTATTGCGCAACGATATTGTAAATACAATTGCAGTTGACGGCGCTAATAGAAAATGGGTTGGAACAAACAGCGGTGCATTTTTAATTAATGCAGACGGCACAGAACAATTATTATATTTTAATATAGATAACTCGCCTTTAATTTCTAATATCGTTTTAAATATTGAAATTGATGACAAAAATGGCGATGTGTATTTTGGCACTGCAAGTGGAATTGTTTCATACAGATATACTGCAACTGAGGGTGTGGAAACAATTGATAAAGTAAGTGTATTTCCAAATCCTGTGCGTGCTGAATACCAAGGATTAATTGCCATTAACGGATTAACTGCAAATGCCGAAGTTAAAATTACAGATGTTGCCGGCAGAATGATTTATGCAACTACAGCTTTGGGTGGACAAGCAATTTGGGACGGCAAAGGATACAATGGAAGTCGCGCAAAAACAGGTGTATATTTAGTGTATTCATCCAATGAAGATGGTTCTGAAACATTTGTTGCAAAAATATTAATGGTGAATTAAAAACACGCCTGCTTTCATTTATGAATAGCAGAATCAAATCTAAATCCTACAATCTGTATCTTACCTTTACAACATGTTGCACAAAACCCGCGGAATTGTTTTCAAAACTACAAAATATGCGGAGACGAGTTTAATTGTAAAAGTATTTACAGAAAAATTCGGAATACAAACTTATATTATAAATGGCGCGCGTTCTACTAAATCGAAGTCGAAGGCTGTGTATTATCAGCACGGTAATTTATTAGATTTGGTAGTGTATTATAAAGAAACGGGAAATATTATGCGCGTTAACGATGCTAATTTTTATTATTCGTATCGGTCGTTGCCGTTTCAAATTGTTAAAAGTTCGTTGCTGTTATTTTATATAGAAGTAATTAATAAAACAATAAAAGAACAAGAAGCTTATCCCGAATTATTTCATTTTTTGTTTGAAATATTTGTGGAGTTAGACGAAACAAATAAAAATACTGCAAATCATCATATTTGGTTTCTGCTTGCTTTGTCTAAATATTTAGGATTTTATCCCTCTGTATCAGATAAAACATTTTTCGATTTGCGCGAAGGTCTTTTTACAGATAATATTCCGGAGCATACAAATTATATTTCCGATTCAGTTTCCACTGTTTTGCGTACTATTATTAATCCTGAGTTAAAGAATTACGATCAAATAAAAATTTCTGCAGTAGATCGGCGGAAATTACTAACGTCGTTATTAGATTATTATCGTTTGCATTTACCGGAATTCGGTGAAATACGCTCGTTCCAGATTTTGGAAGAATTATTCAGGTAAGATTTCTTCCTCATATAATCTCCAATTTTCGAAACGATATTTTTGTTTATAAGGGATATTGTGATACCATAACATTGAAGAATCCGCATCGCAATTTGTACATATAATGGCTTGAGGACTAAAGGCATTAAAAGGAAGCTTTTCCTCAAGATATTTGGAGTCGTTTTCTACATGTATTTGATTAATTTGAATGGAAAAAGGCTGTTTTTGCAGTGCCCAAAAAGGATATTGCCAGCCATCTAAACTTGAAATTAATGCTACACGTGTTATAGAATCTTCTTTTAATAAGGCACTGATTTCTACAAAAGGTTTTTGTAATATTTCATTATTAATAAAATATTGATTTGTTTTTGATGTTGTAAAAATGCTTGATTTTCCAAATAGTGGTCGCGATTGATTTGCAAATAAAAAAATTGCCGAAAAATTGAGCAATATTAAAATCAGCATAGAAAATGTATTTCTCGATTTTATTTCAGATAAAATAAATGCGAGAAATGGTGTTAAACAGACAAATATTGGTAATTGTAAGCGGCTATTCCAAACCTGCCATTTAAGTAATGCGCAAAATAATATAAACATTAATATTCCGGCAATCAAAACTATATTAATGAGTTTGTTTTTTCTAAGATTTTTTCTAAATAAATAAATAATAAAACAAACAAAAAGCGACAATACATGCAGCGCATTTCCTGCAGCATCTTCATGCGTAGAAAAGAGTCCGATATGAAAAGGTGACGAAGGATTCCAGTTATAGTTTTCTGAATACACATCTATTCCAATTAAGTTGCTCAGGTTTTTTACACACGATTCTATTCCACTATTAATTTGCGGATAAGGTGTTTTTAAATGTATTGAAACATTTTTAAACATGTTTGACAAGGTGGGAAAAATACCAAAATCTGCATTAGTTAAAGCATAGTTTCCACCCAAGGGTTGATTAAAGGTTTGAATGTTGCGTATTGCATGTGGGAGACAAAAAACACTGAATAAAAAAACACCTATTGCAATAACTTTAATAAATTTCCAACGCAAGTTGTATATCATATAAAACAGCCAAATGCATACAATTGGAATCAGAAAAATAAGTGCAGTTCCTTTTGTGGTAATTGCGAGACAACAACATAAAATAAATAAAACAT
Source organism: Chitinophagales bacterium (assembly GCA_038223395.1). Taxonomy (GTDB): domain Bacteria; phylum Bacteroidota; class Bacteroidia; order Chitinophagales; family BACL12; genus UBA7236. Next base: position 10,014 of record JBBRGZ010000037.1, read on the forward strand.
CATCACCCAAAAGAAATTTGTATTTAATATTTTTTATTAGGAATAGCAAGGAAGCAACTATAAAAAAACTTTCAACATAATCGTTTTGTGTGCTGTTGCTTTGTAAAATTCCCATCGGAATACAAATGGCTATAAAAGCTGATAATAATTGTGTCTTGTTATTTCCTCCAGCTTCTTTTGTGATGAGTGATACAACAAGAACGCTGCAAAACATTGCCATCCATTGTAATACATTTAAAAAAGGATCGTAAGTACTTAAACATTTTATGTGGAGCAAACAATATTCTGCAAAAGGTGCTAAGCCTAATTGCCTATCGTTGTTGGTAGGAAAATGATTTACGTTGCCGTTTTGAATCCAATACATCACGCGCGACAAATGGTAGGTCATACTGTCCCAGGTATTGGGATATGCAACTAACGCAATAGTTAAACTCACACTCAATATAAAAACAATTGATGCAAAAATGAGTGGTTGTGTTGTAAAAAAAACTTTAATTTTTTCTTTAATTGGGGAAGAAAACGGTAGTTTTTTTTGACGCGTTATAAAAAATAAAATTAAAACATCCAGGCACCAAACCGTTTTAATTGAATTAGGTTGAATGATATTAAATACACTTAAAATTTCAGTTACAATAAAAATGCCCACTGCATGCAACAAAAAAGTAATAACTAAAGTTAATCGCAAATTATTATTGCAATACTTGTTGCGTTTACCCAGCAGGTTATAGGTTAAAAAAATGGAAATAACAGGAAGTAAAATCCACATAAAATGAATACTGTTAAGCCGGTTAAACCGGAATAAGCATTAGAATTAGTTATAATTGATATTTTGTATTAAAATCACTTGTTACATTCCAATAACATACGATTTCAAATTATTTGCTATTCAGGATAAACCTAATTAAATCAATAGGTTATTTGATTTTTAAAAGTCTATTGATTAATTTGGGTTAAATTAAGCAGTATTTTTGGAAAGCACTAATTCTTTTCCATTTTTGAAGCGACAGCAATCAGCGAAATACCAATGCGATTAAAAGTGCAAACGTCGATAAATTTAAAAAGCCCTACAAAGCGATTATAAATTTTCATTTGATTTTGTTTAATAACTGAATTTTTAAAGATTTTGCCCGAAATAAACCATCCGCCAATTGCTGAGGCATTAAAATAGTGCATATGTTTCGTTTGCAATTGGGTTTTCGCAAACAGATTACTCACCGTGTTTTTATTATATCTTCTAAAGTGGCCAAGAGCAGTATCTATGCCATTAAACAACCAGTTATAAGCAGGTACAAGCATTATAATTACACCATTATGCGCAAGTAGTTTCTTGCAATTTTCGATTGCAGTAGTATCATCATCCACATGCTCAATCACATTTAAGCCGATTATTGTGTCGAAAGTGGCAAAGAGTTTTGCATATTTATTATCGAAATCGGCATCTAAAATATCAAGGTGAAGTATGTTTTTTATGTTTGGCTTGTCATTATATTTTTCCGATAGAATATCACAATAATTGCCGTTGTAATCGCTTAGAGTCGTTGAAAAACCGTCGAGAATTAAAAATTTTGAAATATTGCCGATGCCACTGCCAATTTCCAATACATTGCCTTTGCAAAAGGGTTTAATTTGAGCGTGCATCCAAGCATTAAAACGATCGGCATGCTGAATAGATTGCAGAGTTTCTAATCCCGCCATGTTGTTGATATGCGTTCGGTGTGCATCCATTTGTTTAGGCAAAATTACAACTTGAAGACAAAGCAATTATCAGCCGTAGATTTCCAGCTTTATTCTATCAGAATCATAACCTAAATCTTTAATACGGGTTTTGGCTTCATCAATCATTGCACGCCATCCACACAAGTAGAAATCCATATCGCGTTTTCCACCTTCACAAATTTTTTCGTAAAGTGGATGTACGTATCCAATGTTTCCATCCCAATTTTCTGCCAATTCTCTGGATAATGTTGTGTGATAATGAAATTCCGGAAATTCTTGTTCTAGTTGTTGCATTTCTTCGTAATACAATAAATCACTTTTTAAGCGTGAGCCGTATATCAAGTGTAGCTGTTTAACCGGAATATTGTGGTCTTTAAGGTATAATAACATCGAACGAAAGGGTGCAATGCCTGTTCCGGTGCAGATGAAGCAGATTTCGCGCTCAATAATTTCGGGCAAAACAAAATGTCCTAAAGCACCGCGAAAGGATATTATTTGGCCAGGATTTGAGTTTTGAAACAAAAAATGCGAACCTGAACCAGGCTCAAGCAGCACAACAACCAGCTCAAAACGGTTATTATTTTCAGGCGCGCTTGCTATGGTATAACTTCTTAATCTTTTACTCGGCCTGTCGGAAATGGGAAGGTCGAGCGTTACAAATTGCCCGGGTGTAAATTGAAATATTTCTGTTTCGGGTACTTCAAAAAAGAAGCGTCTAACTGTCGGGCTTTCGTCTATTGTATTTAATAAAATGGCATTTTGCCAGGGTAATAACGACATGTTTAATTTTTTTTTTAAAGAACACAAAGGTTTGCATAAAAGTTTAACAAACAGAAAGTTGCTGTTGATTGTATGTCAGAAAAGTTAATCTAAGCATCATAAAAAAGTGACTATATCTTGTTTTACTTGCGTAACTTTGCGCTGCGTTCATGGTATTAAATCAAATACTCTCCCAATATGCCGGAGAGGATGTGCGGGTGAAAAATATTATTGAACAGATAGGGTTAAACAATACAAAAAACCTATATCTGAAGGGTATTGTAGGCTCAGCTCTTTCCTTTATTGCTTGCGGGGTTTATAAAAACAGCACAGCAAATCACATTTTTATTTTAAACGACAGAGAAGAAGCGGCTTATTTTTTAAACGATTTGCAAAATCTCCTCGAAAAAAAGGACATCGTTTTTATTCCCGATTCTTTTAAAAAACCGGGCGAATATATTGAGGTAAATACCAATCACATTTTGCAACGCACGGAAGCAATTAATAAAATTGCCAACTCTGCCACAAAAGGTGAACTTATCATTACATATCCCGAAGCACTGGGAGAAAAATTTGTAAAACCGGAAGTATTAAATAAAAATATTATTCTTCTTAAAAAAGGGGAGAAATTAGACGCCCATTTTATTTTAGATCTTTTGGTTGAAAATGGATTTGTAAGAACGGACTTTGTATATGAACCCGGCCAATTTTCGTTGCGAGGAGGAATTATTGATATTTTTTCCTTTGGAAATGAATTGCCATATCGCGTAGAATTATTTGATAACGAGGTAGAAAGCATTCGTGTTTTTGACCCTGCAACACAACTCTCACAAAAATCAATTGCACAGGTTACAATTATTCCTAATATTCAATCGCAATTTAAAGACGACCAAAAGGCATCCATTTTTAATTGTTTACCTGCAAATACCGTCTTATGGTTTAAGGATGCAAAATATTGTTTTGAAGTAATAAACGCAGGATACGAAAAAGCAATCGATTGGTATCATATTGTATCGGGCGAAGCAATGAAAAAATCGCGCGGCATTGGTAAACAACACGTTGACGACGACCATCCTTTTAAAGAACATCCGCCGGAAGAAATGTTATTGCAATCTACCGATTTGCTGGAGCAACTTTCCAATTTTTCTGTATTGGAATTTGGATTACAAAAGCATTTTGAAAGCGCAGAAAATATTGTATTCGATACTACTCCGCAACCATTATTCAGTCGCAATTTTGAATTATTAATTGAAGACTTAAGAAAAAATCAAAAAGCCGGATATACCATTTGTATTTGTATGAGTAATACAAAACAAGTAGAGCGATTTCACGAAATATTTACAGACCTCAATGCAAATATTAAATATGAAGCAGTTGCGCTTCCGCTTGCATCGGGATTTATAGACAACGATGCAAAAATAGTTTGTTACACCGACCATCAAATTTTTGAACGCTATCATAAATACACTTTAAAAAGTGGGTATACAAAAAATGATGCAATTACACTTAAAACATTATCAGAATTACAAGCCGGCGATTATGTAACACACATTGATCATGGAGTAGGTGTGTATTCGGGATTAGAAAAAATAGAAATTGCAGGTCAGGTGCAAGAAGCAGTGCGTTTAATTTATCGCGATAAAGATTTATTATATGTAAATATTAATTCGCTGCATAAAATAACAAAATATGCAGGTAAAGATGGAACGCCACCCAAATTAAATAAATTAGGTTCCGATGCTTGGGAACAACTTAAACGCAAAACAAAAGCCAGGGTAAAAGACATTGCAAAGGATTTAATTCAGCTTTATGCAAAAAGAAAGGCGAGTAAGGGATTTGCATTTAGTCCTGATGGATATTTACAAATAGAATTAGAAGCAAGTTTTATTTATGAAGATACGCCTGATCAAGAAAAGGCAACTGCGGATATAAAAAAAGATATGGAAAAAAATTTCCCAATGGATAGGCTTATTTGTGGTGATGTTGGATTCGGGAAAACAGAAATTGCTATTCGCGCAGCATTTAAAGCAGTTACAGATGGAAAACAAGTTGCTGTTTTAGTGCCAACTACTATTTTGGCAATGCAACATCAAAAAACTTTTGCCGAAAGATTAAAGGATTTTCCTGTAACAGTAGATTATTTAAACAGATTTAAATCAGCAAAAGAAAAAAAAGAAACTCTTGAAAAACTTGCTGCCGGAAAGGTGGATATTATTATTGGAACACATTCTATTATCAGTAAAAATGTAAAATATAAGGACCTTGGATTATTAATTATTGATGAAGAACAAAAATTTGGTGTATCGAGTAAAGAGAAATTAAAGGAGTTGAAAGCAAATGTGGATGCACTTACTTTAACTGCAACTCCAATTCCACGCACGCTGCAATTTTCGTTAATGGGTGCGCGCGATTTATCTATCATTAATACGCCACCACCAAATCGTCAACCGATTACAACAGAACTTAAAACATTTGATATTAATTTTATTCGCGATGCAATTTATTTTGAAATTTATCGCGGTGGGCAAGTGTATTTTGTACACAATAGAGTAAAAGATATTGAAGAAACAGCTGCATTAATTAAAAAGGTTTGTCCCGATGTAAATATTGGTGTTGCGCATGGGCAAATGGATGGCGATGAATTAGAAGACCACATGTTGAAATTTGTGAATAGAGAATATGATGTTTTAGTGTGCACCAATATTGTCGAGAGCGGTTTGGATATTCCGAATGCGAATACAATTATTATTAATAATGCGCATTTTTTTGGTTTGAGCGATTTGCATCAGTTGCGGGGACGTGTAGGCAGAAGTAATAAAAAAGCATACTGTTATTTGTTATCTCCTCCACTATTTGGATTACCAGATGAATCGCGAAAGCGTTTGCGCACAATTGAACAATATGCAGAATTAGGAAGTGGATTTCAAATTAGTATGCGCGATATGGATATTCGCGGCGCAGGAAACTTACTTGGTGGAGAACAAAGTGGATTTATTTCTGAAATTGGATACGATGCTTATCACAAAATTTTAAATGAAGCAATACGCGAATTAAAACATACAGAATATAAATCGTTGTTTGCCGAACAAATAGAAGAAAAACAGGAATTTGTAGCAGATGTGCAAATTGATACTGACTTGGAAATGTTAATTCCCGATGAATATATTAATAATATTAATGAGCGACTCAGTATTTATACGAGATTAGATAATGTAGAAAATGAAGAACAACTTACTTTATTCCGCACAGAATTAATTGACAGATTCGGAAAAATTCCGCGGCAAGTGGAAGAATTATTTAATGGAATTCGGTTGCGCTGGTTCGCTAAAGAATTAGGATTTGAACGCATTTTATTTAAAAATAGAAAATTACGTTGCATTTTTGTTGAAAATAATCAAAGTGTATTTTACGATAGTAAATTTTTTGGGGCACTAATGCAATTTATTGCTGAGAGAAAAACTACAGGCACAATTAAGCAAACCGACAAACATTTGATGCTCGTTTTTGAAAACGTGCAAAGTATGAGTCATGCCAAAATGCTTTTAGAAGTAATGCATAAGGCTTTAAAATAATGATTGCAGAAAGTATTAAATTTGAAAAAATATTTATCATGAAAAAATATATGTTTCTATTAGGTATAACAGGAGTGCTCGTTTTGAGCTCATTTATGCCCGGCAATAATGTTTGCGAATCTTATTTGCCGTCGAGTGTAGGCAGCAAATGGGAGCTAACAAACTACGATGACAATGATAAGGTAACCTCTATGAGTAAAAGTGAACTTACAGCCGTTAGTGATATTGATGGCGGCATTCAGACTACCGTTAATATTGAAATTTTAGATAAAAAGGGAGAAAGTACGTCAAAAGGTGATGTAACTATGAAATGCACCGGCGATAACTTTTATATGGATATGGGTAATATGATGCCCGCAGGTCAAATGGGAGTTATGGAAGGCGTTACAATTGAAATGTCGAATACATATATGGAGTTTCCTTCTAATCCGATAGCGGGACAAAAACTTTCCGATTACGAAAATGTGATGACGATGAAAATGAACGGCGCGGTTTTAATGACAACAACGGTTAAAACTACCAATCGTGTAATTGAAGGATTTGAAAACGTGACGACTCCTGCAGGAACATTTTATTGTATGAAGTATACAGCTGACACAGCAGTTAAAGCAATGACGCATACTTCCACTTCGCATTCTGTAATGTATATGGCAAAAAATGTAGGCTCAGTAAAAATGGAAATGTTTGACGATAAGGGTAAGGCAACAGGAAAAATGTTGCTGACCGCTTTTTCAAAATAATATTCTTATACAGATTTGTATGCGATTAATACTTTGTATTTCAGTTTTATTTCTATTCTCATGCAATACAAAAAATCGCAATAAAGAAACTTTTGTTGACGGTCTGGAAGAAATTGTGCCTGATGCATTATATGTAATGCATAGCATGATATATGCAAAAGGAGAACCGTGGACTACATCCAACATTTTTATTTTACGAGGAACAGGTGATACTGTTTGGATTTTTGGTTCTGGCTACGGCGATTTCAATGCACCTTGTGAAGAAGCATGTAACGATAATAATTTTTATTTGGGCGAAGAATTTAGTGGAACCGGTCCTGTAAGCGAAGATGTAAAACCGGTTGATTCAGTAATTACCCACTTATTTAATTTAAACAGAGATTCTGTAATTCTACAATTTATAGTTCCGCATTATCACAACGATCATATTAATGAAGAATTTATTGATGCATTTTATTCCACATTTAATTATCCTTTAAAATCCGATGAAAAAATTTGGATACATATTAATGATTCAATTGGTGCATTATGCGATGAACCATGTTGCGGAACGCAGCCTTGTCCCGATAAAAAAAATAAATATTACGGCGTTCCTTATATGCCGCATTGGAAACCGGAATATAAAGCAATGTTTACTACCATGGGCTCTGCTCAAGATGTGTGTAATACCAATATAAAAACACTGAGTTCTCCTTTGGGAACTTGGCATGTTGCAAAGGCGGTTTCTGTTGCCGACCAAGGGCATACAGATGGCACAATTAATCTTCAAAATGCACAATTAAAGCTTGAAATTTCGGGCACAAAAAGTAAGACACAATGCGGTTTACCGGCAGGTTGGACGCGCATATCTGTGCACGGAAATGTTACCGAAGCCATAGGAATTAAAGCAGAAGAAAAAAAGTAACATTATTTTTATTTATTTCTGATGATGTTTTTTTAGAGAGTATCAACATTTTCTTCATTTTATGCATGATTAATTCAAATAAGCATGTTTTTTTTAGTGTATTGTATCATGTTATGCAAATTATGTATTGCATAAAAATCAGTTAATAATTACAGAGATTAAAATCACCTAAAACCCATGTAAATAATTCTATTTTTACAACAATCCGGAATAAGCAATAGAAATATTAAAAAATGTAAAAGTAATGAAATGAGCTATTTCAAGTCCTAAACATGCGATTTTCAATTTTTGCTATTCTGGGTAACCCCAACTAAATCAATGGGTTAATTGATTTTTTATGGACTATTGATTAATTTGGGATAAATTCAATAATTATGGAAGAGCATAAATTACATCCGGAAAGTTTAATGATGAGTTTTGGTTACAAACCTGAATTAAGCGAAGGCGCAATTAAATGCCCGATATTTCAAACATCAACTTTTGTATTTAAAAATGCAGAAACGGGAAAACGTTTTTTTGAAGTTGCGTATGGTTTAAGTGAGGCACTTCCCGGCGAGGAGCAAGGATTAATTTATTCGCGATTAAATAATCCTGATTTAGAAGTTTTAGAAAATAGATTAACGCTGTGGGATAAAGCAGAAGATTGTGCAGTATTTTCAAGTGGCATGAGTGCAATATCAACAGTAATGCTAGAATTTTTAAAACC